>JBBRFD010000183.1:0-9464 GCA_038224985.1 Reyranellales bacterium
CATCTCCGCCCCGGCGGCACGCAAGCACATCAAGCTGGTGACGATCCTGAACGACGTGTCGCTGCGCAACCTGATCCCGGCCGAGCTCAACAAGGGCTTCGGCTTCCTGCATGGCAAGCCGGCGACAGCCTTCGCGCCGGTCGCGGTGACGCCCGACGAACTGGGCGAGGCGTGGGATGGCGGCAAGCTCGATCTGCCGATGATCTCGACACTGAACGGCAAGGAGTTCGGTCACCCCAATGCCGCCACCGATCTGACGTTCGATTTCGGCCAGTTGATCGCCCATGCCGCCAAGACCCGGCATCTCGAGGCGGGCACGGTCGTGGGCTCCGGCACCGTCGCCAACAAGGATGCCACGGTCGGCTGCTCCTGCATCGCCGAGCGCCGCGTGCGCGAGACCATCGACGGCGGCAAGCCGCTTACGCCGTTCATGAAATTCGGCGACCATATCCGAATCGAAATGTTCGACCGGGCTGGCAAGTCGATCTTCGGCGCCGTCGACCAGAAAGTGGTGCACTACGATCCTCCGGGCTGACGCGGCTGTGGTAAACTGTACGCGGGAGGCGTCATGAAACTCATCGGCTATTTCCGCTCCTCGGCGGCCTATCGCGTGCGCATTGCGCTCAACCTCAAGGGCATCGCGGTCGATCATTCGTCACGCCATCTGCGCAAAGGCGAGCAAAGCGCGCCGGACTATGTGGCGATCAACCCACAGAGGCTGGTACCCGCCATGGTGCTGGATTCGGGCGAGGTCCTGACCCAGTCGATGGCCATCCTCGAATATCTCGAGGAGACGCACCCCGATCCGCCGATCCTGCCCAAGGACCCGGTGGGCCGCGCCCGCGTGCGATCGCTGGCCCTGATCCCGACGGCCGATATCCATCCCATCCAGAACCTCAGGGTCATGAAATACCTGAAGGAGGTGTACGAGTTGGAGGAGGAGACGACCTTCGCCTGGTCGCGCCACTGGATCGAGATCGGTTTCGACGCCTACGAGGCCTCGATCGCCAGCGACACGCACACCGGTGTCTACAGTCACGGCGATACGCCGACCATGGCCGATCTTTGCCTGATCCCGCAGGTCTTCAATGCCGCGCGCTTCAAGGTCGACATGGCGCGCTATCCGACCATCCAGCGCATCTACGCCACCTGCATGAAGCTTCCGGCGTTCGACGCGGCGCAGCCCTCGAAGCAGCCGGACGCCGAGGCGTGAAACGCTGGGCGATCGCGTTCGGCCTTGTCGGTCTGCTGGTCGTCCTCATCGTCGGAGCCGGCATCGCTGCCATTCCCCTGATCGAGCAGCAGATCGTGCGCGAGATGCGTGCACGCATCCAGCAAAGGCCGGATATCAAGGTCACCGAGATCGCGGTCGATCTGCTGAAGCGGCGCATCACGCTTGTCGAAGCCGCCCTCTATTCACATCTCGACGAGGACCCGGTGCTGGCGGCCGAGCAGATCGAGGTGAGCGGTCTTAGCTGGCCGTTGAGCGAGCTACTGGCCGGCCGCACGCCCTTTACGGGCTGGACCTGGGGAGATCCGGTGAATGCCAGCCGGATCGAACTCCTCAACGCGCAAATGATCAACGAAGCCCAGGGACTCAAATGGAATGCCGACAAGCTTGTCATCGAGGGCATCGAGCTGCGGCGCTATCGGCACGCCGTGCCGGCGCCGGAGGCGCGCGCGCTTTCGGCGCTCAAGGCGGCGCGCATCGACGGGCGTGGCCTGGCCCTCGAATCGACCACGGGCGAGGGCATACGCTTCTTGGTGGCGTCGATCGGCGTCGATAACATTGATCGCGGTCGTATCGGCACGGCGACCCTCATCGACACCGGCATTCGCGATCCGGTGGAGGCCGACACACCAATCCTGTCCTTAGAGGAAATGACGCTCTCGCGGATCGACTTGAACCCGATGCTCGAAAATCTCCAAGCGGCCAGGGCGGCGGGCCGGCTGCGGGCCAAGACCATCTCGCTCTCGGGCTTCGGGGGGGAACTCATGAAACGCTACAACTTTTCCCTCGACCGCATCGTGGTCGAGACGGCCCCCGAAAGCGAGGGAGTCACCCGGACCAAGGCGCGCGCCGAAGGGCTGGCGGTTCGCCCGCCAGGAGGCATTGCCGGATTGGCGATGCGCATTGCCATGATGTCGATTGGGTTGAGCGAGATCGCGGCGTCGCTGGAATGTGCCGGTCTGGAGGATCGCAACAAGGGTGAACTCGAGGTCGGCAAGTGCTTACTGAACAGCCCCGGCCTGGCGGAAGCCTCGTTCACCGCCCGGATCGTCGATGGCGACGCGGCGTTCTGGCAGGCGTTCGACCGCGGCGATATGCTGACCCTGACGGACAGCAAGGCGGCGCTTGGTTCAATGGAACTGGTCGTGCGCGACGATAGCCTGCTGAGCCGGCTGGTGAAGCTCTACGGCGATACTTCGGGGCAGGATGCGGCTGCGGCACGGCGGCAGCTGGCGGCGGAGGTTCGCCGCTTCGCGCCGACCGATGTGCTGATCACCGAGGATCTCAGCAAGATTCTCGATGCGGTCGCACGCTTCGTCGAGCGCGGTGGCACACTGACGGTAACGGCACAGCCCGAGACGCCGCTCACCTTCGAGCGCCTTTTCGCGCTCCCGGGCAACGGCCCCGATCTGGTCGATATCCTCGGTCTGAAGGCCGTGCAGTCGCGTTAGCCCTTGCGGGCGTCGGCGATGAGCTGCTTCAGCGCAACGGCGTCGACGGCACCGGGCACGAAAGCCTTGCCGATCACGAAAGCCGGCGTGCCGCGTACGCCGAGCTTGCTGGCGACAGCCATGTTGCGGTCGATGATCTGCTTGATCTTGGGGTCTTCCATGTCCTTCTGGAGCTGCGGCACGTCGATGCCGACCGAGCCCGCGATCTCGAAGATGCGGTCGCGGTCGATCTGGCCCTTGAACTCCATCAAGGCAGCATGGAAGACGGTGTGCTTGTTCTGCTTGCGCGAGGCGATGGCGGCGAAGGCGGCGATGCGCGACGGTTCGCCCAGGATCGGCAGGTCCTTGTAGACGATTCGCACATTGCCGTCGGCCTTCACCACCTGCTCGATGGAGGCATAGGCCCGTTTGCAGTAGGGGCACTGGTAGTCGTTGAACTCGACGATGGTGACGTTGCCGTTGGAATTGCCGCCGATCGGGCTGTCGGTGTCGCGCAACAGCTCGCCTTCATATTCCTGGATCGCCGTCTTGGCGGTGTTCTCGCGCTGCCCCTCCTGCTTCTTCTCGAATTCCTGCATCGCCTCGACCAGCACTTCCGGGTTGGCAATGATGTAGTCGTGCACGATCTTCTCGATCGCGGCCTTGCTGCCCACCGGAGCCGTCATGGCCATGGAGGGGGCGGCCTTGGATGTCTCGGCCGGGGTGAGACGGGCGGGGGCCGTAGCCTGGACCGCGACGACGGCGCCAATGGCGATCAAGCCGCCGAACAAGGCCAAAAGAATGGAACGCATTGGATATTCTCCGAGGGGAAACGGCGTCTGGTTACACGTCTTTGGCGCGGATGACCACTTGGCGGGCGATCACTTAACGCTTGGCGGGGCGTGAGGAAATATAAGCCTTGATGTCCTGGGCGCGCTGCCAGGAGGGCGAGCCCTGGGTCAACTGCCGCTCGGCGGTGGCGGCATGGGCCTGGGCCTCCGTGCGACGGCCCTGCAGGATCGCCATCTCGGCGCGGGCGAGCGAGGTCATGCCGTGATTGTTGAGCCGGGCGTAGCCGACCGACATCAGCCGCCACAACTCGAGGCTCTCAGTCTCGGTCTGGCTCGCGATCTCGAGATTGCGGATTGCCTCGCGGTCGTCCTCGGGCCGGTTGGTCTCGAGCAAGGCGCGGGCGTAATCCATCTTGATCAGTGGCGTGCCGGGCAGGAGCTGAACGGCCCGACGGTAAGAAGGCACCGCTTCGACGGCGCGGCCGTTCTCGAAGAGCGCCTGGCCGCGCAGTTCGTGGAAATAGGGATCGTTGGGATATTCCTTGAGCAGGCCGTCGAGCGTCAGCAAGGCCGATCCGAGGGCGCCTTTGCGGTAAAGCGCGATGGCGCGGGCGTAGCGCGCGATCACCGAAGGGTCGCCTTCGCGGAACTGCTGGAGGGCCTGCTCGGGTGCGATGAAGCCCATTAGCTTGGCCACGATGCGGCCGTGCAGGTCGATGAAGCGCTGGGTGTCCGGCGTATTGGCGTAGGGCGAGCGCGCCGCAGCCTCTTCGTAGGCGGCGATGCGGTCCTGGGTCAGCGGATGGGTCGTGAGATAGGCATCGCGCTTGCCCAGCATCATGCGCTCGCGCTGTGCCAGTATACGCAGGAATTCGACGCTGCCCTTGGGCGACTGACGGGTTTTCTCGAGATAGGTGATGGCCGCCTGGTCGGCGGAGTTTTCCTGGGTCTGCGTATCTTGCAGGAAGCTGAGAATCGAGCCCGGCGCGCCGGCCCCGCCGCCCGTCGGACCGCCACGGCCCATGCCGCCGCCGGCCGCTGCGCTGCCTGCCAGGGCGCCGGCCGACAGGATCGTCTCGAGGATCTGTAACGTCGACAATGCACGCAGTTCTTCCTGTTGGCGGACAAGATGCCCGCCGGCGATATGGCCGGTCTCATGCGCCAGCACGCCGATGAGCTGACCCGGACGTTCGGTCCGCATGAGAAGCCCGGTGTTGACGAAGATGCGCTGGCCGCCCGCTACGAAAGCGTTGAGACTGCTGTCCTGGACGATTACGACGTCGACGGCATCGGGATTGAGGCCAGCAACTTTCCAGATCGGCGTCACGAAGGCGCGGATCGCGCTTTCGATCTCGGCGTCGCGGATTAGACTGAGGCGCTGGGCGTTGGCGGCATCGAGCGGCGCCAGCGCCAGAACCGGCACGAGAAGGCCGAGGCAGAAGAGGGATGAGATGCGTCTATTCACGGGCACTACCAGTTTCACTCAGGCTATGAACGCCATGGCGCGGCGTCAATCACGCGGAATGGCCCTCTGCCTCCTTCTTGTACTGTCAGCTTGTGGCGAAAGTGGGTCGCCCAATCCGCAGAACAGCACTTTTGGCATCTCGCCGAACAGGGCTGGTTTGGCCGATGCCCTGCGTGGCGGCACGATATTCGCGGGCGTGGCGGCCGATGAGAGCCGGGCGGCGGAGGTTGGCCGGGACGTCCTGCTGGCCGGCGGCAATGCCGCCGATGCCGCAGTTGCCATGTACTTTACCATGGCGGTGACGCTGCCGTCGGCCGCCAGTCTGGGCGCCGCCGGCGCCTGCATCTCCCACAATCAAAAGACCCGGGTGGACGAGCTTTTCGCCTTCGCGCCGACAGCAGCGCCGGGCCCGATCGCCGGTGTCTCTTTCAACGTGCCGGTGGGGGTGCGCGCGATCACGCTGATGCACATCCGGCATGGCTCCTTGCGCTGGGAGCAGCTCGTGGCGCCGGCGGAACGCCTGGCGCGCTTCGGCATTCCCGTCTCGCGCGCCTTGGCCCGCGATCTTCAGGTCGGTGCGAGCACGCTTTCCGACCGCGAGGCCCGGCGCATCTTCGGCAAGGGTACTGGGACGGCGGTGACCGAGGGCGACAACTGGACCCAGGGCGATCTGGCGGGAACGCTGGGTGCGCTGCGCCAGGGCGGCGGCAACGAGTTTTTTGCCGGCCGCGTCGCGCGCATGCTGTCGGATCAGGTGGCGCAGATGGGTGGCAGCCTTCCGGTCGAAACCATGCGCAATGCAGCACCGCAGACAGGAACGCCGCCGAGCGAGGCATTCGTCAACGGCCATCGTGTTTTCGTGGCGCCGCCGCCGCTGGCCGGTGCAGCGGCGCTCGCCGGCTGGGCCGGACAATCTTCCGGCGCCGGTGTTGCCACCGATTCAGGCGGCTTCGCGGGTTTCATCGCTGTCGATTCCAATGGCAACGCCGTTGCTTGCAGCCTGTCGATGGGCCAGCTCTTCGGCGCCCGCATCATCGTGCCGGGCACCGGTGTGCTGTTGGGGGCCATGACCGCCGATGCGGCGGGTGCCAGCCCTGTCATCATCGGTAGCCCCAACAATGGCGAGCTGCTGTTCGCCGGCGCCGCCGGTGGCTCCGTCAATGCCGCGTCGGCGGTCGGCGCCATCGCGCGCGCCACGGTGCAGGGCAACGAATCGGTTGCGCAGGCATTGGCAGCGCTGGGTGGGCGGGGCGGCCACGTCAACGCGGTTGCCTGTCCACGCGGACTGCGCGGCGGTGTGACCAGCTGCAGCGGCGGTACCGACCAGTCCGGCTTCGGTCTGGCCTTGCCGGCCATTCCCAACAAGTGACCGCGCATAAGCTGTCGCGCCGAGGCGGCGCGGTCGAGGCGTTCATCGTCATGGACGTGATGGCTGCGGCCGCCGAGAAAGAAGCGGCCGGCGAGAGCGTCATCCATCTCGAAGTGGGCCAGCCCAGCACGCCCGCGCCCAAGGGCGCACTGGCGGCGGCCCATGCCGCGCTCGACAACGACCGCATCGGCTATGTCGCCGCCCTTGGCATTCCGGCCCTGCGGGAACGCATCGCAAAGCATTACCGCGATCGATATGGCGCCGAGGTCGCGGCCGAGCGCGTGATCGTGACGACGGGCTCCTCCGGTGGCTTTCCGCTGGCTTTCCTGGCGAGCTTCGACGCAGGCGATCGCATCGCACTCGCGGCGCCCGGCTATCCCGCCTACCGCAACATCCTCTCGGCGCTCAATTTGGAGGCCGTCGACCTGCCGACCTCGGCAGCCGACCGCTATCAGCCGACGGTCGAGGCGCTCGAGAAGGCGGGACCGATCGCCGGCCTGATCGTGGCCAGTCCGTCCAATCCAACCGGTACCATGGTGACGCGCGGCGAGCTGGCGGCATTGGCCAAGTGGTGCGACGCGCGCGGCGTGCGCATGATCTCCGACGAGATCTATCACGGCATCGTCTACGAAGGCGAAACCCACTCGGCAGTCGAAGTCTCCGACCATGCCATCGTGGTCAACAGCTTCTCGAAATACTTCTCGATGACGGGCTGGCGTGTCGGCTGGCTGATCGTGCCGCCCGATCTGGTGCGCCCCATCGAGCGGCTGACTCAGAACTTTTTCATCTCCGTGCCGACGCTGTCGCAGCATGCGGCCCTCGCAGCCTTCGAATGCCGCGATGAACTCGACGGCCATGTCCGCCGCTACAAGGCCAATCGCGACCTGCTGATGGCGGGACTGCCGGGCGCGGGCTTCGACCGGCTGACGCCGGCACAGGGTGCCTTCTACATCTATGCCGATGTCTCGCACCTCACCAACGACAGCCGCGAATTTTGCCGCGCCATGCTGCGCGAAGCGGGCGTGGCCACGACTCCCGGTGTCGACTTCGACCGGGCGCGCGGAGCGGGAACCTTGCGCATTTCCTTCGCCGGTTCGACTGCCGAAATGGAGGAAGCCGTGCGACGGCTGAAGGCCTGGCGGCGGCTCTGAAAGGCTAATGCAGCTTGCGCCGGTCGCGTAGTGGCGCCGTGGCGACAGGGCGGGCGCGGTTGCTGGTCGGTACAGGGCCGGAATGGTGGCCGATCATCTTCCAGCCGTCGCCCAGGCGCACGAAGGTGTTGGTCGCCATCAACTGCGCGGTGGGCAGGATCTCGCGGCAGACGACGATGGCGAGACCTGGCCGGCCGAACACCCATTCGTCGGCATGACGCGCCCGCGGCGACTGCGGGTGCTGCACGATAGCCTTCCAGCTCGCCATGATCGCGGCCCGGTCGTAGAGCGGGGCGTGGCCGGGATGCAGGCAGATCAGCGATCCGGTCGGCGCCCATAGCGTGTCCATGGCATCGTAGTCGCGCTCGTTGAAGGCGCGGTAGAAGGCCCGATTGACGGTCAGCACGGCCTCGCGCTCGTCATCGTCGAATTCCGCCAAGAGCGGCGGCAGGCGGGGCGGGCGGCGCGGCATTCGACCCTCGAAACTCCACAGTTGCGTCGCCTAGCTTTAGCCGACAGAGATGGAGCATCCAACCATCGAGAATGCAGATGTCCATTCCCAAACTCGAATTCCCCCCGTTCCACCTGCCGGCCGAAGCCGAAGCCCTGCGTGTCGAGGTGCGGGCATTCCTGAAGGAAATTCTGCCCCGTCTCAAGAACGAGGATCGCTTTTCGAGCTGGAACACCTTTTCGCCCGAGTTCAGCAAGGCGCTGGGCAAGAAGGGCTGGCTCGGCATCACCTGGCCCAAGCAATACGGCGGCAGCGAACGGTCGTTCCTCGACCGTTATGTCGTGACGGAAGAGCTGCTGGGCATGGGCGCGCCGGCCGGTGCGCATTGGGTGGCCGATCGCCAGTCCGGACCGCTGCTGCTGAAATTCGGCAGCGAGGAGCAGCGCCAGGCGATCCTGCCGCGCATCACAGCGGGCGAGTGCTATTTCTCCATCGGCATGAGCGAGCCGGATTCGGGCTCCGACCTCGCCTCGGTTCGCACACGTGCTGAACCGGTGCCGGGTGGCTTCCGCGTCAACGGCACCAAGGTCTGGACCTCGGGCGCGCATCGCAACCACTACTGCATCACGCTGGTGCGGACCTCGGGTCAACATGGCGACCGTCATAAGGGCCTGAGCCAGTTGCTGGTCGATCTCAAGACGCCGGGCCTCACCATCCGGCCAATCATCAATCTCGCCGGCCGTCACGACTGGAACGAGGTGACTTTTAACGACACTTTCGTTCCTGAGAGCTGCCTGATCGGCAACGAGGGCGATGGCTGGCTGCAGGTGACCAGCGAACTCGCCTTCGAGCGCAGCGGCCCCGAGCGCTTCATGCAGAATTTCTACGTGTTGCGCGAGCTGGTCCGCGTGCTCGGCCGCCAGCCGGCCAAGCGGGCGGCTTCCGTGCTCGGTCGCCTGGTCGCCCGGCTGTGGACGCTGCGTCAGATGTCGGTCGCCGTTGCCGGCATGATGCAGGGCGGCAAGTCGCCGGCCATCGAGGCCGCACTGGTGAAGGACCTGGGCACGATCTACCAGCAGGACCTGCCGGAGGTGGCGCGCGTCATGGCCGAGTCGGATGCCACGACCGAGGACGATTTGGCCGATTTCCTCGATATCGCCCAGTACGCCACCATGATGGCGCCCAGCTACACGATCCAGGGCGGCACGACCCAGGTCCTGCGCGGCATCGTCGCCCGCGGCCTTGGCCTTCGTTAGGAGACACCAGATGGACCGCGAAACCCGCGACATGCTGCTCGACACCGCCGGCCGTTTCTTCACGGAGCGCAGCGGCAAATCGGTCGTCAACGAGGTGGAGAAGGGCGTCTGGCCCGCCGATTTCTGGAAAGAGATCGAGGAGATGGGGCTGCCGCTGATCGCCGTCTCGGAAGAAATGGAAGGCGTCGGGGGCACGCTCGCCGATATGTTGGCGCTGCTGCGCCTGGCCGGCGAGCATGCCGTGCCGGTACCGCTGGCCGAGACCGCGCTGGGCAATCTGCTGATCTCGGCCGCCGGCGGTAAACCTGCCGTCGGTCCGG
>JBBRFD010000184.1:0-9453 GCA_038224985.1 Reyranellales bacterium
TCCGTGGTTAATCTCGGCAAGCCCGCTCAACTGGTGAGACACATCTTTCCATGCGTCTTCCAAGTTTGTGCTTGCTGCACACAGACCGCTCCATTTCGGATCGTCTGCCGTAAAGAAATGCGCACCATCTACAAAGGTGTAGGTGACGCTAATTGGCTCTTTCATAGCGACCTCCACGTCATGTGGGGAGATCAGTAGAGCTAGATTGTGTCTTGCTCACGACACTTATTGGCAGCTCAGTTCCCCCACGAAACCGTCTCTAAGCACAGATAATGTAGGGAGGCGTCGCCGGTTCCGCAATAATGTTGCGTAACACAATGTTGCGTATGAAGCACACCTACGGCAACAGGCATCTTTACTCCACAGCCACTGCATCTTTATGTATCCAATAGAGACGCCAGCAGCCTACGGAGCTTAGCGGTTCCCCATCGCTTGGGCTTCCCGCTCGTTAATCCGCCGATAGGTCAGGCGCTTTCCGACGATGCCCTTGAGGGCCTTGTCGGCGCGCTCCTTGTCGGTGCAGCCCAACTTGGCGCGGTTGCTGTAGCGGAAGTCAAATTCAGCCAGATAGCGGTGCAGGTGGCGTTCGTCGCAGTGCTGATAGACGCCCTTCATGCCGCGCTTGAAGATCGAGAAGAAGCCTTCGACCGTGTTGGAATGAACGTCGCCACGGACGTACTCTTTCTTCGAGTGCTGGACGGCTTCGTGGCTGGCGAATTCCTTGCCGACTTGCTTGTAGGCGGCGGCCTCGTCCGTATTCAGGGCTGACGCCTTGTCGCTGTTGTCGCGGACGATCTTGCCGATGGTCGCGACATTGGCCTTGTCCACCTTGAACGAACGGGCGCGGCCATTGCGCTCGACCAAAGACACCACGGCCACCTTGTGACCGTAGCCACGGTCGCCGGGGGTGTAGCCGTGCTTCTGGCCGATGTAGGTCTCGTCGGCCTCGATAACCTTACCTTCGCCGCCCATGGGAGGCTCGTTGCCGTCGATCTTCATGGCTTCGCGGATGCGGTGGCACATGAACCAAGCCGACTTGTAGGTGATGCCCAGCATACGGTGCAGTTGATGGGCCGAAATGCCCTTCTTGCTGGCCGACATGAGGTGGGTCGCCAGCAGCCACTTATGCAGAGGGATATGGCTGCGCTCGTAGACCGTGCCGACCGTCACAGAGAAGTTGCCACGGCAGCTACCGCACAGGAACAGGCCGGGGCGGTGGCTCTTGCCTTCCATCTTCTTGATCTTGTCCAGGCCGCCGCAATGGGGGCAGGAAACGGCATCCGGCCAGCGCGAAGCCTCAAGGTATTCGCGGGCGGCGGTTTCGTCGTTGAAGATCGGATTGGTCAGGTCGGCGGTGTTCATGCCCTCTGTCTAAGGGTTGGGGCATGCTACGTCAAGTATATAATCGCCATATAGTAACCTCCTCAATATGCAAAAGTCGAGCTGGCTTTCTTCAATCGTCTTGCTCCTCTTCGCCATTGGCGATGTGTTGCAAGGCGTGACCTTCGCCCGGGAACCAGGGGTTACCCATAGTCAGCTTTACAAGGATCTTGAGATCTGGATGCTCTCATCCCAAGAATTGAAAGACGAATTCGGCAACGCAGACCAGCTCGAAGACTTTCGAAGCTTCTACATAGTCTCTGCCACTCCCGTACAAGGCAAACCTGTGCCAGGAAAACCGGCAGAAGCCGGCCGGAATCGCTCTTGGGCGTTGGAAACCGACCGGGGCACAGGTTTGACCTATGTGCGCATCGTCAGTCTAACGGACCAAACTATGCTCGACGCAGTCAATCGCCAACGGGACGCCGTTCACGGCTGGATTCTGGGTTGGAGCACATCTCTCGATCTCATTCGACGATCGGAATTCATGCGTGTCGACATGATTCATCGCTCCGTCTACCAGAACATTGTCGAGGTCACGTATCTGTCGGACAGGATCGTCAGCACTTTAGAGACCGGAGTCACGGATACCGACAGCAACGTCAATGGGGGCGGCATGCCTTACGCACGCGGCACGACGATGGACCTCACAACGCAGAAAATGTTCGACATCGAGAGCTGCGGCGACGGCACGACGCCCTTCTTTCGTATAGGCCCTTATTTCGACTTCTGCACAGCCGGGAAATACCAAGCTTTTCACGATCTGCGGATTCGCAGAGGCAAGGCGCTCTCCCAAACGAAGCCATCTATTCGCCGGCATCGGGCAGACCCATTTTGTGACGACCTCGACTACGAGCGCGATATGCAGAGCGATTCTTTCACCGTCTATTTGACGCCGGCCGGCCAGGCCGTACACGCGAAAGATCTCCGCCGTACCAAGGGTGACCGTTGTACGGTCGAACGTAATTCCTTCAACCCCGTCATCCTCCCTTATCGAGACCTGGAGGCGTTCATGAAGGTGGGTCCACTGAAGGATGAGTTGCTGACGGCTGCGAGGTAATGGCGCCCGACTGTGTCGTGGTGTGAGGTCAGCGCTTGCCTTCGATCTCGATCTCGATCAGGTGCGGCTTGCCGCTGGCGAAAGCGGCGGCGACGGCGGCCTTGATGTCGTCGGCCTTGCCGACATAAGTGCCGGCGACGCCCATGCCCTTGGCCATGTCGACGAAGCCCATGGTCGGGCCGGTGAGGTCCATGTGCATGTAGGGCTTGTTCGACTTCACGTCGAAGCGCGCGCGGTAGGCATCGATGTTGTGCTTGAGAACGCGGTATTCGCGGTTGGCGAGGATGACGAAGACGATCCGCAGGTTGTGATGCGCCGCCGTCCACAGCGCCTGGATCGAATACATCGATGAGCCGTCGCCCGAGAGGCAGAGGATCGGCTGTTCCGGCTTGGCCACGGCCACGCCAATGGCGCCGGCCAGGCCCTGGCCGATGCCACCGCCGCGGCCGCTATAGTATTCGCCGGGGCCTGCGAAGGTGAAGGTCTTGAAGAGGTCGAGATTGGCCGTGATGGTCTCGTCGACGACGATGGCGTCCTTGGGCGCGCCGGCGCGGATCTCGGCCATGGCGCGGGCCATCGAGGTCGGCGTGCGCGACCAGGATTTCTCGACGCGCGCCTTCTGCGCGGCGTTCTCGGAGTCCTTCAGCGCCGCCAGCGCGTCGTTGCGTTTCTTGGCGGCGGCGGCATCGACGCCGCCCAGGGCGGCTTCGAGCGCGGCGAGCGTGGCTCCGACCTCGCCCACCACGCCGGCATCGAGCGCGAAGTTGTAGGCGAGCCGCGACGGCGAGGCTTCGATCTGCAGCACCTTGCAGCCCGCCGGAAAGGGCGAGCCCGGCGCGTACCAGACTTCCTCGAAGAACGGCCCACCGACCATCAGCACGAGGTCGCAGCCGGCGAACTGCTTGGCAACACCGGGCGCATCGAAGGCCAGCGTGCCGCGCGCCGCGGGATGATCCGTCGGAAAGGAATTCTGGCCGCGCAGGCCCTCGAACCACACCGCGGCGCCCAGTTTCTCGACGATCTTGACCAACGTCTTTTCGGCACCGGCGCGGGCGATGTCGTCGCCGGCGACGATGGCCGGGCTCTTGGCCGCCACCAGCAGCTTGGCCAGTGCCGCGATGCCGGCGGGATCGGGCCGCGTCGCGGTGAAGGAATGGCCAGGCGTGCCGGGAGGAATGGCGGTCTCCTGCTCCATCACGTTGATCGGCAAGGCGACGAAGACCGGACCGGCCGGCGCCTCGTTGGCGATCTTGAAGGCGCGCTGCAGGATCGGGCCGAGTTCGTCGGCGGTCTCGACCTGCACGCTCCACTTGGTGACGGCGGCGGCGATGGCCGCGAGGTCGTGGCCGAGCACGGGATCGCGCAGGCGCATGCGCGTGTCCTGCTGGCCCGCCGTCACCACCATCGGCGTGTTGTTCTTCCAGGCGCCGTAGATCATGCCGACGGCATTGCCGAGGCCAGGCGCCACATGGAGGTTGACGAAAGCCGTCTTGCCGCTGGCCTGGGCGTAGAAGCTCGCCGCCCCCGTGGCGACGCCTTCGTGCAGGTGCACGATGTAGTCGATCTGCGGATAGTCGGGCAGCGAGTCGAGCAGCGGGCTCTCGGTGGTGCCGGGATTGCCGAAGATGCGGTCGACGCCGTGATTGAGCAATGTCTCCAACAGGACCTGACGACCGCGCATGGCATTTTCTCCCAAGGGTGGCCCTGCTATTGAAGACCGTTAACAAGGTGGAAAGCACGGGATGGCCGGTGTTGTCGAGCGTGAACAGGGATTGGCGGTGCTGGAAGCGGTCGCGCGCCACGACCTCGCCCGACTGAACTACCCGCCGGCCAATTGGGTTCCCGAGCGCACCGGCCCCGACGGCAAGCGGGTGCTCGACGTGTTGGTCGTGGGCGCCGGCATGTGCGGCCAGACCGTCGGTTTCGGCCTGCGGCGCGAGGGCATCCTCAACATCCGGGTGATCGAGCGCGAAAGCCATGGCCGCGAAGGCCCATGGAACACCACGGCGCGCATGCCGATCCTGCGCTCCCCCAAGCACCTGACCGGGCCCGACCTCGGTATCCCCTCTCTCACCTTCCGCGCCTGGTACGAGGCGCAGCATGGCGCCGAAGGCTGGAGGGGGCTCTACAAGATCGATCGCCTCGACTGGCTGCGCTACCTGCTCTGGGTGCGCAAGGTCGTCGATCTTCCGGTCGAGAATGGCATCGCACTCGTGAAGATCGAGCCCGTCGGCGAGTTGTTGCGTGCCGAATTGTTGGATGGCGAAGCTGTCCATGCGCGCAAGATCGTCATGGCCAATGGCCGCGATGGCGCCGGTGGCTTTCGCTGGCCGGCTTTTCCCTCGTTCGATCCCGTCGATCCGAAGCGCCAGGGACTTGTCTTCCATACGCTCGAAGAGATCGATTTCCGCAAGCTGGTCGGCAAACGCATCGGCATCCTCGGCGTGCTGGCGACGGCCATCGACAATGCAGCGACGGCCCTCGAAGCCGGCGCGCGTGAGGCGATCTGCTTTGCCCGCCGCCCTCACCTGCCGCAGGTCAACAAGTCAAAGGGCGCGTCCTTTCCCGGCTTCCAGCGCGGCTTCGGCATGCTCGACGACGACTGGCGCTGGCGATTGCAGACCTACATGTTTTCGGCGGGCTCCCCTCCGCCGCATGAATCGGTGCTGCGCAACCAGAAGCAGCCGGGCTTTTCCTTCCGCTTCGCCGAGCCCTGGACCGACGTCATCGTCGAGCACGGCGGCGTCACGGTGAAGACGACAAAAACCACGGAGCGCTTCGACGCGGTCTTCTTCGGCACCGGTTTCGATGTCGACCTTTCGCACAGCGCCCAGATCGCGCCCTTCGTGCCCGTCCTCAAGCTCTGGGGCGATGTGCGCTCACCGGAAGACGTGAAGGTCAATGCCGAGGCGGCGCGCTATCCCTATCTCGGCCCGGGCTTCGAACTACAGGAGAAGCAGCCGGGCACGGCGCCCTTCCTGAAGAACATCGCGCTGTTCAACTGGGGCAGCGTCATCAGCCACGGCGCCCTGGCTGGCGACATTCCCGGTCTTTATGTCGGCGCGACGCGGCTGGTGCAGGCGATCTCGCACGATCTCTTCAAGGCCGACATCGCGTGCCACGCACAGAACATGTTCGAGCAGGAAGAAGCCGAACTCGAACCGACAGAATACTTCGTGCCGCGCGACAAGCGCCTGGGCACGCTTTAGGGAGAACGCGATGCAGGCGGATTATGTGGTCGTCGGCGCCGGCTCGGCCGGATGCGTGGTGGCGGCAAGGCTCTCGGAGACCGGCGCCTCGGTGATCCTGCTCGAGGCGGGACCGAACGACTGGCATCCGATGATCCATATCCCCGCCGGCATGCGCTCGCTGATCCGCAATCCGCTGGTCAACTGGAATTTCACGACCGAACCGGAGAAGGGCACCCACGAGCGCCGCATGGAATGGCCGCGCGGCCGCACGCTGGGCGGCTCGAGTTCGATCAACGGCATGCTCTATGTGCGCGGCGCGCCGGCCGATTTCGACGGCTGGGCGCAGATGGGCGCACGCGGCTGGAGCTGGGACGACGTGCTGCCCTACTTCAAGAAGTCGGAGCATTACGTGCAGGGCGGCGACCCGGAGATCCGGGGCCAGGGCGGCCCGCTCAAGGTCGAGGATTACCGCACCATCCTGCCGCTGACCCACGATTTCGTAAAAGGCGCACAGCAGGCCGGCTTCCCCTTCAACCCCGACCTCAACGGCTCGCAGCGCGACGGTGTCGGCTATTCGCAGATGACGCGGCGCGGCCGCTTGCGCGGCTCGACGGCGCAGACCTTCCTGCGCGAGGCCAAGGGCCGGCCCAACCTGCGCGTCGAGACCGATGCGCAGGGCGGCCGTCTCACCTTCGACGGCAAGCGCTGCACCGGCGTCACCTTCCAGCGCGGCGGCAACCTCACGACCGTCGCGGCCAATCGCGAGGTCATCGTTTGTGGCGGCACCGTCAACTCGCCGCATATCCTGCAGATCTCCGGCATCGGTCCGGCCGCGCAACTGCAATCGCTGGGCATTCCCGTCGTGCACGACCTGCCGGGGGTCGGCGCCAACCTGATCGACCATTACGTCATGCGCGTCGTCCATCGCGTGCAGGGCATACTCACGGTCAACGAAGTGGCGCGCTTCCCGCGCGTCCTGCCGGAAATCGTGAAATTCTTCTTCACCGGCCGGGGTGCGCTCACCTTCGGCGTCACCACGGCGCAGGTCTTCTGCGACAGCCGCGAGGGCCTGGCCTCGCCCGACCTGCAGCTGCTGTTCACGCCGGGCAGCACCAATCCGCTGAAGTTCGGCACGCTCGATGAAAAACCCGGCATGAGCTGCGTCGTCTGCGTCGTGAAGCCCGACAGCCGCGGCACCATCATGGCCGCCTCCGCCGATCCCTTCGCCCGGCCGCATATCAAGCCCAACTACCTCAGCAGCCATACCGACGAGCTGGCGATGCTGAGCGGCATCCGCCATGTCCGCAGCATCTTCGCCTCACCGGCGCTGGCCCAGTACAGCACCGGCGAGATCCAGCCCGGCCCCGACGTGCAAAGCGACGCCGACCTGCTGGCCTATGCCCGCAAGTCGGGCAACACGCTCTATCATCCCGTCGGTACCTGCAAGATGGGCGAGGACCCGCGCGCCGTGGTCGATTCCCGCCTGCGCGTGCGAGGTATTCAGGGCTTGCGCGTCATCGATGCCTCGGTGATGCCGACGCTGACCACCGGCAACACCAATGCGCCCACCATCATGATCGGCGAGAAGGGCGCGGCGATGATCCGCGAGGATGCGGCGGCTTAGCTCTTAGCCACCCTTCAAAAGGGGAGGAGCAGCTAACCCCACAGCCGCTTCGTGGCGATGGCGGCGCCCTCGCTGGAACTCCTGAGCTTGGCCCAGACGACGTCTTCGGCCACAAGCTCACCACCGGCGAAAGTGCCGAAGCCGCAATCGCTCGAGGCGATGACACGGCTGCGGTCGCCCACGACGGCGACCGCCTCGCAGATGCGGTTGGCGATCACCTCGGGATGCTCGACGAAATTCGTCGTCGAATCGATCACACCCGGCAGCAGCAGGAATTCGTCCGGCAGTCTGGCCTTCTTGAGCGCCGCGTATTCGTGCTGGTGGCGCGGATTGGCGAACTCGATGCTGAGCGCGCCGACGCGGGCCTGGTAAAGCACCGGCAGAATCTCGCCCATGGGGATGTCGTCGACATGCGGGCCTTCCCAATTGCCCCAGCAGCAGTGCAGCCGGATGCGCTCGCGTGGAATATTGGCCACCGCTTCGTTGATCGCCGCGACATGCATCTCGGCGATCTTCAGGAATTCGGACACGCTCTTGTCCTGGAACAGTACGGTACGCTCCATCGCAAGATCGGGTGCATCGATCTGCAGCACGAAGTCGCGGGCGATCAGCTCGTATTCCTTGGCGATCTGGCGCGCCAGCGCGAAGACATAGGCCTCGTGGCTGTCGTAATGCGCGTTCATCAACGTCGTCGCGATGATGCCGGGCGAGGCCGCGGTCATGAAAGCATCGGCCGGCTTTTGGGCCAGCCCGCCGAGCGCCGCCTTGAACATGCGGCATTCCTCCTTGGCCGCCGCCAGGTCGTCATAGACCACATCGGCGATCGCCTGGGCGGCATTGCGCACCTTGCTGCGCTTGGGTGCGCGCCGCGCCGCCTGCGCGGCAAAGGCCGGAAAGTTCTTGTAATCGGAAGGCGGCGGCCGCCTGGATTCGCCGCCGAAGCCTTTCATGCGCTGGACGACATAGGTCTGGAAACCGACGCGCGGTTGCTCGCCGTCGCAGACCACGTCGACGCCGGCGGACGACTGACGGGCCACGACGTCGCGCACCGCCGCCTCGCTCTTGGCCGCGAGCAGGGCCTTGTCGATGGCCTCGCCCGCCTCCTCGCGGATCAGCAGGTCGCTCAGTTCGGCGCTGCGCGGCAGGCTGCCGACATGCGTGGTGAGGATGCGTTCGTCGCTGCGGCGCATATCGTGATTCCTAGTCGATCGTCGCGCCGACGGTCTTGACGACCTCGGCCCATTTAGCGCGGTCGGCTTTCACCGTGGCCTTGAACTGCTCGAGCGTCTCGTAGCGCGGCGTATTGCCGAGATCGGCCAACTTCTTCTGCGTCTCGGGATCGGCCAGCGCGATCCTGAGCGCGTTGTTCATCTTGGCGGCGATGGCGGGATCGAGGCCCTTGGGGCCGAAGATGCCGAACCAGGTGTAGCTCTCGTAGCCCGGCACGCCGGCCTCATCGATCGTCGGCACTTCGGGAATCGCCGGCACGCGCTTCTTCGTCGTGACGCCCAGCAGACGCACCTTGCCGGCGCGATAATGCGTCAAGGCCGTCTGCACCTGGTTGAAGATGCAGCAGGTATCGCCGTTCAACACGCCCTGGATGGCTTCGGGCCCGCCCTTGTAGGGCACATGCACCATGTTGAGGCCGGCCTTGTGCACGAACTCAGCGAAGGCCAGATGCGTGCCCGTGCCGTTGCCGGTCGAGGCGTAGTTGTATTTGCCGGGAGCCGCCTTCACCTTGGCGATGAACTCCTTGACCGTGCCGGCATCGAGCACCTCGGGATTGACGGTGAGCACGTTCGAGACGTCGACCAGTGTCGAGATCGGCGTGAAGTCAGCCTCGACGTCGAACGACAGTCGCTTGTAGAGCGCGGCGTTGACGCCGTGCGTGGCAGCCGTGCCCAGCAGGAAGGTGTAGCCGTCCGCCGACGCGCGGGCCACGACCTCGGACGCGACATTGCCGCCGGCGCCGGGCTTGTAGTCGATCACCAGGCGCTGGCCGAGCGACTTCTCGAGCGAGGGCTGCAGCATGCGCGCCACGACGTCGACACCCGAGCCCGCCGGAAAACCCATGTAGATGGTGATCGGCTTGGTGGGCCACTCTTGTGCGAAGACAGCGGGCGCGAAGGCAGCCGGAATGAACAGCGCAAAAACCAGTACGGCACGACGAACAAGCTTCAACATACGCATCTCCCTAT
>JBBRFD010000185.1:0-9434 GCA_038224985.1 Reyranellales bacterium
AAGGCAAGTACAGCCACAGCGATATGGAGAAGGTGTGCAAGTGTGGGCACAGGCTGGGCCGACACACCGGAGAGTACCCGCATGATTGCTGCTATGGCGAGGGAGACGATTATAACCAGACGTGTGAATGCACTGGTTTTATCAGCCCTAAAGACGGCGCGAAGCCGCGCAAGGTGTTATGAAGAAGCAGGTATCTCATTCCCGTGAACACAACATGCCTCACGCCTACACTCGTCTCATATGGACGATGATGCGGAAAGAGGGACGCGACCCGAAAGTGTGTGAGCTCTGCGGCGGGTCCACCAAGGGCAGACCGAACCTGCATCACACCAAGTACAAGAGTGCTGCTTACAAGGACCTAAAAATTGCCTGTACCAAGTGCAACAACGCACAGGAGAACAGGTATTTGCAGTGACATCTACTTGGGCAACACCTTCCGCATCAGCTCGTGGCACTCATCTAAGAGCTTTCCGTAGGCGTCCGTGCCGTCTTTTTGGAGAAAAAGTTGAGTGGCCTCATAGCAGAAGATCACGTCGAAGAGCGCCAGGTGCAGCGTGAGTATTGCCGGCCACTGCGGATCGGGCGCGAGAACAAGCTGGCCATCGGGCGCTCTGTGCAGACCTAACAGTTCGACGCTGTAGCGATCGTAGTGCGACACGGAACTGAATTGCGCGTAGATCGAGCCGTACCAACCGGCCAGCTCTTGCCTTGCGATCTTGCAATCGGAGATTGGCGGCAACGCGTCCCGTTTGGTCGCCATGGAACGCAGGTCAAGCGTGTTCCACGCCTCGAAGTATGCCCGGTTCTCTTTTGTCGGCGTCTCCTTCGCCCACTCCGGAGCCTCGCCCATCCACTTTTCGTAGGTCTTCATCATCTCGGGGGGCATGTCGCGGATGAGCGAGTTCATTTTTGCGAAGTAGGCGCGTCCGTACTTGTGGTACTCGTCGTCCTTCGGGCTCCGAAGCAGCCAGGAAAATCGAACGGCCTGTTCGTAGCGATCCCGCAGCAGCGACATCGCGGGATGGGTCAGCGCCCAGGTCGCATTCAGCCGGATAGCAGTGCTCGTGGCCTCGCCGATGTAGACCATGCGTGTAAACAGGAACTGTCGAAGCGACTCGCCTTCTCGCTCGTGACCTCCCGCGAATTCGTGATATGTCGCCCATGCACGTTCGATCAGATCACAAGCCGCCGCGACGGGTGGATGCCGAGTATAAGGCCCTTGTTGCTCTAAGACTTTCGGCCGAGTGCTCATGCGGCGAACCCTAGCGGTAGCGCATTGCTGATACAATGCAATCAGCTCCTCTCCGCCATTCGGTACCCGCCTCGGGTCCCGATAGCGGAGAGGAATTGTTCAATGACACTTTGCCTTCACGCCGGAGCTAATCCGGTCGAATACGACGCGCTTCGCGCACTCGAAACCCCGCCATCTACGGCAACGCACGTCCCCATCCCGCACTTTCGGGTGGTGGATTTGATCTCGCACGCACTTGGCTATTATGGCCACACCGTCACCGAGCAGCACTTCGGCCTCACGCCCGATGGTATGCGCTTCTTCGGCGTCCTGTGCCTCAAGAGCGACTACACGGGCTATAACGATATGGTCGGACTGCGGAACAGTCACGACCGCAAGTTCCCAGTCGGCGTGTCGTTCGGCTCGCGCACCTTCGTCTGTGACAACCTCGCCTTCTCTGGCGATCACGTCATCAAGCGCAAGCACACGATCAATCTGAAGCGCGATCTTCCCGGCCTCATCGGGGAAATCATCGAACCGCTCGCCATCCAGCGAGAGGCGCAGAAGATCACCTACGACCGCTACCGCGACACGGCACTGACCGACGACCGGGCCGACCAGGCGATCATGAAAATGTATCGCAACCAGGTCATCGGCGTGCAGAAGATCGCGGACGTTCTTTCTCAGTGGGAAAACCCTGCACATGACTGGGGCGACAAGACGGGGTGGCGTCTCTTCAACGCCTCGACTTTCGCCCTCACGGGCCGCGTCTCGGAGAACCCGAAGGCGACGGCCGACTTGCACAAAATCCTGGACCTCGCGTGCGAACGCATGGACTAGGCACTAGCCCCTCTTCACGGAGGGGTTTCTTCTTTGGAAGTGAGGCCAATCGCGATGCCAAACAGGTGCCACGGGGCGATTGTCCCGCGACTGCCTAATGTGTAAAATCCTTGTAAATCAACCCCCGGCGATGGTGGGCGCTGTAGGGCTCGAACCTACGACCCGCTGATTAAGAGTCAGCTGCTCTACCAACTGAGCTAAGCGCCCATCGCCGGGAGGCGCGGGTTTAGCAAGGGCGGTTGGCCTTGTCGATAGGACATCCGGGACGAAATTCGGGGCGGTTTTTCGGGCTTTTGGGGCTGCGGTCGTCCCGGTCGAGGATCAGCCGGCCCGGCGTCTCGTCGGTGCCTTCTCGCTCCCGGTCGGCGATGCCACGGTCAGCCGTGCGATGAGGCCGCTGCGGCTCTGTCCGGCCACGCGCGCCATATCGTCGAGACGCCGTAGAACCCGCCGGGGCAAGGTGATGTTGACCCGCTCCACGGTGTCGTCGAAGAACGAGTCCTCCAGATCGATCAGGCCGACCGCCCAGCCCTTGTAGCCAGGCAGCTTCCGCGCTGCCTCGAGGCTGGACGGCGTCGGCACGCGCATTCCCTTGTCGAGAGCGGTATCGATCCAGGCCGCCGCCGCTTCCTTGGCCGCCTCCACCGCCTCGTCGAGCGTGTCGCCAGCGGAAAAGCAGCCGGGCAGATCGGGCACGACGACGCCGAACGCCGCCGAGTCGGTCCCTTCTTCGATAAGAATCGGATAGCGCATCAGATACCTGCCTGCTTGCGGATTTTTGCGACCAGGCCTTTGCCCAGATCCTTCTTCGGATGCGGCACGACGACAATGCCGGGACGCGACGAAAGGACGAAAATATGGTGCGAGCCGCGTACGCGGTCCAAAGTCCAGCCAGCCTTTACCAGTTCACGGATAAGGTCGGCGCTCTTCATGGTGTGTATTGTACACACCCAGTGGAAAGATCGTCAACCGGACTGGGGACGCGCCACTCCCAAGCGGAGGTTGCTCCGCTCGCAGTGGCGCGGTCGTGAAGGAGAAGACGCGCCACTGGAGTGGCGCGCCCCCAGCATTACCGCGCCCTTGGTAACTGCGCGTCCCTGTACACGTTGACCCCGATCAGCAGCCCGCAGGCGAACATGACCGAGAGCATGGCGGTGCCGCCGTTGCTGACCAGCGGCAGGGGCACGCCGACGACGGGCAGCAGGCCCATCACCATGGCGGTGTTGATGAAGACATAAAGGAACATCATCGCCGTCACGCCCATGGCGACGAGGCGGCCGAAATGGTGCTGGCTCCTGAGCGCGATGGAGAAGCCCCAGACCAGCACCAGGGCGAAGAGCGCCAGCAGGACGCCGGCGCCGGCCAGGCCCCATTCCTCGACGAAGGTGGTGAAGATGAAATCGGTCTGCTTCTCGGGCAGGAAGTTGAGCGAGCTTTGCGTGCCCTTGAGGAAGCCCTTGCCAAAGAGGCCGCCGGAGCCAATCGCGATCTTCGATTGGGTAATGTGATAGCCGGCGCCCAGCGGATCGCGCTCGGGGTCGAGGAAGGTGAGCACGCGCTTCTTCTGGTATTCGTGCATCAGCGACCAGGCAATCGGCAGGCAGGCGAGCGCCCCCGCCCCGGCCACCAGGAACATCCAGACGCGCACGCCGGCCACGAACAACAGGATGGCGCCGCCCATCAGCACCATCAGCGCCGTGCCGAGATCGGGCTGCACCATCACGAGGGCGACGGGGGCCAGGATCACGACCAGCGGCGGGATGGTGTAGAGGATCTGACCCGCCTGGCCCGGCCGCAAGCCGTGGTAGTAGCGCGCCAGGACCAGGATGACGGCGACCTTGGCGATCTCCGAAGGCTGGATCTGCATCGGCCCGATCACCAGCCAGCGCTGCGCGCCCATGCCGATCTTGCCGACGAGGTCGACGGCGATCAGCAGCAGCAGCGCCACGATGTAGATCGGCCAGGCGAGGTTGAGCCAGACCTTGGGATGGATCAGCGCCACGATCAGCAGCAGCCCGAGGGCTCCGCCATAGCGCACGGCGTGCTTGGCGGCCCACGGATCGAGCCGGCCGCCCGCCGCCGAATAGAGCGCCACGAAACCCACGCCGGCGATCGCCGTCAGCACCAGCACGAGGCCCCAGTTGATGCGCCAGATCTTCTCGGCGAAGGACACCGGCGCCGGGGCGTTCATCGACTGGCTCATCGACTGGCCAAGCGCCGGGCGAACCAGATGGCCGATCGAGGTCATCGCCCGACTCTCACCGCGACGCCATCTTCTTGAAGCGGTCGTTTTTGCGCGAGGGGTCGCGCTTCATCGTCTCCAGGAGAAGATCGCGGCCGATCGGGCCTGCCGTGGCGCCGCCGGCCTGGCCGTGCTCGATGACGACGGCGCAGGCGTAGCGCGCATTGTCGACCGGGCCATAGCAGACGAAGAGCGCGTGATGGCGCAGGTGCCAGGGCAGCTGCGCCTGGGTGATCCCCAACTCGCGCTCGCGCTCGGTGATGCGCTTGACCTGGGCGGTGCCGGTCTTGCCGGCGAAACGCATGGCGGGCTCGATCAGCTTGCCCGCGGAATCGATGCGCAGGTGATTGGCGGTGCCGTGACCGGCGTTGACGACGTCGCGCATGCCGTCGCGCACCATGGCAAGATGGGCGGGGTTGAGACGCAGCGACGGTGCCGTCGGCGTGGTCCGCGGCGCCGGCGGCGCCAGCTCCTCGCGCGGCGTCGCCTTGGCCAGCAGCAGATTGGGCTGGACCTCGTAGCCGCCATTGGCGAGGCGCGCCGTCATGATGGCGAGCTGCAGCGGCGTGCTGGTCATATAGCCCTGGCCGATGCCGAGGTTGAAGGTGTCGCCGTGCTGCCACGGCTTGCCGACCTTCTCCTGCTTCCAGGCGCGCGACGGCTGGTTGCCCGAGACTTCGCCGGGCAGGCCGAGTTCGCTCAAGCGCCCGAAGCCCAGCTTGGCCGCCATCTCGCCAATGCGGTCGACGCCGGTGCGGCGCGCCGCCTCGTAGAAGAAGCAGTCGCAGGAAGCAGCGATCGCCGGAACGACGCTGAGGCCGCCATGGCCGCCCTTGAGCCAGCAATGGAACTTGATGTCGCCCAGCTCGAGCGAACCGAGGCAGGGCAGTGTCGTCCACTGGTCGATGACGCGGGCGTCGAGCGCTGCCAGCGCCGTCACCATCTTGTAGGTCGAGCCCGGCGGATAGGCGCCCTGGATGGCCTTGTTGTTGAGCGGCCGCTCGGGATTGTCGAGCAGGTCGCGCCATTCGCTCTGGCTGATGCCGCGGGCGAACATCGTCGGATCGAAGCCCGGCGTCGAGACCATGGCGATGATATCGCCGGTGATGACGTCCATGATCACGGCCGAGCCGCTCTGGTGGTCCTTGAGTTTCTCGGCGGCGAATTTCTGCAGATCGAGGTCGATGGTCAGCAGCGCGTTGTGGCCGGGCTGGCCCTCGGTGCGGTCGAGTTCGCGCACGACGCGGCCCACGGCATTGACCTCGACTTGCACCGCGCCGGCGCGGCCGCGCAGGTCGTCCTCGTAGGCGCGCTCCGCGCCCTTCTTGCCGAAGCGCATGGTGGCGAGCTGCAGCACCGGATCGTCGCGGCCCGCCAGATCTTCGTCGGCGACGCGGCCGGTATAGCCGATGATATGGCTCATCAGCAGGCCCTCGGGATAATCGCGCGTCTGGCCGAGATCGATGAAGACGCCGGGCAGGTCGGGCGCATTGAACTCGAGCCTGGCCACTTCCTCCCAGCCGAGGTTCTCGCGCACCACGACGGGCTGGGCGTTGCGGCTGCGCCGCATCTCGCGCAACAGCCGCACCTTCTCGGCCTCGCCCAGGTTCAGCACCTGGTCGAGCCGCTCGACCACCGTCTCGGCGCCGCGCCCGCGATCCGTCGCGACCATGGCCCGGAAGTTGTTCCGGTTGATGGCGAGCGGCTGGCCCGTGCGGTCGAAGATCAGGCCGCGCGAGGGCGGCAGCAGGCGGAAGTTGATGCGGTTTTCTTCGGCCAGCGTGGCGAAGCGTTGCGTGTCGACGACCTGCAATTGATAGAGGCGCGCGGCCAGTGCCGACATCAGCACGGCCTGGCCGCCGGCCAGCAGCAGGGCACGGCGCGAGAACAGGCTGGAGCGGTCGGCGTCGCCCTTCTTGTTCTGCCTCATGAAGCCGTACCTCCCCGCTCGGCCAGGGGAATGTTCAGCGGATCGCGGGCGCGCACGCGGGCGAGCAGCGGGCCGAAGATCGGGTAGAGCACCAGCACGACGATATATTGCAGCACCGCCGGCAGCAGATCGAGCGCGGTCCAGGTGAAGAGCACGGTGAAGGACCACACCAGCAGCACGAAGCCGCCGATCAGGATGGCAAAACCCAGCCACTGGAAGAGAAACGGCACGCCGACGAGATAGCGCCGGCTGTTGACCACGGCTTCGCGGATGACGACGAAGCCCAACCCGCTCACGCCGACCGGCGCGCCCGGGCCGCCGACCAGCAGGTCGAGCAGCACGCCGGCGGCCAGCAGCAAGACGCCGGGCAGGCGCTCGGGCGTGGCCAAGCTGAACTGGAAGACGACGGCGGCCGGCAAGAGCGGCAGGGCGTCGGAGAGATAGGGCGCACGCACCGGCGCCAGCGTCAGCAGGACGAAGAAGACCAGAATCAACCCCGGCAGGACGAAGCGGCCGAGACGGTCGAGGGCGGCGAGCAGGCCATCGGCGCGCATCTCAGCGGCCGCCCCCTCGGGCGGTGGAATTGGCGTTGGCGTTGACCGGCTGGTTCGCAGGCGCCGGGCCGGAGAGCGTGGCCACGCCGTAGTCGACGACGCGGACGAACTCGAGGCGCGAGAAATCGGCAAACGGACGGACCTTCACGCCGCCCTCGCCGGTGGCGATGACCTCGCCGACAGGAATGCCGACGGGAAAGCTGCCGCCATGGCCCGAGGTGACGATGCGGTCGCCCGGCTGCACGCCACCGACGCTTTGCAGCAGCGTGAGACGAAGTTGGGTGGAGTTGTCGCCGGCCAGGATGGCGCGCTCGCGCGTGCGCTCGATCTGCACCGGCAGGCGCGAGTTCACGTCCGTCACGAACAACACGCGGGCGGAATTCTCGCCGACCTCGGCGGTGCGGCCAGCCAGGCCCTCGCCGGTCAGCACGGCCTGCCCGGGGGCAACGCCGCCCTTGCGGCCGACATTGAGCAGGGCGCCGCGGACATAGGCGCCGACATTGTCGCCGACGATGCGGGCAGTGATGAAGGCGGCCTCCGGGCCCTCGCGGAACTGCGAGAGGATGCGCAGGCGCTCGTTCTCGTTCTCGAGGCGGCGGGCGGCGGTCTGCCAGGCCAGCAGGCGGGCGTTCTCGTCGCGCAGGCGGGCATTCTCCTCGCGCAGGGAGGCGAATTCCTTAAGATCGGCGATGGCGCGGTTGGCGGCGGCGACGGGGCGGGCGATGGCTTCGAGCGCCGGGGCGGCGATATCGAGGGCCAGCACGCGCGCATGCTCGATCAGGACGGTGTCGGCCTTGCCGATCAGCATGATGCCGAAGGCGGCGATGACGAGCAGGCCGACCGCGAAGCGCTGCACCACCGTGCGCACCTGGCTTGCCACCACCTCGAAATCGTCCCGGATCGCCATGGCCAGTATCTTACCCCAAACCGGCCCCGTTTGTCGGTAGAGGCACCTCTCGGGCCCCTCGTGCAAAAACCCAGAAACGACCTAGTACATCGACGACAGAACGCCGCGCAGGCGGTCGATGTTCTCCACGGCATGGCCGGTGCCCAGCGCCACGCAGGACAGCGGCTCGTCGGCGATCGACACCGGCAGGCCCGTGGCGTGACGCAGCACGTAATCCAGATTGGTCAGCAGCGCGCCGCCGCCAGTGAGCACGATCCCCTTGTCGACGATGTCGGCCGCCAGTTCCGGCGCGGTGTGTTCCAGCGCGACTTTGACCGCCTCGATGATGGCACTGACCGGCTCGGCCAGGCTCTCGGCAATTTGTCGCTCGGAAATCACCAGTTCCTTCGGCACGCCGTTCATCAGATCGCGGCCCTTGATCTCCATGACGCGGCCCTCGCCGTCTTCGGGCGGGCAGGCCGAGCCGATTTCCTTCTTGATGCGCTCGGAGGAGGATTCGCCCACCAGCAGGTTATGGTTGCGGCGGATATAGGCGATGATCGCCTCGTCCATCTTGTCGCCGCCCACGCGCACCGAGCGCGAATACACGATGCCGCCCAAGGACAGCACCGCCACTTCGGTCGTGCCGCCGCCGATATCGACCACCATCGAGCCGGTGGGTTCGGCCACCGGCAGGCCGGCGCCGATCGCAGCGGCCATCGGCTCCTCGATCAGGAACACGCGGCGGGCGCCGGCGCTCTCGGCCGAATCCTGAATCGCGCGACGCTCGACCGCGGTCGAACCCGACGGCACGCACACCACGATCTGCGGGCTGGCGAAGGAACGCCGGTTGTGCACCTTGCGGATGAAATGCTTGATCATTTCTTCCGCCACTTCGAAGTCGGCGATCACGCCGTCGCGCAAGGGGCGGATGGCCTCGATGTTGCCGGGGGTACGGCCCAGCATCAGCTTGGCCTCGTCTCCCACCGCCAGCACCATCTTGCGGCCCTTGGTGTTGGCGATCGCCACCACCGAAGGCTCGTTGAGCACGATACCGCGACCCTTGACGTACACCACGGTGTTGGCCGTGCCGAGATCGATCGCCATGTCGGCGGACATCCAACCCATCAGTCGCGAGAACATGTAATTTCGTTGCTTTCCTTGTTGCCCCGCCGGCGCCTGCCAGCCGATGCCGTGAATGCCGAGATGGCGGCTTCCGCCGCGACGAGCGAATCCGTCGCGGTGGATGCTGCTCCACCTACGCTATTGCCGTCCTACAACTGTTGCCTTCGCTGTCGCGGTCCGCATGCTCCGCCCCGCTCGACCCCCGACTAGGCAGGTAGCCGATGGACCCCAAAACACCCGGTCCGCGCGCTCGATCGCCAGAATGGCTGATCCCCAGTTGGCGCCGATGATCCGGTTTAAGGATCCCGCCAGCCCGCGCTGATCGCCAAGCCCGTCGTTCGGACCGATTTATGCAATTACGTCAAGACCTTGTAAGAGATCTTTGCAATGCCATCTCCGGTTAGCGCCGGGGCCGCAGCCAAATCACCGCAACGACAGCCTCTAACCTGCGGCCATTTCTAACCTTTAGCCCCCCTGCCCGCAATGACTTTTGTTGGGTTTTGTGGCTTTACAGCCACAACTGGTTGTGGTCGGGAGGGTGGTTCGCCTGCCACCGGCGGGGGCGGCTCGGGCCCCGCGTGCCGGCCGTAATCCTTCGCCGCGCCAAGGGCGGCGATGCCGTATCG
>JBBRFD010000186.1:0-9275 GCA_038224985.1 Reyranellales bacterium
ACCGCCTGCAGGGTCGGCATCTTGTTGACGCTCGCCATCTGGTCGGGGTTGATGTTCCAGATCCAGTCGGCGCGCTGGGCCAGCAGCTCGGTGACCGAGGTGGCGAGATCGGGCACGAAGCGGACATGCAGGGTCTTGATCGCCGGCTTGCCCTTAGGCGAGCCCGCCCAATAGTCGGCGAAGCGCTCTAAGACGACTTCCTTGCCCTGCTCGTTCTTGACGATCTTGTAGGGGCCGGCGCCGATCGGCTTGGCGGCGAAGCCCTCTGGTCCCACCTTCTCGCGATAGGCCTTGGGATGGATCGGCGTCACCATGGCGAGGTATTCCAGTGCCGCCGGCGTCGGCTTCTTCATCTTGATGCGCACGGCGAAGTCGCCGGTCTTCTCGGCCTTGTCGATCCAGGCATAGTTCGACGGCGTCGCCACCTTGCTGGCCGGATCGGCCGCCATGTTGATGGTATAGACCACGTCGTCGGCGGTCAGCGCGCTGCCGTCATGGAACTTCACGCCCTGGCGGATCTTGAGGTCGAGCGTGTTGTCGTCGGTGAACTTCCATTCGGTGGCCAGCGATGGCTTGATCTCGAAGGTCGCGGGATCGCGGTGCACCAGCATGTCCCAGGCCTGATGCGCCAGGATCAACCCGGTGCGCTGGCTGTTGAAGTACATGTCGACATTGGGCACGGCGTCGTTGAACAGGATGCGTAGCGTATCGGCGCTTTTCTGCGCGAATACAGGCGCGCTCGAAAAAGCGATGGCGGCGGCAAGCAGCGCCGGACGAAAAAGACTCATGCGGTAGACCCCCTATTGATGAGGGGAGCCTAGGCTGCCGCGGTGCAATGAGGCAAGCTCGCCGCCACACGCCAATACGCCAAGGGGAGAATCGGCCATGGCCAAGAAATTGCAGGGCGCGATGCGAGCCAAGGCCCTGAAGGGCTTAAAGAAGTGGAAGAAAGTACGCGGGCGCGACGCGCTCATGCGCGAGCTGAAGTTCAAGGACTTCAGCGAGGCCTTCGGCTTCATGAGCCGGGTAGCGCTTATGGCGGAAAAGAGGGACCACCATCCGGAGTGGTCGAACGTCTACAACAAGGTGGAGATCACACTGTCGACCCACGATGCCGGAGGCATCACCGAGCTGGATATCGAGCTGGCGGCTTTCATCGACTCGTTGGTCTAAGCGAACCGCCTACTGCTGCAGCAGGCTGACGGGCACGGGAATGTCGGTGCCCTCTTCGACCACGATGCAGTAGTCGGCGACACCGTCGACGTAGACGGTCTTGATCTCGATCTTGTCGGGTGCGGCCAGCAGGGCCTGCGCGCCCGCGAGCTGGAGATCTTGCTCGCAAGCCGTAACAGCGAGCGCCAGCGCCGCGAAACCCATCAAAATCAGTGACTTACGCATTGTCATAACCCCCGTCGTGCACAGAGGTAATGACCGGAGGCCCGATTTAGTTGCAGCGTGTAGAATTAAAGTTGCCGCCCGGAACCTCGTTCAGGTATCTGCAGGGAGCGTGCCCATAAAGGGCTCGACCTTGCCCTTGAGCTTGATGGTCAGCGGATTGCCATGGCGGTCGACGGTCTTGCCGACGGACAGGCGCACCCAACCCTCGCTCACGCAGTACTCCTCGACGTTGGTCTTTTCAGCACCGTCGAACAGGATGCGCACGCCCTTCTCGAGCAAAGCCTGGTCGTAATGCGGACTTTTCGGGTTGGTCGAGAGGCGGTCGGGGAGCGTTTCGGTCATGCGCCGGACTTTGGAGTCTCGCCCCGGCCTTCGCAAGTGGAACCGTCGTTGGCCATCAAGCGTTGCCCTCCGGAACCAACCCCGGAGTTACAGAAATGGAAACGATTTTACGGAGCGACGAGGACGTCGCGGTACCCGCTATGTCATGGCGGGCCATCCTGGCCGGCGCCGTGGTCACGGCCGCCCTGACCCTCATGCTGCTGGCGCTGGGCGCCGGCATCGGCCTTTCCGTCGTCTCGCCTTATTCGACCTGGACGATCACCACGACGCAGGCAGCACTCGGCGCCGGTATTTACATGCTGGTCGTGGCCGTCATCTCCTCCGCCGTCGGCGGCTATGTCGCCGGCCGCCTGCGCACCCGCTGGCTGGGCGTGCACACGCATGAGGTCTACTTTCGCGATACGGCGCACGGCGTCGTTTCCTGGGCTGTCGCCACCGTCGTCAGTGCCGCTTTTCTCGGCTCGGCCGCCGCCCTGGTGGCCGGCGGTGCCGCCAGCGGTGCCGCGACCGGCGCTGCCGTGGCTGCCGGACAAGGCGAGACGGTGAGCGGTTATGTCGATCGCCTCCTGCGTCCTGACTATGCGGTGCGCGTACCCGTGGTGACGCCTCCGCCCGCCAATCCCGTGGCGACGGCGATGCCGGCCATCGTCCTGCGCGACGTCGTGAGCGACCGCAACGACATGGGCCGCCTGCTGGCCGCCGCGCTGCGCGATCGCCGCGAACTCGCCACCGACGACCGCACCTATATCGCGCAGATGGTGGCGGCCCGGACCGGCCTGTCGCAGGCCGATGCCGTGGCTCGCGTGAACGATACTCTGTCCCAGCTCAAGGCCAATGCCGACATCGCTCGTCGGGCAACGGCGCAGCTCGCCCTGTGGCTCGCCGCCTCGATGCTGCTGGGCGCCTTCGCTGCCGGGTTCGCCGCGACCGAAGGCGGCAGCCTGCGCGACGGCACTTTCAATTACGACCGCTAACCTCAACCGAACAAGAAAGGAACTTTCATTATGGGTCGCTCAATCCTGCTGTGGCTGGTCGGCGTGCCGATCCCCATCATCATCCTGCTCGCCATCTTCATGCGCTGAAGGTCGCGAAGCGACTACTCCGCCGGATGCGGATGCGAAGGGGGCTGCGCCACAGGTTGGCGCAGCTCTTTTTGCACATGACGCACGACGCGCCAGGCGCCGCTCAGGGCAAGGACGGCCATGACGCCACCCACGGCATGGTCGGGCCAGCCGATGCCGGTGCCGAAGACGCCCAGCGCCGCCGCCAGCACCGCGAGATTGCCGATGGCGTCGTTGCGCGTGCAGACCCAGACCGAGACCATGTTGCTGTCGCCGTTGCGGTAGCGATAGAGCATCGCCGCCACGGCGAGGTTGGCGGCCAGCGCCAGCACGCCGATCGCGCCCATCACCGGCGCATCGGGCACGGTGCCGGCCAGGATATGCCGCCCGGTAACGAAGAGAATCCACAGGCCGAAAGCCGCCATGGTGGCGCCCTTGAGCAGCGAGGTCCGCGCGCGCCAGTGCAGCGCCATGCCCAGCACGAAGAGACTGACGCCGTAATTGACGGCATCGCCCAGGAAGTCGAGCGAGTCCGCCAACAGGGATACCGAGGCCGCGCCAATGCCCGAGGCGATTTCGACGCCGAACATGGCGAAGTTGATGACAAGGGCGGCCCACAGCACGCGCCGATAGGCTGGCGTGACAGTGCTGGCGTCACCGTGGTCGTGGCTATGCGCGTGGCTGTGGCTGTGGTCGTGTCCGCAGGATGCACTCATGCCGAATCATAGGGGCAGCGCGCCGCCGTACACAATTACGCGGAGGCTATAACATCCAGAGCTGCACGGTGATGCCCGCCAGGGCGCTGGCCAGCAGCACCGGGATCATGCCGAACTTGAAGCGGAAAATCGCCACGGCGGCGGCGATCGCCAGCACCAGCGACGGCCAGTCGACGGAGCTCAGCACCGGCAGCTCGACCGACGCGCCGAGAAAACGCACCGGCATCTGCTTGGTGAACAGCACATGCAGGGCGAACCAGACGGCGAGGTTCAGGATCACGCCGACGACGGCGGCCGTGATGGCGCCAAGGGCAGCGCCCAGCGCCTTGTTGGCGCGCAGCGCCTCGACGAAGGGCGCGCCGAAGAAGATCCAGAGGAAGCATGGCGTGAAGGTCACCCACGTCGTGAGCAATCCGCCCAGTGTCGCGGCGAGCAGCGGGTTCATCCCGCCCGGCTCGCGCCAGGCCGCGAGGAAGCCCACGAACTGCGTCACCATGATCAGCGGGTCCGGCGTGGTCTCGGCCATGCTGAGGCCGTCGAGCATCTCGCCAGGCTTCACCCAGTGGTAATTGTCGACCGCCTGCTGGGCCACATACGCCAGCACCGCATAGGCGCCGCCGAAAGTGACCACGGCCATCTCGCTGAAGAAGATGGCGATCTTGGTGAAGACATTGCCGCCACCGAGGCCGAGGTAGAGCGCTGCCACCGGCACGAGCCAGAGCGCCAGGAACAACAAGCCAATCGAAAGCGACCAGCGCAGGTTGGGTTTGGCGTGGGCCGGCGTTTCCTCGCCGAGGAGGGAATCGGCATCGGCCAACTGGCTTGCCCCCAGCTTGCCGTGGCCGCCACCGGCCAGAAACGCCGGCATGCCGGCCCGGCCGCCGAAATAGCCGATCAGGCCCGCGCCCAGGATGATCGCGGGGAACGGCACGTCGTAGAAGAACAGCAGGACGAAGGCCGCCACCGCCAGTCCGCGCATGGTGTTGTTCTTCAAGGCGCGCTTGCCGACGCGCAGCACGGCCTCGACCACGATCACCAGCACGGCGGCCTTGAGACCGAAGAACAGGCCCTGCACGATCGTCACCTTGCCCAGCAGCACGTAGATCCACGACAGAGCCATGATCGCGAGCAGGCCGGGCAGCACGAAGAGCGTGCCGGCGACCAGCCCGCCTTTGGTCTTGTGCATCAGCCAACCGATATAGACGGCGAGCTGCTGCGCCTCCGGTCCGGGCAGCAGCGTGCAGTAGTTGAGCGCCTGCAGGAACCGGTTCTCGCCGATCCACTTCTTCTCCTCGACGATGATGCGATGCATCACCGCGATCTGGCCGGCCGGCCCGCCGAAGGAGAGCGCGGCGACGCGCGCCCAGACCTTCATCGCCTCGCCGAAGGGAACGCCGTGGTCTTTCTTTTGCGGGGTCATGTGCCGGCTTTCCTGCCCGCGAACGAGCCATAGAGATCGTCGAGGAGGGTGGCGCCGCGCGCCAGCCGCTGCTCGTCGTCGTTGCTGGACGCGGAGATACCGGCGATCAGGGAGCGGATGCCGGCAGCTTCGGCGCGGCCGTACTTGCCGTCCTTGAGATCGATGTCGTGGATGATCTCGCCGATCGCGGCCAGCGCCGGATCGGCCGGCGCCGCCAGTGCGATCAGCACCTCGAAGGTGCAGCGGTCGCCCTTGTGGGTGAACTCGCCCTCGAACATGTCGAAGCGCAGTTCGCCCTGAAGCGGCGCATAGCCCTTGCCGTCGACGAACTTGAAGCGCGCGCCGGAATCGATGAAGCGGCGGATCAGCCAGGCCGAGGCGATGCGGTCGACCTGCACGCCCTGGCGCGTCACCCAGACGCGGTCCTTCAGCGTATCGGGCAGCGTGTCGGGCGCGGCTTTGGGTTCGCTGGCGATCATGGCGCTCTCCTCCTGCTTCAGTCCGTCTTCGAGTCCACAGACCAGGCCTTCGGCTTCGGCACGGCCCTCGGTGCCGAAGAAATCGATGGCGACGATGGCGTCGAGCTGCTTGCGCAGCCGCGCCGTCTGGCCGGCGATCTCGGCCAACACATCGTCGGGCAGCACATCGTCGGGCATGTCGAGTTCGCGACGCTTGTCGAGTTCGCGCGCTTCGGCGGCGATGCGCGCGTAATCCTCGTCGCGCGCCTTGTCGAAGAGCGCCTGCAGCTCGTCGTCGGAGAGTCCCTCGACCAAAGCGGCCTCGCAGATCATCGCCTCGCCGCCGCTGTCGACGATCTCCCTGGCGAGCCAGCCGAAGTCCTCACGGGTCTCGGCATTGGCCGGCAACGCATAGACCGCACCCTTCACCGTCACCGCGCCCAGCGTCTGAAGGCGCCGCCATACCTTCACGCGGGCATAGGCGGGCTTGGCCGGAAGCTGGTGGATCAGGAGGAGCCATTTCGGGCTATCGCCGAGCGTCATTATTCATCCGTATCACACTACTGATATAAAATGCAACATGTGTATCATTTTCCCCTTGCATTCGCGTTTCATTGGGTTAGTTTGAAATGAAACGAGTGTATCAGAGAGAGAAAAATGCAGTTTCTGGCCCGACCGATCTCCTTCAAGCCGCCGCGTCTCAAGGGCCTGTCGCCCAAGCTGATCGCCAGCCACTACGAAAACAACTACGGCGGCGCGGTCCGCCGGCTGAACGCCATCCAGGGCGATCTGGCGGCGCTCGATCCCGCGACGGCGCCCGGCTTCCGCCTCAACGGGCTGAAGCGCGAGGAGCTGATCGCCACCAACTCGATGCTGCTGCACGAGGTCTATTTCGAGAGCCTCGGCGAAGGCGGCGGCGGCGATCCGAACAGCAACAACGGGGGCGGCGCATTGGCCGAAGCCATCGCCCGCGATTTCGGCTCGCTCGCCAAATGGCGCGCCGAATTCGTCGCCATGGGCAAGGCACTGGGCGGCGGCTCGGGCTGGGTGCTGCTGACTCGCTCGCCGCGCGACGGCACGCTCAGCAACGTGTGGTGCGCCGATCACACGCACAGCCTGGCCGGCGGCACCCCGGTGCTGGCGCTCGACATGTACGAGCACGCCTATCACATCGACTTCGGCGCCAATGTCGGCGGCTATGTCGATGCCTTCATGGCCAACATCGCCTGGGAGCGCGTCGCCGCACGCTTCGCCGGCAAGGCTTTCGAGACGAAGCCGCACACCATCACGACCTCGGCGGCGCGCGCCCTGCTCGACTCGAACCCCGACCTCATCGTCATCGACGCCCGCCTCGCGCAGGATGCCACGACCGTGCCGGCCCGCCTGCGCGGCGCGCGGCGCGCACCGCCGGATCGCGTCGAGGAGATCGCCGCCTCGCTGCCGGCCGGCGCCAAGGCTCTCGTCTACTGCGCCTGGGGCTTCGAGATCGGCGGCGATTGCGCGGCCAAATTGCGCGAACGCGGCATCGATGCCGTGGCCGTGGCCGGCGGCATCGGCGCCTGGCGCGCCGATGGCATGCCCACCGAACCGCATCAAGAAGTGCCGCACAACGAAGGAGAAACCAAATGAAGTGGGTCACCCGCGAACGCCCGAAGATCGATCGCATCGCCTGCCCGTGGCTCATCACCCACTTCATCGACAAGGCGCCGGAGTTTCTCTACGTGCCGGCCGACAAGGTGCTGGCGACGGCCACGGAAACCGGCGCCGAGCCCTATGACATCCCCGGCGTGAAGTTCACCCATGTCGGCGAGAAGTGCAGCTTCGACGCCTTCATGCTGGAGTACAAACTCACATCGCCCGGCCTCGACAAGCTGGCCGACATCGTGCGCGGCGCCGACACTTCGCGGCTCGACCTGACGCCGCAATCGGCCGGCCTCTTCGCCATCTCGCTCGGCCTCAGCCACCTCTACACCGACGACCACGAAATGCTGAAGCACGGCATGGTGATGTACGACGCGCTCTACGCGTGGTGCCGCAGCCTGACGGGCGAGACGCATAACTGGCCGCCAAAGATGTAAGGGTGCCGCCATGACCGAAACCGCTGCCAAACCCGTATCGCCGGCCGCGGCGCGCATGCGCCTGATGCTGGAAGGTCCGATCGTTGCCACCCTGCTGCGTCTGGCGGTGCCCAACCTCGTGGTCAATGTCGTGCTGATCGCGGTAACGCCCAGCGTCGACGCCCATTTCGTCGGCCGCTTCGGGCTCGATGCGCTTGCCGGTCTGGCGCTGGTGTTCCCGCTGATGATGCTGATGCAGCAGATGGCCAACATGGCGATGGGCGGCGCGATTGCCGCTTCCATCGCCCGGGCCATCGGCGCGGGACGCCGCGAGGATGCCGCCTCGCTGGTCATCCATGCCCTGGCAATCGCCGCTGGCGCCGCTTTGTTGTTCAGCGTCGTGTTCCTGCTCGGAGGACCCAGCATTTACGGCCTGCTGGGTGGCCGTGGGCCGATCCTTGCCGCCGCGCTCGAGTATTCCAATGTGATCTTCGCCGGCGCGCTGGCCTACTGGCTGCTCGGCGCGATCACCAGCGTCGTACGCGCAACCGGACAGGTCGCGATCCTGGCCTATGTTTATGTCGCGGCCGAGGTCCTCCATGTCGCATTGGTCCCGGTCTTCGTCTTCGGCCTTGGCCCGATCTCGGCACTCGGCATCACCGGCGCCGGCCTTGCCACCGTGATTTCGCTCGCCGCCTCGACCGCGGCACTGGCGTGGTATCTCGCCTCGGGGCGAACGTCGGTCACCCTGTCGTTGCGCGGCATCCGCTTCGAACGCCGCCTGTTCGGTGAAATCCTGCGCGTGGGCGCGCCGATGTCGCTGGCGCCGGTGTTGAACAACGCTGCCCTGGCGACGCTTACATCCTATGCCGGTCTGCTCGGCGCCACGTCGCTCGCCGCCTTCGGCGCGGCGGTGCGGCTGGAATATCTGCTCTATCCGCTGAATTTCGGCCTCGGTGCGGCAGTGCTCGCCATGGTCGGCAGCAATATCGGCGCCCGCCAGTTCGCACGCGCCGCCCGCATCGCCTGGACTGCAGTGGGACTTTCGGCCTGCGTCATGGCCTCGGTCGGCGTGTTCGCCATCGCCGCACCCGACCTCTGGATGGGCCTGTTCAGCCACGATCCGGCGATTCTGGCCGCCGCCGCTCCTTATCTCGCGATCGTCGGCCTCGCCTATCCTTTCGTCGCCATCAACACGCTGATGTCGGCATTCCAGGCGACGCGGCAGCCCGAGTGGCCCCTGGCGGCCATGAGCTGTCGCTTGCTGGTCGTCGTGCTGGGCGGATGGATCGCAATCGATGTCCTTCACAGCGGTCTCGTGGGGCTGGCCGCGATCACCGCACTGGGCCTGACGATCTGGGGCGTCGTGCAGGCCTGGGCTTTCCGCTTCCGCGCCCGTCTGAGGTGATGCGATGACCCTGAAGCTCGCCGGACACATCGTCTTGCCCGAGCACAGGGGCAAGGGCGCCTTCGACCATGCCGCGGTCCACGCCGCGAGCGGCCATGTCTATGTGGCACGTACGGCGAACGACGCCGTCGATGTCTTCGACAGGGAGAAATATCTATTCTCCATCCCTGGCCTGCCGGGTGTCGCCGGTGCGCTGGTAAGCGACGAGGCCAATCTCATCTTCTCGTCGAACCGGGCCGAGAACACGGTCGGCATCTTTGCACCCGGGCCCAATCCCGAGGTGACAAAGGTCAAGGTCGGCATCGGACCGAACGGCCTCGCCTACGATCCCGGGCGCAAGCTGTTGCTGGCGGCCAATGTCGGCGACCCGGCGATTGCCGGCTCGCATACCGTGACCATGGTCGATGCCGGCGAC
>JBBRFD010000187.1:0-9173 GCA_038224985.1 Reyranellales bacterium
CACTTCCCGTCGGGTCCGCTTGCGCTTGCCGCCGTACTCCGCGTCCGAAAAACTAAGCTGCTTCATCCGCCAATCTCCGCCAGATCAACAATTTAGCAAACGGCGACACGATCGGCAGCTTGTTCAGAGAATCCCTATCGGTTTTGCAGATATGACACCCAGTCAGCTCAAGGCGTTTCATCTGGTGGCCGAAGCGGGGTCGTTCTCGGCGGCGGCGCGCGCTTCGGGGCAGAGCCAGCCCAACCTCTCCGGCCAGGTGACGGCGCTGGAGAAGGCCTATGGCGTGCGGTTGTTCGACCGGCGCGGGCGCTCCGTTACGCCGACCGAGACCGGCCGCCAGCTGCAGGGCGTCACCACGCGTCTTTTCGCCCTGCAGGACGAGGCGCAGGCCCTGCTGGCCGGCGAGCAGGCGCTGACGCGCGGCCACCTGCGCATCGCCGCCGACTCGGCCCACCACGTCGTGCCGATCATGGCTGCCCTCAGGCAGCGCGCCGGCGGGATCACCTTTGCCCTGTCCATCGACAATTCAGCGACCGTGCTGGAGCGCCTGTTGCGCCACGAGGCCGATGTCGCGGTCATGGCCAGGAGCCTCTCTGATCCGCGCCTGCACGCGCTGCGCCTGCGCACCGACCGGATCGTGCTCTTCGTGCCGGCCGATCATCCCTTGGCCGAACGCGGCCGCGTGCCGCTGTCAGCCCTGGCCGGTCAGGAACTGGTGCTGCGCGAGCGCGGCTCGATCACCCGCGAGGTCCTCGAACAGGCCATGGCCGCAGCCGACATCGAACCCCGCGCCATCGTCGAGGTGCAGACCCGCGAGGGCGTGCGCGAAGCCGTCGCCGCCGGCTTCGGCATCGGCGCGGTCTTCCACAGCGAGCTGGGGGAGGACCGCCGGTTTCAGCCCATCGTCGTCGACGATACCGACCTCGCCGTCGCCGAATATGCCCTGTGCTTGCAGGACAGGCGCCGCGTTACCCTGGTCCGCGCCTTCATGGAGGAAGCCGCGCGCATCTCGTCTTAACAAAAATGTCACAAAAGGGGTAAAGTCCGTGACATGCAGGGCGTAGAGACCATCCTGAACGTGATCGGCAGCGTGGCGCTGCTGCTGTGGGGCGTGCGCATGGTGCGCACCGGCCTGACGCGCGCCTTTGGCGCCGCCCTGCGCCGCGCCATCGCCGCCTGCTCGCGCAACCGCTTCACCGCCTTCGCCGGCGGCATCGCCATCACCGGCCTGCTGCAATCGAGCACCGCGACTGCGCTGCTGGTCTCCTCCTTCGCCGGCCGCGGCTTGATCCCGCTCTCGATCGCCTTCGCCGTCATGCTGGGTGCCGATATCGGCACCACCCTGGCGGCCCAGGTCCTGTCCTTCGACCTCGGCTGGGCCTCGCCGCTGCTGATCGGCGCCGGCACCATCGCTTTCCTCTCCAGCGACTCCGACAAGACCCGCCATGTCGGGCGCGTCGCCATCGGCCTCGGCCTGATGCTGCTGTCGCTCAAGATACTGACGGCGGCCACCCTGCCGCTACGCACCGCGCCGGCCTTCATGGCCGTGTTGCAAGGCCTGCAGGACGAGTACGTCATCGCCGTGATCTTCGCGACGGTCGCCACCTGGTTCGTCCATTCGAGCCTGTCGGTGGTGCTGCTGGTCATGTCCTTCGCCGGCAGCGGCCTAATCGAACCCAAGCTCGCGCTGGCGTTGGTGATCGGCGCCAATATCGGCGGCGCGCTGGCGCCCTACATGGCGCAGTCGGGCGCCGAGGTCGAAGCCCGCCGCGTGCCGTTGGCCAACCTGCTGACCCGCACCATCATCGGCGTGGCGCTGCTGCCCTTCCTCGGGCCGATCTTGCAGGGCCTGTCGATGCTCGACGCCTCGGCGACCCGCCTGCCCGTCAACTTCCACACCGCCTTCAACTTCATCGCCGCCCTCGTCTTCCTGCCGCTGGTCGATCCCATCGCCTGGTTGTGTCGGCTGCTGCTGCCCAACAATCCCATCGCCGACGATCCCGGCAAGCCGCGCCATCTCGATCCCAATGTGCTGGAGTCCCCGGCCGAGGCGCTGGCCTGCGCCGCGCGCGAGACGCTCAACCTCGGCGACCGCGTGGCCGACATGCTGCGCCAGACCATGGACGTGTTTCAGCGCAACGACACGCGGCTGGTCAAGGCGGTGGAGAACGCCGACGACGCCGTCGACAGGCTGCACGAGGCCATCAAGCTCTACCTGATCCAGGCCTCGCGCGCCGAACTCAGTGAGGAAGAGAGCAAGCGCTACGTCGAGATCCTGGGCTTCACCATGAATCTCGAGCATGTCGGCGACATCGTCGACAAGAACCTGATGGAACTCGCCTCCAAGAAGATCAGGAACCGCTACACCTTCTCGCCCGAGGGCCTGGCCGAGCTGAAGCAGTTCCACGGCCGCGTGCTGGAGAACCTGCGGTTGGCGCTCAATGTCTTCACCACGCGCGACATCGTGCTGGCACGCCGGCTGATCGCCGAGAAGACCGCCATGCGCGAAGCCGAAGGCAAGTCCGCCGAAAGCCACTTCGCCCGCCTGCGCGAAGGCCGTGCCGATTCGATTGAGACCAGCTCGATCCACATGGACGTGATCCGCGACCTGAAGCGCATCAACGGCCACCTGACCTCGGTCGCCTACCCGATCCTCGAAGCCGCCGGCGAGCTGGCGGAGACGCGGCTGAAGTCCGTGCCCGCCGCCGCATCACCGCCGTCCGTCACCGGCCAGACGGCGCCCTCGACCTGAGTCGCGAACTCATAACTTTTGCCGGGTGGACGGGTTGTCGGAGTCCACCATGCCCCGATAGCGACCGAATTCCGCGGCGCAGCGAAATGACCTGATGTGCCGGGAGGAGGCATTGGGACCCTTCCGCCGCCTCACAAGACGGATGTAGTCTGTTGCCGAAGGGCGTCCCGTTGAGTTGCGTATCCGCGTCGTAGCGCAAACCTTGGAGGCACCGTCGTGAAATTTTCCCGCCGCGCATTCGTCAATCTGTCCGTGGCTGCCGCCGCGGTGCCGGCCGCGTCCCGCGTGTCGAGGGCGCAGGCCTATCCGTCGCGGACGGCCCGCATCGTCGTCGGCTTTCCCGCCGGCGGGGCGACCGATATCCAGGCGCGCCTGATGGGTGAATGGCTGACGGATCGCCTCGGCCAGCAATTCATCGTCGAGAACAAGCCCGGCGCCAGCGGCAACATCGGAACCGACACGGTCGCCAAGGCGCCGGCGGATGGCTACACGCTGCTGCAGGTCGTAACGCCGCATGCGATCAATTCAGCGCTCTACAGCAATCTCGGTTTCGACTTCATCCGCGACATCGCACCGGTCATCTACGCCGCCCGGCTGGCCTACGTCGTCGTGGTCAATCCGTCGGTCCCGGTCGCCACGATCCCCGAACTCATCGCCTACGCCAAGGCCAATCCGGGCAAGATCAACTACGGCTCGGCGGGCCAGGGCACGCCGCAAAACATTTCCTGCGAACTCTTCAAGATGATGGCCGGGGTGAATCTGGTCCACGTCCCCTACAAGGGCGGTGCGCCGGCGGTCGCCGATCTGATCGCCGGCCACGTGCAGGTGATTTTCGCTCCCGTGTCGGAATCGATCCAGCAGATCAAGGGCGGCAAGCTGCGCGCGCTCGCGGTAACGACCACGACCCGTCTGGACGTGTTGCCGGACGTTCCACCGGTGGCGGACTTCGTGCCGGGTTATGAGGCCAGCGGTTTTGCCGGCATTGGCGTGCCCAGCGGCACCCCGGCCGAAATCATCGACAGGCTGAACAAGGAGCTCAATGCCGGCCTCGCCGACAGCAAGATCAAAACCCGGATCGTCGAGCTGGGTGGCACGGTGGTTGGCGGCACGCCGGCGGAATTCGGGAAGGTCCTCTCGGAGGCCACCGAAAAGTGGGCGAAGGTAATCAAGCTCGCGGGCGTCAAAGCTGAATAGGACCGGCCGCCACCAGAGGGAGGAAACGATGTCACCTGACTCCGCCACGATGAAATCTCGCAAAGTATCCGGCCAGAAAGTCGCCCATGCCCGCAGCGCCGAACCGGCGCTGGTCAAGGGAAGGCGCGAGTTCTTCACCTATCGCGACCTTGGCGTTGCCGACGCCAGCGCCGGTGCGCTGCGCGCCCAGGTTATGAAGTCGAGCCAGGGCATGAGCCGGCCGACCGGCTGGCACTATCACGAATGCGACGGCCAGTTCGTCTACATCCTGAAGGGCTGGGTCGATCTGCAGTTCGAGGACGGCCGCACGCTCCGTGTCGAGGAAGGCGATTCTCTCTTCATCCCCGGCTTCCTGCGCCACAACGAAATCCGCACTTCGCAGGAGATGGAAATCCTCGAAGTGTCGCTGCCCGGAACAATGGGCACGACGCCATGCGACCCGCCGGCGGGCTTCAAGGACTGAAACTGCGGACTCGGCGCTACTTACTTACAACTTGATGCGCGCCCCTGACGGATCGAAGGGCGCTTTCAGAGACACCTTGGCCTTGAGTCGCGTGCCGGCGAGATCGATCTCGAAGCGGCCACTCTCCAGCCACGCCGTGTCTATCGGCTGGCCATCATCGCGCCGGGCATAGCCCATGCCGATGGCGGCGCCGACCGTGTGGCCATAGCCCGCCGAGGTGAGATCGCCGACCGGCTTGCCGTCGCGCAGCAAGGTCTCGCCGCCCCAGAGCAGCGGCTCGCGGTCTTCCAGCACGACGGAAACCATGCGGCGCACCAGCGGCTTGGCCTTGGCCTCGACCAGGGCCTGACGGCCGATGAAGCCGCCGGTCTTGTCGAGCTTCACGGCCCAGCCGAGGCCGGCCTGCCACGGCGTATCGTCGGGCGTCAGCTCGCGGCCCCAGGCGCGATAGGCCTTCTCCAGCCGGAGTGATTCGACGGCGTAGTAGCCGGCATCGCGCAGGCCGAACTCGGCCCCTGCTCCATGCAGCACCTCGAAAACGGTGACGGCGAACTCGGCCGGCACGTAGAGTTCCCAGCCCAGCTCGCCCATATAGGTGCGGCGCGAGGCCATGACGGTGGCGTAGCCGATGCCGACGTCGCGGATCGAGGCGAAGGGAAAGGCCGCGTTGGAGAAATCGGCCTTGCTGACTTTCTGCAGCAGCGCGCGGCTGTTCGGTCCCATGACCGAGAGCACCGTCCAGCCACCGGTCACATCGGTCAGCGTGAAATGCGCATCGGGGTCTACATGCTTGGCGATCCAGTCGGCGTCGCGCGTCACCTGGGCCGAGCCGGTGACAACCATGTATTTGTCGCGGGCAAGGCGCGCCAGCGTGAGATCGCTCTCATAGGTGCCGCGCTCGTTCAGCAACCCGGTATAGACCGTGCGGCCGACCGGCACGTCGATGTCGTTGGTGCAAAGAAGCTGCAGCGCCGTGGTGGCGTCGCGGCCCTGCACGAGGAATTTGCCGAAGGAGGTCTCGTCGACGACGGTGACGGCCTCGCGCGTTGCCTTGTGTTCGGCGGCGACCGCATCGAACCAGGCGCCACGGCCCCAGCCATATTGCATGTCCGGCGTCTTGCCCTCGCCGGCAAACCAGTTGGGCCGGTCCCAGCCCATCTTGTTGCCGAACCAGGCGCCGCGCGCCTTGAGGCGGTCGTAGAGCGGCGAGCGGCGGAACGGACGGCCGCTCTCGGCCTCGCGTTGCGGCCAGACCATCTTGTAATGCAGGCCCAGCGTCTCGGCGACGCGGTCGCGCAGCCAGGCATCGTTGCCGTGGAAGTTGGCGAAGCGGCGGATATCGACCGGCCAGAGATCGAGCGTCGGCTCGCCGGCCACGATCCATTCCGCCAGCGCCATGCCGGCGCCGCCCGAACTGGCGATGCCCATGGAGTTGAAGCCGGCGCCGACGTAGAAGCCCTTGAGGTTGGGCGCCTCGCCCAGGATGTAGTTGAGGTCGGGCGTAAAGCTCTCGGGCCCGTTCATGAAGGTCTTGATGCCGGTCTTCTCCAGCGCCGGCACACGCACCAGCGCGTTGTCCATCAGGATCTGAAACTGGTCCCAGTCGTCGGGCAGCATGCCGAACTCGAAGTCGTCGGGAATGACGTCCTTGTTCCACGGCTTGGCGTCGGGCTCGAAGCCGCCCATCAGCAAGCCGCCGACCTCTTCCTTGAAATAGATATAGCCGTCGGGATCGCGCATCACCGGCAGGTCGCGCGGCACGTTCTCCATCTTTTCTGTGACGATGTACATGTGCTCGCAGGAATAGAGCGGCACCGTGACGCCAACCATACGCCCGACCTGGCGCGCCCATTGGCCGCCGCAGTTGACGACGATCTCGGCCGTGATCCTGCCTTCGGTGGTCTCGACGCCGGTGACGCGCTTGCCGGTGGGGCTATCCACGGTGTCGATGGCGGTGACCCGCGTCTTCTCGATGATGCGCACGCCGCCGTTGCGCGCGCCCTTGGCCAGCGCCTGCGTGATATCGGTCGGATTGGCCTTGCCGTCGCCCGGCAACCAGACCGCGCCCACCAGATCGTCGGTGCGCATGATCGGGTATTTGTCGCCCGCCTGTTGCGGCGTCAGGACCTCGCAGGCGACATTCTGGGCATTGGCCATCGCCGCCGAGCGGCGCAGCAGCGTCATGCGCTCCTCGGTGCGCGCCACCGAAAGCGAGCCACATTGCTTCCAGCCCGTGGCGAGGCCGGTCTCGGCCTCGAGCCTCGAATAGAGATCGGTGCTGTAGCGGATGAGGCGCGTGAGGTTCTGGTAGGAACGCAATTGGCCGACCAGGCCGGCGGCATGCCAAGTCGTGCCGCCGCTCAGGCGTCCCTGCTCCAGCAGAACGACGTCCTTCCAGCCGAGCTTGGCCAGATGATAGGCCGTCGAGCAGCCCATGATACCGCCACCAATGATGACGACGCGCGCCTGCGTGGGGAAAGAACTCATGCTCCTCCCCATTCATATGGGGAGGTGTCGCCATCACATGGCGACGGAGGGGTCAGAGCGACCCCATCATGTTGCTGGATGACCCCTCCGTCGGCGTAAGACGCCGACACATCCCCATATGAATGGGGAGGAAAGCCAAATGCCGCGGCGGTCATCAGATGATCTCCATATAGCGGTCGAGTTCCCAGTCCGTGATGGCCTTGCGGAACTCGCGTTCTTCCCATTCCCGTGTCGCGGAATAGTGATCGACGAAGGCATCGCCGAAGAGATCGCGGGCGGGCTTCGATCCTTTCAACCGTCCCGCAGCTTCCATCAGCGTGCGCGGCAGTTGCGACTTGGCGGGGTGCTTCTTGTCGTAGCTGTTGCCGCTGACCGGCTCGCCCGGATCGATCCTGTTCTCGATGCCCCAGAGGCCGGCGCCGACGGCGGCGGCCAGCGCCAGGTAGGGATTGGCATCGGCGGCGGCGACGCGGTACTCGACGCGCGTCGATTTCGCTGAACCCGGGATGATGCGCAGCGCGGTGGTGCGGTTCTCGACGCCCCAGGCCGAGGCGGTCGGCGCCCAGAAGCCGGGAATCAGACGGCGATAGGCGTTCACGGTCGAGGCGACCATGGCCAGCGTCTCGGGCATCAGCGCCTGCTGGCCGCCGACGAAGTGGCGCATCGTCGTGCTCATGCGATGCGGCGCCTTTTCGTCATGGAAGACCGGCTTGCCGTCCTTCCACAGCGACATGTGCATGTGACCGCCGCAGCCCGGCCATTCCTTCGACCACTTGGCCATGAAGGTGGCGAGCCAGTCGCGCTTCTGCGCCAGCACCTTGGTGAAGAGCTTGAACAGCGCCGCCCGATCGGCCGAAGCCATGGCATCGCCGACGCGCAAGGCGGCTTCGAGCACGCCGGCACCGGTTTCCGTGTGCAGGCCCTCGATGCCCATGTCCATGGTCTCGCACATGTCGAGCAGGTCCTTGTAGAAGTCGCTGAGGACCGAGTTGCGCAGGACCGAGTAGCCGAAGAAGCCGGGCGAGATCGGCTTCAGGTTGCGGTAGCCCTTCTCGCGGATCGAGAAAGCCGTCTCGGCGAAGACGAAGAACTCGTATTCGAAGCCGACCTTGACCTCGAAACCGAGCTTGGCCGCGCGCGCAATGACCCGGCGCAGCGTGGCGCGCGGGCAGATTTCTTCCGCGCGGCCGACGAACTCGCAGAGGAACAGCAGGTTGCCCGGCTCGGTCGCGATCTCCCGGCAGGTCTCGGGCAGGATGCGGACATTGGCGTCGGGATAGCCCGAGTGCCAGCCGGTATAGGTGCCGTTGTCGTAGAGCTGGTCGTTCGAATCCCAACCGAGCACGACGTCGCAGAAGCCGAAGCCGCCTTCGAGCGCCGAATGGAACTTGTCGATGTGGATGTACTTGCCGCGCAGGATGCCGTCGATGTCGTGGACGCCGACCTTGATATGCTTGAGGCCGCGTTCCTTGACGATCTTGCGGGCATCCGCCGCTGTCTTTACCTGGCGCGGATCCATGCGTCCCCCTCTGTTGGGGAGAGACTAGCTCGCCAGGAACCTTGGGAACCAGAGGACAATATCGGGGAACAGCGTAATCGCCAGGGTGAAGAGGATCATGATGATCAGGTAGGGCAGCGTCACCTTCGCCAGATAGCCCAATCCGTCCTCGGTCAGGCCCTGGATGACGAAAAGGTTGAAGCCCACCGGAGGCGTGATCTGCGCCATCTCGACCACCAGCACGAGGAAGATGCCGAACCAGATCGGATCGAAGCCGGCACCCTTCACGATCGGCAGGATGATCGGCAACGTCATGACGATCATGCTGAAGCCGTCGAGGAAGCAGCCGAGGATCAGGTAGAAGACGACCAGAGCCGCGATCAGCATGAAGGGCGAGAGATTCAGGCTGGTGACGAACTCGGCCACGGCGGCCGGAATGCTGAGGAACGCCGCCGCGCTGCCGAGGATCGAGGCGCCCAGCACGATCAGCGCGATCATCGAACAGGTCTGCACCGCGCCGATGCCGATGGCCTTGAGCGCCGGCCATTTAAGCTCACCCTGCAGGCGGGCCACGATCAACGCGCCTGCCACGCCGACGCCGGCCGCCTCCGAGGGCGTCGCGAGGCCGCCATACATCGAACCCAGCACGCAGAAGATCAGGAAGATCGCCGGTCCCAACTCCTTGATCGAGGCGAGATATTCCGCGCCCGTGGCGATGCGGATCTTGCGTTCGCTCTCGGGCACCAGCGACGGATTGGTCGCGGTGTGGATCATGATCC
>JBBRFD010000188.1:0-9164 GCA_038224985.1 Reyranellales bacterium
GATGGCCGTGTCGAGGCCTTGGGCGGACTCGGCACCGAATCGCTGGTTTTCGGGCCGGGCGTGCCGTGGCTCCTGGGTTCGGACCGGCTCACCGAGCGGCCACGCTGGTTCCTGCGGCAGAGCCGGCGCGGCCTGCGGCGCATGTTGCGGCACTACGATTCGCTGGCCAACCGGGTCGATGCGTGCAACGCGGCGTCGATCCGCTATCTCCGCCACCTCGGCTTCGTCTTGGATCCGCCGGCGCCCTGGGGCGCGGCAGGGCTTCCCTTCCACCGCTTTCATCTGCAGCGGGACCGCTGATAAGCTCCGACCGACCGACGGAGGACGCGTGACGATCTTTTCCCGCCGCCATTTGCTGGGCGTCACGGGCGCGCTGGCCGCGAGCGGCCTGTTGTTGCCGGCGTCGTGGGCGCAGGCGCGTAGCGCCAGCATCGTGGCGACGCGCGCCAAGATCGCCAACAACTTCGCCGTCGCCCGGCGTTCGATGTCGCGCACCTATCATTACGCCCGCGATGGCGTGGGCGAGCTGCAGGTCGTCTTCGCCAACTGGTACTGCGCGCCGGGCAAGGAGATCGCCACCGGCGGCAAGGCCACGGTGCGCGCCGCCATCGAATATCCCGAAGGCACCTGCACGCCGCTGCGCTTTTCCGGCGGGCCGGCCGGCAGCATCGCCGATGGCGCCATGCTCGCGTCGGACTTCGCGCGCGTGGCCATCCCGAAGGACGCCAAGTTCTTCCTGCGCACCTTCTGGGAGCATCCGACCAAGGTCATCCTCGCCGGCCGCCAGGACCGCGCCAATGGCGATGCCTGGGCGCAGGGCTTCGACGGCGTCACCGACCAGACCCTGGGCGGCGCCATCGCCAGCTCGAACGACAGCACGGCCTATTTCCCGGTGGCGATCCTGGCCCCTACGCGGGCGCGCTCGGTCTGCATCATCGGCGACAGCCGGGCGCGCGAAGAGGGCGACCGCATCGACGACGGCGCCGGCGACCAGGGCAATATCGCGCGCTCGATCGGCCCGGCCTTCGGCTATGTGAATTGCGCGCTGGCCGGCGAGAGCTTCAAGACCTTCCTCGCCGCCCACAAGCAGCGCCGCATCCTCGCCGGCTACGCCACCCATATCGTCAGCGACCTCGGCATCAACGACCTCACCGGCAATGTCGCCGCGTCGAAGCTGAAGTCGCAGCTTTCCGATGTCGTCGGGCTCTTCCCCGGCAAGCCGGTGTTCTGGACGACCGCCGAGCCGGTCAGCGCCTCGCGCGACCGCTGGGCGACGGTGGCGGGCCAGACACCGCACAAGTCCAACGACCAGCGCATCGCCTGGAACAACTGGCTGCGCAGCCGGCCACGCGAGCTGGCCGGCGTCTTCGATCTCGCCGATGCCGCCGAAAGCGCGCGCGACAGCGGCCGCTTCAAGGCGCCCGACCAGGGTGGCTTTCCGGTGATGACCGAGGACGGCACCCATCTGACCATGGCGGGCTATCTGCTGGAAAAGACTTCCGGCGCCATCGATGTCCGCCTCATCCGTTGAAACGGTCCGCTGAATAATTTGCCCTCTGCAGGGCACAAAACCTTGCCCGCTGCGTTATCGCCGGCAGAGGAACAATCACATGAGCGTCGACGTCGTGGGCGGTACGCCCGAGCGCAAAGAACTGACGTTGCCGCGCGATATCAAGCAGCTGACGCTTGTCGGCATTTTCGGACTCATGCTGTTCTCCGTCCTCTACATGACGGGCGAGATCGTCGTGCCGATCCTCCTGGCCTTCGTCCTGAACATGGTGCTGCAGCCTTTCATGCAGTTCCTCGTGGGCTGGCACTTTCCCCGTTTCATCGCAGCGCTGCTTATCGTCCTCCTGCTGCTCGGCGCCTTCGTGGGCCTGGCCTTCATGCTGGCCGCCCCGGCCGCCGAATGGATGGCCAAGGCACCCGAGAGCGTGAGCCGGCTCGAGAACCGCCTGTCGGGATTGACGTCGCTGGCCAAGCGCATCCAGAAGGCCGGTCACGATGTCGAGAAGATCAGCGACGATCCGGCCGCACCTCCCGTGGTCTCGGTCAAGGGGCCGCCGCTCAGCAACATCCTGTTCAGCGGCACGCGCGCGGCCGTCACCGGCGCGCTGACGACGGTGGTCCTGCTGTTCTTCCTGCTCGTCATGGGTAACCAGTTCCTGCGCCGCACCGTCGAGATCCTGCCGCGGCTGCGCGACAAGAAGCAGGCCGTCGATATTTCCTACGAGATCCAGCACACCGTCTCGACCTATCTCGGCACGGTGACGGTGATGAACGGCGCCGTCGGAGTGCTAACCGGCGCGGCTGTCTATTTCTGCGGCCTCGGCGATCCGCTCCTGTGGGGCGCCGTGGCCTTCCTGCTCAATTTCGTGCCGATCATCGGCCCGTTGGTCTGCGCCGTCATCATAGCGCTCGCGGGCCTGCTGACCTTCGACACGCTGTGGATGGGCCTGCTGCCGGCGGGTATCTATCTCGCCATCCACCTCGTCGAAGGCGAAAGCGTTACGCCGATGCTGCTGGCGCGGCAGTTCACGCTAAATCCCGTGCTGGTCATCATCTCGTTGGTCTTCTGGTACTGGATGTGGGGTGTCATGGGCGCCCTGCTGGCCGTGCCGATGCTGGCGACCTTCAAGATCGTCTGCGACCGTATCCAGCCGCTGATGGCGCTCGGCCATTTCCTCGGCACCGAGGGGCGTGAAGTCTCCTCGACGCCACAGTAGGAAGTTTACCGGCCGGGGTTCTATCGGCCGGCGCCCTACCGGCCGGGATGGGCGCCGCGCCGGGCGACGTCGATACCGACCAGCAGCCAGAAGCCGCCGATCAGCAGGCCCGCCACCACGTCGCTGGTGTAATGGACGCTGATGAAGATGCGGCTGAAGGCGACCGACACGATAAGGGCGGTGGCGAAGGCGGTCACCGCGATGCGTTCGGACGGCGCGTCGAGCCGACGGGCGATCATCCAGGCGAGCAGGCCGTAGACCGCCAGCGACAGCGTCGTATGGCCGCTCGGGAAGGACGGCGACACGGCCGTCGCCACATCGAGGAATTTCGGACGGGCGCGGTCGACCAGAAATTTCAGCGACCAGGTCGTGGCCTCGGCGCCGAGCCAGGCGATCCAGAGGGCGGCGATGTCGCGCCGCTGCCCCGCCACCCAGAGAAAGCCGCTGGCGACGAACACGGCGGTCATGACGGCCTGGCCAGCGCCCAAATGCGTCAGCCAGGCGAAGGCAGCCAGCAGGGGCTTGCCGCGATAGGGCGTCCAGAAGGTGTTGAGCGCGCCGTCGAAGGCGTTGAGGGTATCGCCGGTCAGCAGGGCGGCGACGATACCGCCCAGGGCCATCAGCAGGACGAGGGCGGCGATCCTCACGCCGGCTTTCCCGGAGTCCGCCACTGGCCGGCGGTCTTGCGGAAGCGGTCGGTGGCGGTGACGGCAAATTCCACCTTGTCGGCATTCCACGTCCAATGCTCAACGTCGATTTCCGGGCGTTCAACATGGATCATGTTGAAGGAATTGGGCTCGCCCCGGTGGCGCACCGAGGTTGCGGTGCCGGCCTGGATGAGCAGCGCCGCATAGCCGTCGATGTCGTAGCGCATCTCGCTGACATGGGTGCCGCCGGCATGCAGGTGGCCCGACAGGATGAGATCGACATGGCAGCCGGCGAAGCCGGTCATGGCCATGGGCGCGCGCCCGACCAGATCGTCGCCGTGTTCCTCGGCCTGCTCGAAGGGATGGTGGGTGACGATGATGCGCACGGCGTCGTCGCCGGCACTGTGCAACCGCTGGCAGGTCGCCTCGACCTGTTCCGGGTTGATGCGGCCGTCCTTGAAGGTGAAGGATCGTGCTGTATTGACGCCGACGATGGCGATTTCTCCGTCACTGTGGAAGGGCGTCGGGTCGATGCCGAAATACTTGCGATAGCGCTTCAGCGGCTGAAGAAAGCGCATGAAGACATTGTGGAGCGGCACGTCGTGATTGCCCGGCACCACGATACGCGGAAACGGCAGTGTGTCGAGCCAGGCGCGGGCCTCGGCGAATTCGCGGTCCGTGGCGCGCTGCGTCAGGTCGCCGGAAACGACGACGACGTCGGGCTTCGCCGCCTTGATCGTCTCCACCAGCACCGGCAGCACGGCCGGGTCGGTCCTGCCGAAATGCAGGTCGGAGAGATGGGCGATCTTGCGCATGTCAGGTGACCTTTTCCGGCGGCGCGAGCACGCGCAGCGCTAGTGGCCGGCTGCGGTAGCGCAGCGGCGTTTGCAGGGTCACCACTTCGCCGTCGAGCGAGACATGCAGGTGCCGCGACCGCGAGGTGATGCCGACTTCGGCCGTGTTGAAATTCTCGATGTCGCGCAGCGGGTCGGCGAGGCCCAGAGCCACCTTGAAGGGCAGCAGCAGGATGCCGAGCCACGTTTGCTGGCGCACGACATGGACACACAGTATGCCGCTGTCGAGGCTCTTGCGCGTGCCGAAGGTCGAGAGATCGACCTCATAGGGATTGTTGCCGACGAAGACGCACGGCGTGCGCAGGCGGAGCGCGGTGCCGTTGGCGACAATGCCGAGGCGATGCCAGGACGAGGCGTTGAAGAGCGTGCGCAGCGCCGCCGGCACCGTGGCGGTGAGCTTGCTGCGGCCAAGCTGCTTCTGATCGGCGTTGCGCTGCTTCACCATGAAGGGATAGAGGCCGACCGAGGAGTTGTTGATGAAGACGCGGCCGTTCAACTCGGCCACATCGATCCGCCGCTCGTGTCCGGCGGCGATGATGCCCGCCGCCGCCTCGAGCTCTGGCGGAATGCCGAGATCCTTGGCGAAATGATTGAGTGTGCCCATGGGCAAGACGCCCATCGCCACGTCGCTGTCGGCGAGTGCGCCGGCTGCCGCGCTGATCGTGCCGTCGCCGCCGGCGACCACGAGCGCGTCATGCGTGGGAGATTTGGCGAAAGCCGCGGCCGCTGGGGCGATAGCGCGGCCCGCGACGTCCTCGATGTCGCTCTCGACGCCCTGTTTGGCGAAGGCGTCGCGGATACGGTCTCCGGCGCTCTGTCCCGGCGTGCCGCCGGCCGATCCGGCGGCGGCGTTGAGAAGTACAAGAATGCGCATCGCCTGCAGGAACGCCCCGCAGGCGATGAAGTTCCTCAAAGTCGACTGGCTCCCTTGCCGGCCGAGAGGATCGGCGTAGCAGAAGGAGCCAGTCCGCGGCGGCTGGTCAGTCGCCGATTCGTCTAGCCGGCCATGTCGGCGTGCAGCTTTTCCTTGAGCTTCAGGAGGCGGGCGCCGACCTCGTCCATGTCCATGTCGGTCTTTTTCAGGGCGGGGAAGAGTTCTTCCTCCTCTTCCTTGACGTGATGCTTGACGTATTCCGACAGCACCTTGACCCGGGCATCGGTCATGTCGTCAGGGTCGCCTTTTTCCAGCGCCTCGCCGATCTCGCCGACCAGCCGCTTGATGCCTTCATGCTCGATCTCGGCCTCGTCCAGCATGGCCTGGTCTTCCCCGTCGTCCTCCGAGGCCTCGTATCCTTCGGGATAGAAGATCTCTTCCTCGATGGCGGCATGGACCGTGAGTTCGTCGCAGATCTTGCCGGCGATCTCCGATTTCTTCGCGCCGTCGTCGCCGGCCTTCTCATAGGCCTTGAACAGGGCGTCCACGGTCTTGTGGTCAGCCTTGAGGATGGCGATCGCGTCGACCTTGGGCTGCGTGGTTTCGGCGGCGGGCTTCTTGGCGGCGGACGTATGGGCGGTAGGCATGTCGATCTCCATCATTCGGCGGGTGAAAGGCCCCTGGATAACGACTCTTTTCTGCAGGGGTTGCCGAAACGGCGAAATCTCAATCGTCGCTCGGAGACGGAAGCATCCTATAGAGCGCGATCAGGGCGATGGTCCCCGCGATAGTCATTGCGAAGGCGAGTATAGGCAGGCGGAAGATCACGCCGAGGATCAATAACGCCGTAGCCAGCGCCACTTCGAGCACGGCAAACACGGCCGAACGGATGCGCCAGAACTTGCGTAGCCGTTCCGTGCGTTCGCGATCGAGAGAAGGGTAATGGACCATCGTGGCCTCCTGCATAATCCTACGCAGCCGGCGGCGACAGGTTGCAGGGCGATATGTCGACAGGCGTTGATTTAACTTTGCCGCCGGTACGGTCGGTCCTGCTGCTTGCCAAGTTGTGAGATCCGTTGCCAGAACCTGAGCCGCAGGCTTGCGACTGCGTAGAGGAATTTTCGCGCGTGAGCGGGAACTACACGGCCAGAATGGGCGTTGCTGGGGACACGAATTTGCTCAGGAGAAGCAACCATGCAAAGCACCCCTAACGGCAAGGCCGATCTCGACAAGGTCACCGAGACCGTCAAGGACGTTGGCGGCAAGATCGGCGCGGTTGCCGCCGAGAGGGCCGAAGCCATCGCCGAGCGTTCCAAGGACGCCGGCGTCGAGGTGGTGAAGAAGGCGAGCCAGACCGTCGGCAATGTCGCCGACACCCTGCAGCAGGACCAGCCGCTGATCGCCGACTACGTGCGCGATGCCGCCAAGAATATCGACAAGGTGGCCCAAGGCCTGAAGAACCACAGCGTCGCCGACCTGGTGTCGATGGCCACCGAGTTCGGCCGCAAGCAGCCGCTGGTCTTCCTCGCCGGCGCGGCCCTGGTGGGCTTCGCGCTGACCCGCTTCGTGAAGAGCGGCGTGGCCACCGCGGCGACTTCGGCGGCGGCCCAAGAGCGCGAGCAGATCATGCGCGACACCCACATCGCCGTCTGACGCAGGAGATCATGATGTTCGACACCCTCCAGCGGCGCCCCGGCGTCGTCACCCTGGCCACCGACGCGATCTCGCAGGCGGCCGATCTCATCCAGATCGAAATGAAGCTCGCCCGTGCCGAGGTCACCGAGAAATTGGTGGCATTCAAGTCCGGGCTTTACCTGTTGATCGCCGGCGCGGTGCTGAGCCTCGCCGCTCTCTTCCTCATCCTGCAGGCCCTGGTCGCATTGCTCGTGGCCAACGGCGTGCCCCCTCATTGGGCGGTCCTGATCGTGGCCGGTGCAACCGCGTTGACGGGCATTGCCCTCGTGGTCGCCGGCCGGGACCGTCTCAATCTCATCGAACTGACCCCGGAACGTACTCTCAACGCGCTGTCTCGCGACGGTCGCCTCGCCAAGGAGAAGCTGACATGAAATCGAGCGCCCAACTTCAGATCGAAGCCGACCATGCCCGCGCCGGCCTGTCGCAAACTCTCGACGGGTTGCGCGTCGGCGTGACGCCCACGGTCATCACCAACGAGATGCTGACGCTGGCCAAGGACAGCAGCGTGTCGATCGCCCGGTCGCTGGCCGAATCGGCCAAGGCCAATCCGGTGCCGGCGCTGCTGATCGGCCTCGGCCTGACGATGCTGCTGACCCGCTCGACCACCGGTACGACGACCGGCCTCGATGTCATCGACAAGGCCGGCGCCGCGCTGAAGGGCGCCGTGGCCTCGACCGCCTCGGCGGTGATGCACGGCGCCAGCGCCGCTGTCGGCGGCGTGAAAAGTGCCGCGACCGGTGCCGTCTCGGGCATCGGCTCGGCCGCCTCGACCGTGCGCGATGCGGCGACCGGCGCGGTTTCCAGCGTGCGCCATACGGCTGAAGGGCTGGCCGGCAGCGCCAGGGATGCCGCTGGCAAGGCCATCGACGGGGCCAAAAGTGCTGCCGATCAGGCGGCCGACAAGGCTTCCGGCATGCTGAGCAACGCGCAGTCACGTTTGTCGGCGACGGCCGGCGATGTCGCCGACGCCGCTCACAAGGGCGTCGATCAGGCAAACGCCGCCTTGCATGAGGGAGAAGATCAGGCCCGTGCGGCCGCCGATCAGGCGACGCGCCAGGCTCAGCAGTTCGCCGGACAGGCCAAGGATGTGCTGGCCCAGTTCATGGACCAGCAGCCCATCCTGGTCGCCGCCATCGGTGCCGGAATAGGTGCGGCGCTGGCGTCGATTTTTCCGGTCACGGAGACGGAGAAGCGCTACCTGGGCGCTGCCGGCGCCAAGGCGACACAGGCCGGTCGCGAGACGCTCGCCAAGGTGGCCGATGTGGTGAAGAGCGAGACGATCGGCGACGACATCGGCGGCAAAGTCGGCGCCCTGGCAGACAAGGTCGTGCAGGCGGTGGGTGCCGAAAAGGCGGTTCAGCCCAGCGTTTGACGGCTTGCAGATGTAGAAAACGCCGCCCCGGAAGGGCGGCGTTTTTTATGCGCTGATTTTCTTGGGAACGGCCTTGGGCGCGGCGACGTCCTGCCGGCATTGGCGCACCAGCTCGTCTACCAGGGCCTGCAGCGACACCGGCATGGCCGGGCCTTCGACGTTGAAGGTGACGCGCTGGATATGGGCGAATTCGTTGTCGGCGCGCACAGAGACGAAGTGACGGCCGAGCGTCTCGACGCTGGCGCGTTTGGCGAAGCGGGCGGCTGCCTTGAGGTCCTGCACGGCGTCGCCTTCGAGCCGGGCGAAATTGGTGGTGATGAAGAGAAGGGCCATGACAGCGAGCCGTTCAGGCCGCGCGGAGAAGGGCGGGATGGCCGGTTCGATAGTCGTCGAGCGCCTGGCTGGCGGTGCTCCACGCGGCTTCCGCCAGCCTCGCCTCGGCCTCCGCCTGCGGCGATCGCGGGGCGGTGTCGTTGACCAGCTGAAGGGCATGGGCAAGCGCCAGCGCGACGTGGCGGCAGCCCGTTGCCTGTGCGGTCTTTATCAGCCGTAGGAGATGGGGATCGTCCATGCAAGGGCAACGGCGGGAGGCGCAATAGGTTCCTAAATCGCTTCGTCGAGGACGCGGCGGACTGTCGCCGCCAACTCCTTCTTGCGGAACGGCTTGGACAGCAGCTCGATGTCGCTGTCGACCTCGCCGTCGCGCACGAAGACGTTTTCCGTGTAACCCGACATGAAGACGACCCGCGTGGCCGGCCAGCGCTCGGCCACGATATCGGCCAGCGCCTTGCCGTTGAGCGCGCCCGGCATCACCACGTCGGTCAGCAGGAGGTCGAAGAGCCGCGGGGCGGCCTCGAAGGCGGCGAGTCCGGTGGCGCCGTCACAGGCATGGGAGACGGCGTAGCCCAGGCTGCGCAGCTGCAGGACGACATTGACCCGGACCTGAGCGTCGTCCTCGACGACCAGGATGCTTTCGCTGCCGCCGTTGACGGTTTC
>JBBRFD010000189.1:0-9114 GCA_038224985.1 Reyranellales bacterium
CGAAGCCGCGGACCTGGGTGGTGACGCTCTCGGAGACACGGCAGACCGGTGGAATGAAAACCAGGGTCAGCGCCAGCAAGGTGTTTTCCGCGCCCGCGCCCATGGCGCCCGACAGCGAGATGGCCAGCAGCACCGACGGAAAGGCGTAGAACACGTCCATCACGCGCATGATCAGCATGTTGACCTTGCCGCCGAGAAAGCCGGCGGTGATGCCGAGCGTGCCGCCGATCAGCAGAGCGCAGACGACAGGGGTCACGCCCATGAACAGCGACAGCCGGCCGCCATAGATCAGACGGCTGAACATGTCGCGGCCGAGCTCGTCGGTGCCGAGCAGGAAATTGGGCGAGCCCAGCGGATAGAGCCGGCGGATCATCGAGGTCTTGTAGGGGTCGGAAAGGCCGAGAAGCGGTGCGAAAATCGACGACAGCACGATCAGCAGCAGCACGCCAAAGCAGACCAGCGTCACGGGATCGCGGCGCAGGCGGCGACGCACCGACTGCCAGTAGCCACGCGAAACGGTCGCCGGCACGGCTTTCATCGTGGCGATGCCGGCACCCATGTCGATCGAAGGACTTTGAATGGCCATGCGATCAAGCTCGCTTGATGCGCGGATCCACCATGGTCTGGATGACGTCCACGGTGAGGTTGAGCAGCATGAAGAAACCCGCCAGCACCAACGTCGTGCCCTGCAGGATCGGCAGGTCGCGGCGGAAGATGGCGCTGTTCAGCAGGAAGCCGGTGCCTGGCCAGGCAAAGACCGTCTCGATCAGGATCGAACCGCCAATCAGGTTGCCGGCCTGCAGGCCCATCACGGCCAAACACGTCGGCGCGGCGTTCTTCATGACGTGGCGCAGGATGGCGCCATCGCGCATGCCCTTGGCCTGCAGCGCGGTGACGAACTCCATGCTGAGCGTTTCCTTGACCGTCGAGCGCACGGTGCGCGTCATGACGCCCAACGGAATCACCGAGAGCGCAATCGTCGGCAGGATCATGTGCTGCAGATGGGGCCAGTCGAAGCGCCATCCAGTCGAGCTTTCCGGCCCCAACCCCATCGGCGGCAGCATGCCCAGTTCGACCGAGAAGATGATGACCAACACGATGGCCAGCCAGAAATGCGGCACGCTCACGCCGACCAGCGCGATCGAGGTCACCAGCCGGTCGACGATGCGCGTCTTGGCATAGGCCGCCGCGGTGCCGAGGATGATCGCCAGGGTGAAGGCAAACAGCGTGGCCGAGATGGCCAGGATGATGGTGTTGCCGAAGGCCGAGCCGACCTCGGTTGCCACCGAGCGGCCGGTGCCGATCGAGGTACCGAGATCGCCGGTCAGCGTCACCGCCAGCCAGCGGAAGTATTGAACCGGCAGCGGCTTGTCGAAGCCGTAATACTCCTTGAGCTTGTCGACCACTTCCTTGGGTGCATCGGGCGGCACGATCGCCGAGATCGGATCGCCCGGCGCCAGATGGACCAGCGCGAAGACCAGCAGCGAGACGCCGAAAGCGACCGGTATCAGGTAGATCAGCCTTCTGAGCGCATAGAGAATCATCGCCGCTTGCCCCTCTCGTTACTTCATCGAGATGGTGGTGAGGTCCTGGAACCAGCTCTGGGCCTGCACGAAGCCCGTTACCTTGGGGCTCATCGCGCGCGGATTGAGATCGTGCGCGATATAGACCCAGTAGGCCTGGTCGACGATGTAGGTATGGGCGTCGGCCAGCGCCTTGGTCTGCTCGGCCTTGTCGAACGAGGTATGGGCCTTGTCGATCATGGCATCGAGCTTGGGATCCTTGAGGATGCCCCAGTTGGCGCCGCGCGGCGGCACGAACTCGGAGTGGTAGAGACGCATGAAGGCCGAATAGGGATCGACCGTCGCGCGGCTGATGTTGATGCCGTTGGTGCCGGCCTTCTTCGAGGCGTCGCCCGTGACCGGCTGGAAGCCGAAAGTCACCAGCGCGTTCCACTCCATGACTTCGAACGAGGCGTCGAAGCCCACGGCGTTCAGGTTCTCCTGGACGTATTCGTTCATCGGCAGCGGCAACATCTGGCCCGAGCCCGAGGTCGAGATCGCGATCTTGATCTTGGGCTTCTTGCTGGCGCTGTAGCCTGCCTCGGCCAGCAGCTTCTTGGCTGCTTCGGGATCGTACTTGATGTCGAAGCTGGGCGAACCGTACCACGGGTGACCCGGATAGACGGCGCCCTTGCCTTCGAGCATCAAGCCGCCCAGCAGCTTGGAGATGCCGGCGCGGTCGATGGCGAGATTGGCCGCCTTGCGCACGCGGATATCGGTCCACGGCGAGCCTTCGACCATGCTGGGCTGATAGGCCCAGTTATGCGGATACTTGTTGGTGACGATGTTCATGCCGCCCAGCTTGAGGCGCGGCACGGCGTCGGGCGCCGGCACTTCGATCCAGTCGACCTGACCAGCCAGCAACGCGGCCGTGCGAGTCGCGGCTTCCGGCATCGGGAACAGGATCATCTTGTCGAGCTTCGGTACGCGGGCCTTGTCCCAATAGCCGTCGAAACGCACCAGCTCCATGCGCTCGCGCGGCACGACACGCTCGACCTTGAACGGGCCGGTGCCGGCCGGGGCAAGCGCCACCTTGCTCCAGTCCTTGCCGGCCTTCTCCCAGCTCGCGGGGCTGGTGTAGAAAATGTACGACATGTCGTAGGGGAAGAGTGAATTCACGATGCGCGTCGTGAGTTCGACCGTCTGCTTGTCGATCGCCTTCCAGCCGACCAGCGTCGGTACGCGGCCGCGCGCCTGGGCCGCCTGCTTGGGATCGAATTGCGGCGACTTGTCGTTCAGGATCTTTTCGAGGTTCCAGATCACGATATCAGCGTCGAAATCCGTGCCGTCGTGCATCTTCACGCCCTGGCGCAGCTTGAAGGTCCACTTCTTGGGATCTTCCTTCGAAGCCGACCAATCGGTGGCGAGGCCGGGCTTGATATCGGCGATGGCGTCGGCCTTCGACAGGTCCCAGTTCACCAGCCCGTCATAGATCGTGTAGCCGGCGAAGCGGTAACCCTCGAAGCCCTGGTCGGGCTGGCCCGTCGTCTGGGGAATATCGGCGGCTGTCATGCCGATGCGCAGAGTGCCCTGTGCAAAGGCAGGCGCTGCAGCCGCTGCGACGGCAGCGAGACCGACGGCGGCGACACTGAGGCGAACGACGCTGAGGCGTTTGAACATGAATCACTCCCCCGTTTCGGCCATCCCGTCGGGAGGCCGCACTCGGGAAGCCGTTATGCAAGAGCTAAGCCAAGCCGCCGGCCACCTTCGTCGGGAAGCGGCATGTCGATTGCATATTCGCGTCCAACGGGAGGACAAAATGACAGAGCCACAAGCGCCGAAGGCCATAGCCCCAACCCTCGACGAGTTCCGGGCGCGCGCCGCGCTGGCCGGCCTGACCCTGACCGAGGAAGACATTGGCCACCTGCACCAAGGCTATGTCGGGTTGCAGGCGCTGATGGAGCGCATCCCGCGCCGCTGGGCCTGGGCTGCCGAGCCGCCGCATATCTTCCGGGCCGGCGAATAGGCCCCATCATGACCGATCTCACCACTTTGACGATTGCCGAGGTCGGCCGCCTGATGGCGAAAGGCGAACTCACCTCGCTTGCCCTGACGGAGGCCTTTCTCGCCCGCATTGCCGCCGTCGATTCCAAGATCACGAGCTTTGTGACGCTGACGGCCGATCTGGCGCGCACCGCCGCCAAACAGGCGGACACGGAAATGAGCCGGGGCTTTCGCCGCGGCCCCCTGCACGGCATTCCCATCGCTCTGAAGGACATCTACGAGACCGCCGGCATCAAGACGACGGGCCATTCGCATCTGCGCGCCGATTACGTCCCCTCGATCGATGCAGAGACCGTGCGGCGATTGAAGGCCGGCGGCGCCGTCGTGCTGGGCAAGCTCGCCACGCATGAATTCGCCAATGGCGCCATGACCCCGGACCAGCCCTTCCCGCCGGCGCGCAATCCCTGGAACACCGCCTATCAGCCCGGCGGCTCGTCGAGCGGCTCGGGCGCCGCCGTCGCCGCTGCCCTCTGCATGGGCGCCATGGGCTCCGACACCGGCGGCTCGATCCGCAATCCGGCGGGCTTCTGCGCCACTTCGGGCATCAAGCCGACTTACGGGCTCGTCAGCCGTTGCGGCATCTTTCCGCTGTCCTTCAGCATGGACACGGCCGGCCCGATGGCCTGGACCGCCGAGGACTGCGCCCTGATGCTCGACGTGCTGGCCGGCTACGATCCCAACGACCAGGGCTCGGCCAAGGCGCCCAAGGTCGATTACGGCGCCGCAGCCCTTGGCCCGATCAAGGGCATGCGCATCGCGCTGGCCCGGGAGTGGAACGAGGGCATCACACCCGAGATGGCCAAGGGCATCGACGAGGCCGTGCGCGTCTATCGCGATCTCGGCGCCGTCGTCGAGGACGTCACCTTGCCCGACATCCGCGACTATCACATCTGCGGCCGCGTCATCATCACGACCGAGGCGCATGCCATCCATCGCCAGAACGTGATCGCGACGCCGGAGAAGTTCGGCTACACGACGCGCCGCCGTTTCCAGCTCGGCGCTTTCATCACCGCCGAGGAATACCTGTCGGCGCTGCGTTTCCGCCGCAAGCTGCACCAGGACACCAAGGCAGCGATGCGCGGCTACGATCTCATTCTGATGGCCAACCAGTGGGGTGCGCCGGAGATCTTCGAGGAACCCCAACAAATCTTCCACTTCCTCGGCAAGCCCTCGCTCACCATGCCGTTCAACATCACCGGCCAGCCGGCGCTGACGGTGTGCTGTGGCTTCGGCGCCGACGGCTTTCCGCTGGCCTTCCAGCTCGGCGGCCATGCCTTCGACGAAGCCAGCGTCTTTGCCGCCGGCGCCGCCTACGAACGCGCAACGCCGTGGCGCGCCAAGCGCCCCACGCTCTGAGGAGATCGACATGAAGGTTTCACGACGTGCGCTGCTCGCCGGTGCTTCCGCCCTCGCGGCGCCGGTGCCCTCCTTCGCGCAGGAGAAGGTGGTGCGCTACGGCATCTCCATGTCGGACATTCCGCTGACCACCGGCCAGCCCGACCGCGGTGCCGGCGCCTATCAGTTCACCGGCCTCACCCTCTACGACCCGCTGGTCGCCTGGGAACTCGATGTCGCCGACCGGCCGGGCAAGCTGATTCCCGGCCTCGCCACCGAATGGAAAGTAAGCGACAGCGACAAGACGCTGTGGACCTTCAAGCTGCGCGACGGCGTGAAGTTCCACGATGGTTCGGCCTTCAACGCCGATTCGGTGATCTGGAACTTCGACAAGATCTTCGACACCAAGTCGGCGCAGTTCGACCAGCGCCAGACCGCACAGGTGCGTCCGCGCCTGCCCTCGGTGCTGAGCTACAAGAAGATCGACGAGATGACCGTCGAGATCAAAACCAAAGCCGTCGACGCGCTCTTTCCCTATCAGATGCTGTGGTTCCTGGTGTGCAGCCCGGCCAATTGGGAGAAGCAGGGCAAGGACTGGAACAAGGTGGCTTCGGAGCCCTCGGGTACTGGCCCCTTCAAGCTCGCCCGCCTGGTGCCGCGCGAGCGCGCCGAGCTGGTGAAGAACGAGGGCTATTGGAATCCCAAGCGCATTCCCAAGACCGACCGGCTGGTACTGGTTGTGATGCCGGAGGATTCGAGCCGTACCGCGTCGTTGCTGTCGGGCACCGTCGACATGATCGAGACGCCGCCGCCCGATGCCGTCGGCCGCCTCAAGCAGTCCGGCATGAAGATCGAGCAGAACGTCACGCCGCATGTCTGGAACTATCATCCCTCGATGCTGCCGGGCTCGCCCTGGACCGATATCCGTCTGCGCAAGGCCGCCAACCTTGCCATCGACCGCGGCTCCATCGTCAAGCTGCTGAACGGTTTGGCCAAGCCCGCGCTGGGTCAGGTCGATCCCAGCAGCCCGTGGTTTGGCAAGCCCAAGTTCGAGTTGAAGTATGCGCCCGACGAGGCGCGCAAACTGATGAACGAGGCGGGTTTCAGCAAGACCCAGCCGCTCAAGACCAAGTTCGTCGTGGCCACCGGCGGCACCGGCCAGATGCTGTCGCTGCCGATGAACGAGGCGATCCAGGAGATGTTCAAGGACGTCTTCATCGACGTCGAATTCAAGGTCGTCGAACTCGAAGCGCTCTACACCGCCTGGCGCGCCGGCGCCAAGGCCGACCTGAACAAGGACGTCACCGCCAACAACATCGCCTATGTGACGTCGGATCCGGTCTACGCCATCACCCGCTTCTTCGCGTCAAATCAAGGCGCGCCCGTCGGCGTCAACTGGAGCTACTACAACAACCCCGCCGTCGATGCGCTGGTGAACGACGCGCTGACGACCTTCGACGCCGCCAAGCAGGACGCCCTGATGGCGCAGGTCCACGAAAAGGTCGTCGACGACGCAGCGCTGATCTGGGTCGTCCACGACACCAACCCGCACGCGCTGTCGCCCAAGATCAAGTCGTACACGCAGGCCCAGCACTGGTTCCAGGACCTGACAACGATCGGCGTCTAACGCTCGTCGCTTTCTTTCCCCTCCCTCGTCATACGGGGGAGGGTAGGGAGGGGGAAAGCCTCAGTCGAAGCGCCCTTCCATTTCGTTCCGATGCAGCGCTTCGAAAATAGTTTCGACTACAGAGTCGATCTCCGAGAACACGCTCCCGTTCCAGAACCGCAATACACGAAAACCGTTCTCTTTTAGAAAGACATCTCGGCGCTCGTCATACGGCGCTTGTGCCAGATGCTGACTGCCGTCCAGCTCAATGACAAGATCAGCCTCCAGACACACAAAATCGGCAATGTACGGGCCAATTGCGCGCTGACGCCGAAACTTGAAGCCGTTGAGCTGGCGGCGCTTGAGCCGATGCCAAAGGAGGCGTTCAGCTTCAGTGGCGTTATTACGGAGGTCGCGGGCGTAGTCGTTCACGTTAGGGATTGAACGACGGAGATGGGGCGCAAGTGTGGCTCTTCCCCACCCTACCCTCCCCCGTATGACGGGGGAGGGGAATAAAAGAGACAGGGATGAGCTAGCAGCCCAGCTTCTTCGCCATATCGATCATCGAGGTACCGACGGCATTCCACTCGCCCTCGGCCTTGGTGTCGGTCTTCTGGTTGGGGCCGTGTTCGCTGGGGCGCAGGACGAAAGCAGTGGAGAGGCCTGCTTTCTGCGCGGCCTTTAGGTCGCCGTTATGGGCGGCGACCAGCATGACCTGGTGCGGCTTCAGATACATGCTATCGACCACACCGAGATAGGCCTCGGGGTCGGGCTTGTAATGGTGGAAGGTCTCGCCCGAGAAGCAGTGATCCCAGGGGATGCCACCGTTCTTGGCCATGTTGATCAGGAGCGCCACGTTGCCGTTGCTGAGCGTGGCCACGACGTATTTCTTCTTCATCATGCCGATGCCTTCGACCGAATCGGGCCACGGCCGCAGCTTGTGCCAGAGATGGGTGAACTCCCATGAGCCTTCCTCACCGGGATGCTTCAAGCCGCGCTTCTTCAGCAGCATCTCGAAGGCTTCCTTGTGCAGGTCGTCGATGCGTGTCCATGGCAGCTCGCCCTTGCGCACGCGATGCATCTGCGGCTGGTAGAGGCCGCGCCAGTCGTCGGCGAAGCTCGTCCAGTCGGTGTCGAGGCCATATTTCTTGCCGAGTCCCGGCAGGTCGGCGATCAGGCTGCCACGCCAGTCCACCACAGTGCCGAAGACGTCGAAGATGCAGACCTTGAGGTCCGCGGGAACCGTGCTCATGTGTTTCCTCCGTTTGGCCCGAGGCGTTTGCCCTGAGGCATTTGCCCTAAGGCGTTTGCCCAAGTGTGGCGTCTTGGCGTCCACTTGGATAGGGTCGGCGCATGGTCTGGAAACACGACACGGTGACAGGCGCCGACGGCAAAACGCGCTGCGGCTGGGTAAGCGCCGATCCGCTCTACGAAAAATACCACGACAAGGAATGGGGTCGCCCGATCAAGGACGACCGGGCGCTGTTCGAGCTGCTGCTGCTCGAAGGCTGCCAGGCCGGGCTTTCCTGGATCACGGTACTGCGCAAGCGCGAGCATTACCGCGAGGTCTATGACGGCTTCGATGCGAAGAAGATCGCGCGCTACACGCCAGCCAAGCTCGCCAGGCTATTGGCCGATCCCGGCATCATCCGCCACAAGGGCAAGATCGAGGCGAGTGTCGCCAACGCCAAGGCCTATCTGGCGCTGGTCGAGCGCGAGGGCTCCTTCGGTAAATGGATCGGCCGGATCGCCGGCAAGCCGGTGCATGTGATCCGCAGCCTGAAGGACGTGCCGGCCAAGACGCCGGAAAGCGATGCGCTGGCCAAGGCGCTGCAGAAGGAAGGCTTCAAGTTCGTCGGCTCGACCATCTGCTACGCGTTTATGCAGGCCTCGGGCTTCGTCGACGATCACGTCATTGGCTGTCACAGCCGCCGGGAGAAATAGTGTGAGCAAGCGTATCTTCATCGCCGCCCTGGGGACCGAGACCAACCAGTTCGTGCCGTTTCCGACGGGCCGCCGCTCCTATGAGGAGTATGGCATCTGGCATGGCGACGCGACGAAGTTCGAGGCCACCAATTTCACCGCGCCGATGCATGTCTGGCGCCAGGACGCCGAGAAGCGCGGCTGGACGGTGATCGAGGGCCTCGCCACATTCGCCTCGCCCTCGGGCACCACGGTGCGCTCGGTCTACGAGGGCTTCCGCGACGAGCTGCTGGCCAATGTAAAGGCTGCCCTGCCGCTCGACGGCGTGCTGATCAATGTGCACGGCGCCATGGTGGCCGACGGCTACGACGATTGCGAAGGCGACTTGCTATCGAAGGTTCGCGCCATCGTCGGCCCCAAGGTCGCGATCGGCGCCGAGTTCGACCTGCATTGCCATTTGAGCGGGCTGATGCTCGACAGCGCCGATGTGCTCGTGGGCTACAAGGAATACCCGCATACCGACACGATGGAGCGCGCATCAGAGCTGTTCGCGATCATCGCCGACACCATCGAAGGCAAGGTGAAGCCGGTGATGGCGCGCTACGATTGCCGCATGATCGCGCAATACCGCACCTCCGTGCCGCCGATCAATGAGTTCGTCGTGCGCATGAAATCGCTCGAGGG
>JBBRFD010000190.1:0-9101 GCA_038224985.1 Reyranellales bacterium
GCAACGACACGATCTTTGGCGGCGCCGGCAACGACACGCTGTTCGGTGGCGCCGGCGACGACATCATCGTCACCGGTAGCGGCAACGACACGATTGCAGCGTACTATGGCGAGACCGGTACCGACACGATTACCGACTTCACGTCCGGTAGCGACAAGATCGACCTGAGCGGCATGAACCTCCACTTCTCGGATCTGTCGATCCTGTCGAGCGGCGGCAGCTCGACGATCTTCATGTCGGGCGAGACGATCATCCTGCAGGGTGTGCCCTCGGTGAGCGCTTCCGACTTCGTCGGCGCAGTACCGGAAGGCGCCCAGACTGGCAGCGGCATCGACGATCTCATCATCGGCGGCAATGGCAACGACACGATCTTCGGCCTGGCCGGTAACGATCGCCTTATCGGCGCGGACGGCAACGACACGCTGTACGGCGGTGCCGACAACGACATCGTCTCGGGCAGCAACGGCGACGACACGCTCTACGGCGGCACCGGCAACGACTTCCTAGATGGCGGCGACGGCAACGACATCGCCTACGGCGAAGACGGCAACGACTTCGTCGGCGGTGCCGATGGCAACGACACCGTGTTTGGCGGCGCCGGAAACGACTGGGTTGTCGGCGACAACGGCAACGACACCGTGGATGGCGGTGACGGCAACGACACCATCATGGGCAACAACGGCGACGATACGCTGCTGACAAGCGTCGGCGACGACAGCTTCTTCGGCGGCTTCGGCACCGACACGCTCGACTACTCGACATCGGCTACTTTCCGCAGCATCCATGTCGATACGAGCCTGGTGCAAGGCGAGGGACAGGATACGATCAGCACCGATATCGAAGTCATCATCGGCAGCGCCTTCAACGACGACTACACCGGCGATGGCAGCGGCAACACGTTCTACGGCTTCGATGGCGGTGACATCATCGTGGGCGCCGGCGGTCAGGATCTGCTGTTCGGCGGAAATGGCGACGATGCCATAAACGCCGGCGACGATGACGACATCGTCTACGGCGGCGCCGACAACGACGGGATCTCGGGTGGCTTCGGCAACGACGTGCTGTTCGGCGGCGATGGCAACGACACGGTCGACGGCAATGCCGGCGACGACACGCTGTTTGGCGGTGCCGGCAACGACACCTTCATCGGCGGTGGCGGTCAAGACACGATCGATTTCTCCGACAACGCCGTCGGCATCTCGATCAACCTCCCGGCCAGCCAAATCAACGGCCAGGGTATCGATGCAATTGTGATCGGCGCCCAGGGCACGGAAGTGTTCATCGGCACGAACTTCGACGACAATTTCCTTGGCGGTGCCGACAGTGCGACGGTCTTCGGTGGTCTCGGCAACGATGTGCTCACCGGCAGCAACGTCGATGACTTCCTGTACGGCGGCGTCGGCAACGATCAGTTGTCGGGCGGCACCGGTAACGATCTGCTGTACGGCGACGATGGCGCCGACATCATCAACGGCAACCAAGGCAACGACACCGTGTTCGGCGGCGACGGTGCCGACTTCCTCGACGGCAGCCTCGGCAATGACGTGATCTACGGCGGCGATGGCGACGATATCGTCCTTGCCGGCGGCGAAGACAACGACACGGTGTTCGGCGGCGCCGGCAACGACTTCGTGCTGGGCAACAACGGCGACGACACGCTGAATGGCGGCACCGGCAACGACACGCTGGAAGGCGGCAACGGCAACGACCTGTTCGATTACTCGAACGGTGGCGGCCAGGGCTTCGATACCATCACCGATTTCGGCAACGGCACCGACTCGGTTCTGGTGGGCAGCAACGTCGTCAACAGCGGGCTCGGCACGACCGTCGTTATCCTGGCGGACGGCACCAGCATCACCGCGGCCAACGGCCATATCTGGATCGCGGGCGACTTCCTCTAGGAAGTCGGTCTAGCCTACCGCGCAACCAAAAAAGCCCCGGCGGACCGCAAGGTTCGCCGGGGTTTTCTTTTGTGCTGCTGGCCCAAGAGGAGCGGGGCGAGCGAGGTGCCGGAAATTCTCGACGAACTCGGCCGGCTTCATGCCGCGCTTCTCGACGGAGGCGGTGGGTTGCGGGATGTGGCCGTGGTCGGGGCATCTCGCACTCTCCGAGGTGTTTCCGCAGTATAACTTGCTCGCCGGGAAGCGTGCGGCTAGAGAAACTGCGCCCAGAAGGAGTTTTTCCAATGAGTGCCATCGCCGATATCCGCGCCCGTGAAATTCTCGACAGCCGCGGCAATCCGACCGTCGAAGTCGAAGTCGAACTCGACAGCGGCGCCATGGGCCGAGCGGCGGTACCGTCCGGTGCCTCGACTGGCGCCCATGAGGCGGTCGAGCTGCGCGATGGCGACAAGTCGCGCTACGGCGGCAAGGGCGTGCTGAAGGCGGTGGCGGCGGTCAATGCCGACATGATGGACCTGCTGGCCGGCCTCGATGCCCGCGAGCAGATCAAGATCGACCGCGCCCTGATCGAACTCGACGGCACACCCAACAAGGCGCGCCTCGGCGCCAATGCCATTCTCGGGGTCTCGCTGGCCGTCGCCAAGGCGGCGGCGATGGACAGCGACCTTCCGCTCTATCGCTATGTCGGCGGCAGCCAGGCCTCGGTGCTCCCCGTGCCGATGATGAACATCATCAACGGCGGCGCCCATGCCGACAATCCGATCGACATCCAGGAATTTATGATCATGCCGGTCAAGGCGGCACGCTTCGCCGACGCCCTGCGCATGGGTTCGGAGATTTTCCACGCGCTGCGCAACCAGCTGAAGGATGCTGGCCACAACACCAACGTCGGCGACGAGGGCGGCTTCGCGCCGAACCTGGCGACGGCCGACGAAGCGCTGTCCTTCGTCATGAGGGCGATCGAAAAGGCCGGCTACAAGCCGGGCGACGATGTCATGCTGGCCCTCGACCCGGCCTCCACCGAGTTCTTCAAGAAGGACAGGTACGAGCTGGAAGGCGAGGGCAAGTCGCTCGATGCCGGCGGCATGGTCGACTACTACGCCGATCTCGTCGCCCGCTACCCAATCGTGTCGATCGAGGATGGCAAGGCCGAGGACGACATGGTCGGCTGGAAGGCGCTGACCGACCGCATCGGCAAGAAGGTCCAGCTTGTGGGCGACGATCTCTTCGTCACCAATCCCAAGCGCCTGGCGCAGGGCATCAAGGACGGTCTGGCAAATGCCATCCTGATCAAGGTCAACCAGATCGGCACCCTGACGGAGACCCTGGAAGCGGTGTCGATGGCACGCAACGCGAGCTACGGCGCCGTGATGTCCCATCGCTCGGGCGAAACCGAGGACTCGACCATCGCCGACCTCGCCGTCGCCACCAACTGCGGGCAGATCAAGACCGGCTCGCTGTCGCGCTCGGACCGGTTGGCCAAGTACAACCAGCTCCTGCGTATCGAGGAGCAACTCGGCACCCAGGCCAAGTACGCCGGCACGTCGATTCTGAGGTAAGCAGCCGCGGTGGCGTGGGGCACCACGATATCCGGCCGAGAAAAACAACACGGTTTTCGTCGTCGGCGATTCATTCGCCGAGGGACTCGGTTTGCCCTTCGAGCCGACTTTCGCCGGCATGCTGGCCAGCGCCTATCGCGAGCGGAGCATGGCGGTGCGCAACCTCGGCACGGCGAATTACAGCCCGATCATCTATCACCGCAAGATCGAGGAGGCGGTACGCCGCCTCGACATCAAACCGCGTGAGATCGTGGTCTTCCTCGACATCAGCGACATCCACAACGATGTCACGCGACGCCGATCACCGTGCCGGGCAACGACCTGTCGCGCCGGACGGTCGACAAGAAACTCCACGAGGACTGGGGCAAGCGCGGCCTGGCGAACGCCTCGGCCAATCTCAAGAAGATCGTGGCCCAGTCAGGCGTGGAATTGCACGCTGACCCTGGTGGTCTATCCCTGGCCCGACCAGATCGCTTCAGGCGATCGCGATTCCTCCAGGTGCGTCATTGGCGCGACCGGGCGGACAAGAACGGCGTCCGCTTCATCGACGCTTTCGGATCCCCGGCGAAGGCTTCGATGTCCGAGCGGGAATCTCATAGGGTTACGGCCAGGAACTCCGTCCAGTCGGCAATTTCCCGGCGCAGCAGGTACCGAAAAATCTTGACTTGCGGACACCATATGTTGCCATATGAGCGCAGAAAGTCCGTATATGTTGTTTAGACCGCGACAAATCCTCGTTCCCTTGATCTTCGCGACGGTGTTTGGCTATTTCGGCTATCACATCGTCAATGGCGAGCGTGGGCTGTTGGCCATGGTCAATCTCCAGCGCGAAGTGCAGACCGCCGACCAAAACTTCGCCGAAGCGGAAACGACGCGGAAGATCTGGGAACGGCGCGTCTCGGCACTGCGCAACCAGAGCCTCGATCCGGACATGCTCGACGAACGCGCGCGCGCGCTGCTCAACTACTCGCGGCGCGACGACATCGTCATCTTCACACCTACGCGCTGAAATACGACTCGCTGAGGGCGACTTGCTGACGCCTCGCTCACAAAAGCGAGCGCCTGAAACAAACTGTCCGGCGCCCCGTACGGTTTGCAAACATTCGCTCAATTGCTGCGCTGCAAAGCGAGAGGCGCTGAATTTTCCTGCTAGATCAAACACATCGGACTGCGCGATGCTATAAGCAGCACGGGGCAAGTTTGACGGGGAATCCCTTATGGCGAAGCCGGCCACCAAGCCGAAAGTTGCAGCGAAGCTCGGCGACAACAGTGTCAGCCCCGACCAGCTCAAGAAGTACTATCGCGACATGCTGCTCATCCGGCGCTTCGAGGAGCGCGCGGGGCAGCTCTACGGCATGGGCCTGATCGGCGGCTTCTGCCATCTCTATATCGGCCAGGAAGCGGTCGTCGTCGGCATGCAGTCGGCGGTGACGTCGGCCGATGCCGTCATCACCTCGTATCGCGACCATGGTCATATGCTGGCCTGCGGTCTCGAGGCGCGTGGTGTGATGGCCGAGCTGACCGGACGCAGCGGCGGCCTGTCCAAGGGCAAGGGCGGCTCGATGCATATGTTCAGCCGCGAGAAGAACTTCTACGGCGGCCACGGCATTGTCGGCGCCCAGGTGCCGATCGGCACCGGCCTTGCCTTCGCCCACAAGTACAACGGCAACAAGCAGGTCTCGCTGACCTACTTCGGCGACGGCAGCGCCAACCAAGGGCAGGTTTACGAGGCCATGAACATGGCGGCCCTCTGGAAGCTGCCGGTGATCTACGTCATCGAGAACAACCGCTACGCCATGGGCACCTCGGTCGAGCGCTCCACGGCGACGACGGAACTCTATCGCCATGGCGAGGCCTTCGGCATTCCCGGCGAGAGTGTCGACGGCATGGATGTGCTGGCGGTCAAGGCCGCCGCCGACCGCGCCGTCGAGCATGCGCGTAGCGGGGCGGGGCCTTACGTGCTGGAGATGCAGACCTATCGCTATCGCGGTCATTCGATGTCCGACCCGGCCAAGTACCGGACCAAGGAAGAGGTCGACAAGTTCCGCAACGAGCGCGACCCGATCGAGAACGTCCGCAAGAAGCTGCTCGACGGCAAGATGACCGACGAGGCGGCGCTCAAGGAAGTCGACGCCGATATCCGCAAGATCGTGAACGACGCCGTCGAGTTCGCGCAGCACAGTCCCGAGCCCGATCCGTCGGAACTCTGGACCGACATCCTCGTCGAGGCCTGATTCATGTCCATTCAGGTCCTGATGCCGGCCCTTTCGCCTACGATGACCGAGGGCAAACTGGCCAAGTGGCACGTGAAAGTCGGCGACGCCGTCAAATCCGGCCAGGTGATGTGCGAGATCGAGACCGACAAGGCGACGATGGAAGTCGAAGCCGTCGATGAAGGCACCGTGGCGCAGATCCTCGTGCCCGAAGGCACCGAGGGTGTCGCCGTGAACACGCCGATCTGCGTGCTCGCCGCCGAAGGCGAGAGCGTCGCCGCGGCACCTGCTGCTGCTAATGCACCGGCAGCCAAGGCCGAGACGCCCAAGGCAGAGCCCCAAGCCAAGGCTGCTCCGACCGCCCCCGCGGCGCCGAGCGCTCCGGCCCCGGCAGCCGAGAAGGAATGGACGGGCAAGACAGTGCGCATGACCGTGCGCGAGGCCCTGCGCGATGCCATGGCCGAGGAGATGCGGCGCGACCCGAAGGTCTTCCTGATGGGCGAGGAAGTCGCCCAGTATCAGGGCGCCTACAAGGTGAGTCAGGGGCTGCTGGAAGAGTTCGGCGACAAACGCGTCATCGACACGCCGATCACCGAGCACGGCTTCGCCGGCCTCGGCGTCGGCGCGGCTTTCGGCGGTTTGAGGCCGATCGTCGAGTTCATGACCTTCAACTTCGCCATGCAGGCGATGGATCACATCGTCAATTCGGCGGCCAAGACGCTCTATATGTCGGGCGGCCAGATGGGTTGCCCGCTGGTCTTCCGCGGTCCCAATGGTGCGGCCGCCCGCGTCGGCGCCCAGCATTCACAGTGCTACGCCAGCTGGTATGGCCATGTGCCGGGCCTGCGCGTGCTATCGCCGTGGAGTGCGGCCGATGCAAAGGGGCTGCTCAAGGCGGCGATCCGCGATCCCAATCCGGTGATCTTCCTCGAGAACGAGATGCTCTACGGCCAGCAGTTCGACGTGCCGGACGATCCCGAATTCATCCTGCCGATCGGCAAGGCCAAGGTCGAACGCGTTGGCAAGGACGTTACCATCGTTGCCTTCTCGATCATGGTCGGCAAGGCGCTGGTGGCGGCCGAGGAACTGGCCAAGCAGGGCATCGACGCCGAGGTCATCAACCTGCGCAGCATCCGGCCTTTCGACACCGAGACCGTTGTCGCCTCGGTGAAGAAGACCAACCGTCTCGTGTCAGTGGAAGAGGGCTGGCCCTTCGCCGGTATCGGCTCGGAACTCGCGGCTCTTATGATGGAGCATGCGTTCGACTACCTCGACGCACCGGTCAAGCGCGTACATGGCCTCGACCTGCCGCTGCCCTATGCCGCCAATCTCGAGAAGATGTCGTTGCCGCAGTCCGACAACATCGTCGAGGCCGCGCGCGCGGTCTGCTATCGCTGAGGCGGGCGGGAGAAAGAAATGGCCATCAATATCCTGATGCCCGCGCTGTCGCCGACCATGACAGAAGGCAAGCTCGCCAAGTGGCATGTGAAGGTGGGCGACTCGGTCAAATCCGGCCAAGTGCTCTGCGAGATCGAGACCGACAAGGCGACGATGGAAGTCGAAGCCGTCGACGAGGGCAAGATCGGCCAGATCGTCGTGCCCGAGGGCACCGAGGGCGTGGCCGTCAACGCCATCATCGCCGTGCTGCTGGAGGAGGGTGAGAAGGCGGCTCCGGCTGCCCCCGCCGCGCCAACCGCTGCTCCCAAGGCTGCCGCAGCCCCCGCGCCGGCCGCAGCCCCCGCGCCGGCCGCAGCATCGGCACCGGCAGCCGCTCCGAAAGCGGCACCGGCTGCTGCGCCGGCTCCCGCCGCCAAATCGGCCGGTGACCGGGTGTTCGCCACGCCGCTCGCCCGCCGCATCGCTGCCGACAAGGGCCTCGATATATCGAGGATCGTGGGCAGTGGCCCCGGTGGACGCATCGTCAAATCCGACGTCGAAAGCGCCAAGCCTGGTGAGGCTGCCGCGCCGACAGCCGCCGCCGGAGCCAAGGCAGCGACGGCCGCGCAGCCGCAGTCCGTCTTCGCCGCGCCCGGCGACACGCGCGTGCCGCACACCTCGATCCGCAAGGTGATCGCCCGGCGGATGCTCGAGTCCAAGCAACTCGTGCCGCACTTTTACCTGACCGGCGAATTCGAGATCGATGCACTGCTGGCCGCGCGTGCCGCGATCAACGCTGTCTCTGAAAAGAAGAAGGGTATCAAGGTCTCGGTCAACGACATGGTGATCAAGGCCTGCGCCAAGGCGCTGCGCGATCACCCGGATTGCAACGCCTCGTGGACCGAGGACGAGATGATCCAGTACGGCGCCGTCGACATTTCCGTTGCGGTCGCCACCGACCGTGGCCTGATCACGCCGATCGTGCGGAATGCCGACCTGAAGGGGCTGGCGCAGATTGCGTCGGAGATGAAGGACCTTGCCGCCCGCGCCAAGACCGGCAAGCTGAAGCTCGAGGAATTCCAAGGCGGCGGCTTCACCATTTCCAACCTCGGCATGCTCGGCGTGAAGGACTTCGCCGCCATCATCAACCCGCCGCAGGCGATGATCCTCGCGGTCGGCGTCGGCGAGGAGCGGGTGGTTGCCCGCAAGGGCGAGATGGTCATCCGCAACATGATGAACTGCACGCTGGCGGTCGATCACCGCGTGGTCGATGGCGCCCTGGGCGCGCAATTTCTCCAGACGCTGAAGGGCTATATCGAGCAGCCGGCGTCGATGCTGGTCTAGGAGCGAGCCATGGCCGAGACCAATTTCGATATCGTTATCGTGGGTGGCGGGCCGGGTGGTTACGTCGCCGCCATTCGGGCCGCGCAGCTCGGCATGAAGACCGCGGTCGTCGAGCGCGAGCATATGGGCGGGATCTGCCTCAACTGGGGCTGCATTCCGACCAAGGCGCTGCTGCGCACCTCGGAAGTCTACAATCTCTTCAAGCATGCCGAGGATTTCGGCCTCTCGGCCAAGGACGTCTCGTTCGATACGGCCAAGATTGTTGCACGCTCGCGCAAGGTGGCGAGTCAGCTCAGCAACGGCGTCAGAGGCCTGATGAAGAAGCACAAGATTACGGTCTTCGACGGCGCCGCCAAGCTGGCGGGCAGCGGCAAGCTTGCTGTCGTGCTGAACGACAAGAGCAATGTCACGCTCACGGCCAAGAATATCATCCTGGCCACCGGTGCCCGGGCGCGTCAGCTTCCCGGCCTCGAGTCGGATGGCAAGCTGGTCTGGAGCTACAAGGAAGCGATGGTGCCGGAGGCGATGCCGAAATCGCTACTGGTCATCGGTTCGGGCGCCATCGGCATCGAGTTCGCGAGCTTCTATCGTACCATGGGCGCCGAAGTGACGGTCTGCGAAGTCATGGACCGTATTCTGCCGGTGGAGGACGAAGAGGTCTCGGCCTTTGCCAAGCGCGCCTTCGAGAAGCAGGGCATGAAGATCAT
>JBBRFD010000191.1:0-9053 GCA_038224985.1 Reyranellales bacterium
GTGAGCGCGAGGATGGCGGCCGCGCTTTCGGTGGCGATCGTCAGGATGCGCGTGAAGCCCGCATCAGTGCCTTCGCGAGCCTCGAAGGCGTCGAGGTAATTGCCGAGCAGGCTGAGATCGGCCTGTCCCACGCATTTGGGGAAGACGATGCCGTCGGGCTTGCCCTGCATGACCACGGCGAGGTCGCCCAGTGTCAGGCCGGTGTCGAGCGCATTCACGCGGACATAAAGCTTGGGGCCGTTCTGGCGATCGACAGCCTTCAGATAGGCGAGCGCCATGCCGCGCGCCGTGACCTTGCGGTCGGGGGCAACGGAATCCTCGAGGTCGAGGATCAGGCCGTCGGCGCCGCAGGCTGCGCCCTTGGCGAGCTTGCGGTCGGAATCGGCGGGAACGAAGAGGAAGGAGCGCATGATCAGACCTTGGGTTTCTTCTTCATGAGGGCTTGGCGCGTGCACTGGGCGACGATCTCGCCGCGCTGGTTGATGGCGGTATGGGCGAACTCGACGATTCCGGCATCGGGCCGCGATTTGCTCTCGCGCAGGCTCAGGACCTTGCTCTGCGCATGCAGGGTGTCGCCGTGAAAGACCGGTTTGGGAAACTTCACGTCGGTCATGCCGAGATTGGCGATGGTGGTGCCCAGCGTGGTGTCGTTGACGGTGATGCCGATCATCAGGCCCAGCGTGAACAGGCTGTTGACGATGCGCTGGCCGAACTCGGTCTTGCTGGCGAATTCCTCGTCGAGATGCAGTGGCTGAACGTTCATGGTGAGTGAGCTGAACAGCACATTGTCCATCTCTGTCACGGTGCGTGTCCACGGATGCTCGAACGTGCGGCCCGGCGTGAACTCTTCGAAATACAACCCTGCCATCTTTCTCCTCGCGAAAGTCACGTACTGTCTAGCATGGATGGACGCTGCCGGGTCGCCATCGTATCAATGCGGCCACAGAACGAAACGCCGACGGGGGAGCGATAGAATGCGCGCGTTGATGAGCGAGTTGCCGGGTGCGCCGGAGAGCCTGAAGCTGATGGAGCTGCCGTCCAAGCCGGTTGGCAAGGGCCAAGTCCGCGTCGCCACCAGGGCGGCCGGCGTCAACTTTCCCGACACGCTGATCATCGCCGACAAGTACCAGTTCAAGCCGCCGCGCCCCTTCGCGCCGGGCCATGAGATCGCGGGCGATATTTCCGAAGTGGGCGAGGGTGTCACGGGCTACAAGGTCGGCGACCGCGTCATCGGCATGATCGGCCATGGCGGCTATGCCACCGAGGCCGTCGTCGACCAGATCCAGCTCCTGCCCATGCCCAGGAACATGAGCTACGAGGACGGTGCCGCCTTCACCATGACCTATGGCACGTCCTATTACGCGCTGAAGCAACGCAGCAGTTACAAGCCGGGAGAAACTCTGTTGGTGACCGGCGCCTCGGGTGGCGTCGGCCTGACCGCCGTCGAATTGGGCGCGCTGATGGGTCTCAAGGTCATCGCCGCCGTTGGCTCCGACGAGAAGATGGAGGTCTGCCGGAAGTACGGCGCCACGATGTTCGTGAACTACGCCAAGGAGAAGATGCGCGACAAGGTCAAGGAGCTGACCGGCGGCAACGGCGCGGACATCATCTATGACGCCGTGGGCGGCGACGCCTTCGATGAGTCGGTGCGCTGCATCGCCTGGTATGGCCGTCTCCTGGTCGTCGGCTTCGCGGCAGGCCGCATTCCCTCGCTGCCGGCCAATCTGGCGTTGCTCAAGAGCTGCGATGTGCGCGGCGTCTTCTATGGCGCCTGGCGGACGCGTGAACCGGCGGAGGCACGCAAGAATTTCGACGAGATGCTGGCCTGGTATGCCGAGGGCAAGTTGAAGCCGCATATCTCGATGCGGTTTCCGTTCGAGAAGGGCGCCGATGCCATGAATGCGCTGCTGTCGCGCAAGGCCACCGGCAAGGTCGTCCTCACGGTCGCCTGACCGTGCATCGCCGGCGCTTCGCCACGACGCTGGGAGCGGTAGCAGTACTGCCGGCCTTGGCGCGCGCCGACGAATTTCCCTCCAGGTCGATCACGCTCGTCGTGCCCTTCGCGCCCGGCGGCTCAATCGACGTGCTGGCGCGCCTGATGGCCGAGAAGGTCTCGCAGGCACTGGGCCAGCCCGTCCTGATCGACAACAGGGGCGGGGCCGCAGGCCTGATCGGGGCCGCTTCTGTCGCGCGCGCCGGTCCGGACGGCCATACCTTGCTGCTCGCCTCGGCGGCGCAGGTCACCATTCCGCCCTGGATCAACCGCTCGCTCACCTTCGACCCGCCGCGCGATCTCGCGCCAGTGGCCCATCTGGTTGATACGCCGATGGTGCTGATTGTGTCGGGCAAGTCGGACCTGCGCACGGTCGCCGACTTCGTCAACCTGGCGAAGGCGCGGCACGGCCAGCTCAACTATGCTTCGACTGGTGTCGGCACGATCTCCCATCTGGTGATGGAGAGCTTCAAGCTCGCGGCCAATATCGACGTCGTGCATGTGCCCTATCGCGGTGCCGCGCCAGCGCTGAACGATATGCAAGCCGATCAAGTGCAGGGCATGTTCACCAGCACGGCCTCGGCCCAGCCGCTGGTATCGTCAGGCAAGCTGCGACCGCTCGCCGTGACCTCGCCGCAACGCTCTTTGTTGTTGCCTGAGGTGCCGACCATGGCCGAATCCGGTTGGCCGGCTGCCGAAGTCATCGTCTGGGCCGGTGTCATGGCGCCCGCGGCGATCCCGCGCACGGTGGTCCGTCAACTCGAGCGGGCCTTCGGCGAGGCGGTTGCCGATCCGGTAGTACGCGATAGGCTGACCCGGCTCGGCGCCGAACCCGTGGGACGTGGCGCACGCGATTTCGCCGAGGTCATCGAAAAGGACCTCGCCCTGTGGCAACGCGTGGCGCAGGCTACCGGGATTAAAGTCGAGTAGGAGGCATTCGTGGGCAGGTTGAACGGCAAGATCGCGATCGTAACCGGGGCGGCGTCCGGCATTGGCGCCGCTACCGCCAAACTCTTCGCCGATGAGGGTGCGCAGGTGATGGCGGTGGATCGCCCCGAATCCGCGATCGCCACGGTGCATGCCGGCAACAACGCCATCTCCGTCCTGGGCATCGATATCAAGGGTGACGACGCGCCCCGCCAGATCGTGGCCGCCAGCATCGAAAGGTTTGGCGCCATCGACATCCTCTATAACAACGCCGGCGTCAGCGGCCGCGCTTTCGTCGAGGAGATGACCGACGAATTCTGGGACCACGTAAACGACGTCAATCTGCGCGCCATGTTTCGTATTTGCCGGGAGGCCATTCCGGTGCTGAAGAAGCGCGCGGCGGAGAAGGGCCGGGCGCGCATCGTCAATACCGCCTCGGTCATGGCATTCGACACCGACTTCGGTCTCGCCGCCTATTGTGCTTCCAAGGCCGGCGTTGGGGGCTTGACCCGCACTCTTGCGCTCGAACTGGGCAAGTTCAACATCACCGCCAATTACGTTTGTCCCGGCGCCATCTACAGCGGCATGACGCAGGGCAATTTCGACAAACCGGAGATTCGCGCTGTGTGGGAAAAGAAGGCGGCGCTGCGCCGCCTTGGCCAACCCATCGATATCGCCCGCGGCGCGCTCCTGCTGGCGTCGGACGAAGCGGACTTCATCACCGGCCACGAACTCGTCGTCGACGGCGGCCTCACTCTCAGGACCTAGGGTAAGCGTATGAACAAGGTCGAATCTTTCGCCGCCGACTACAGCGAGGCGCGCGACAAATTTCTGGCGGCAGGCAGGCTCGCGGGCGCCGCCATGCAGCGCTACGACAATCCGACCAAGGGTCCCAAGGGCGAGGCGCTCTCGACCGACGTCGCCTGGCTCGGACCGGCCGATGCTTCAAAGGTCGTGGTCACTATTTCCAGCACGCATGGCGTCGAGGGCTTCTGCGGCTCGGGCTTTCAGGTCGACTGGATGGCACATGTCGGGGCCTCGGCCCTGCCGGCGGGAACGGCGGCGTTGTTCGTCCATGCCATCAATCCCTACGGCTTCGCCTGGCTGCGGCGCGTGACGGAGGAGGGCAATGACCTTAACCGCAACTACGTCGATCACTCCAAGCCCTATCCGATGAACAACGGCTATGCCGAGATCGCCGACTGGCTGATCCCCCGGGACTTCGGGCCCAACAGTGTCGCGGCGGCGGACGCCAAGCTCGCCGAGTATCGCACCAAGGTCGGCGACAAGGCCTATTACGCCGCGATGTCGGGCGGGCAGTACAGCCACCCAGATGGCTGGTTCTTTGGCGGCGGTGGGCCGTCGTGGTCGAACCGCACGATGCACGCCATTGTCGACAAGTACCTGAAGGGCCGGCCCGATGTCGCCGTGATCGATTTCCATACCGGCCTCGGCCCCTATGGCTATGGCGAGCCGATCACCCATTACGACATCGATAGTGGGGGCTCGCGCCGCGTGCGCTCCTTCTGGGGCGAGTCGGTGACGGAGTCGAAGCGTGGCCAGACCGCCTCGGCGGCGCGCGACGGGCTTGGCCATTACGGCCTGAACCGTGTGCTGGTCGAGCCGCAGACACGGCTCACGATGTGCACCATCGAATATGGCACTTTCGACCGAGAACACGGCCAGAAGGCATTCCGGGCCGACCATTGGATGCACAAGTACGGCGATCCGCTGGGCAAGGAGGCGGCACCTATTCGCGCCGCCATGCGCCGGCAGTTTTACCCGGATACCGACGACTGGAAGGAAGCCGTACTCTACCGAGGTCACCAGGTGGTGCGGCAGGCCATTGCCGGGGTGCAGCGCGGCGCCATTTGAGCTAGAAGACCGCCCATGCGGGGTTTGATTGCGGTGCTGGCGTTGGTTTGCGTCGCGGCGCTGAATTTTTTGTGGTGGTGGGTGCCCAATCGGCCGGTGGAAATCGCCGGCTGGACGGATGCGCCCCTGCAGGGCGTTTCCTTTGCGCCCTATCGCCCCGGGCAGAGCCCGCTCACCCGGACTTTCCCGAGCGCCGAGCAGATCGACGAGGATCTCAAGCGGCTGCAAGGCAAGGTCAAATCGGTCCGTACCTATTCCTCAGGCGAGAACCTGGAGGACGTGCCGCAGCGCGCCTGCAAGTACGGGCTCAAGGTCTGGCATGGCGCCTGGCTGAACGACAACGACAAGGAAAATCTCGAGCAGGTCAACCTGCTGATCGATCACGCCAACCGCTACCCGGACACCATCGAGCGGGTGATCGTCGGCAATGAGGTGCTGCTGCGCAAGGACCTCACCGCCAACCAACTGCGCGGCTATATCCGCCAAGTTAAGCTGCGTGTGAAACAGCCGGTCACCTATGCCGATGTCTGGGAATTCTGGAACCGCAACCCGTCGCTGGCCGACGAAGTCGATTTCATCACGATCCACATCCTGCCCTATTGGGAGGATGAGCCGATCGGCATGGATCGTCGCGAGCCCGACGGCACACTTAGTATCGAAAAGCACATCGTCAACATCTACAAGCTGGTGCAGGCGAAGTTTCCAGGCAAGAAGATCGTCATTGGCGAGACGGGCTGGCCGAGCGACGGCCGCATGCGTTCGGATGCACGGCCGGGCAGGGTGGAGCAGGTCCGCTACTTCTCCATGTTCCGTGCCGTCGCCGCCCGCGAGGGCTTCGACTACAACGTGATCGAGGCCTTCGACCAGTATTGGAAGGCACGCCAGGAAGGTACCGTCGGCGGCGCCTGGGGGCTGCTCGACGCGCAGCGCAACGACAAATTCCAGCTCGGCAAGCCCGCCGTCGCCGAACCGCAGTGGAAGATTCTCTTCGTCCTCTCGACGCTGCTGTCGGCGATGATCGTGCTGGTCTTCGGCAGCCTGCGCCGCTCGCCTCGAGCCAGGTCGATCGCCATTTTCGCCGTCTTCGCCCAGCTCGTCGCCACCTGTTATGTCGAGGCGATCTGGACAAGCTATTCGCGCGCCTTCTATGTCGAGCGCCAGCTCGGCGTCGCGTTCTGGATCGTGCTGCTCGGCGCCTTCGGCTATGCCCTGCTGCGCGGCATCGGCGACAGCCTGACCGGCAGGATGACCGACCCGTCGCTCTATGGCGCCCGCGTCAAGGAAACCTGGCATGCCTGGCGCGAGCTGCCGCGCTTCCGCGTCTGGTCGCGAACCGATCTGCTGGCGCAGTTGCTCTATCTGGTGCTGACGCTGATCTGCATCTTCTACCTCGTGGTGCTGACCATCGACTGGTACGGCGGCACGATCCGGATCGGTACCTGGTATCGTCAGATCGTCATCGACGGCCGCTATCGCGATTTCCCTATCTGGGACTTCACCATCCCGGCGGTCGTACTGATGGCCTGGAAGATCCTGACGGTTCTGCGCAAGGAAAAGGTGCCGCGGGCGCAGCGTCTGCTCAAGGCTTTGTCCTTCGGTCGCTTGCTCGGCTACGACGGCAGCCGCGGATACGTCCGCATGGACAAGTCGTTCAGCCGCTTCTACCCGGTCCTGCCCGAGATCGGGCTGGCGGCCATGCTGATCTTCTGGGCGGCCGCCCTGATCGTGACCGAGGGCGCCATCAAGTTGCACGATGGCGGCTCGGGCGGCTTCGTGTCCGAGGACAGCGGCCGTTGGGTCATTCGCACCCTGTTCTGGAACGTGCAGGCCAACTGGTTTGCCTTCCTGGCCTTGCTTATGTCGGTGCCCTACCTGGCGACGATCTACGTCTCCTTGCGCGAACCACTAGCAGAACCGCCGCCGGACTCCTATACCAGCAAGTGGTAGGGCCGCCCCGTTAGCCGGCCGGGAGTTACGACATGGAAATCAAGGGCGAGTACAAGATCGCCGCGCCGCGCGAGAAGGTTTACGCGGCGCTGAACGACCCCATTATTCTACAGGCCTGCATTCCGGGTTGCGAATCGCTGGAAAAGACCTCCGACACCGAGATGAAGGCCAAGGTGCGCATGCGCATCGGCCCGGTGAGCGCATCCTTCACCGGCAAGGTGACGCTGTCGGACTTCGACCCGCCCAACGGCTATCGCATCTCGGGTGAAGGGCAGGGCGGTCCCGCCGGCTTTGCCAAGGGCGGCGCTGTCGTTACCCTGAAAGAAGACGCGGGCGACACCGTGCTCAACTACAACGTCGATGCCCAGGTGGGCGGCAAGATCGCCCAGGTCGGGGCGCGGCTGATCGACGGCACGGCCAAGAAGCTGGCCGACGAATTCTTCAGCAAGTTCTCGAGCATGGTCGGCGGTCCGCCGCCGGTCGTGGCCGATGCCGCGGTGCCTGCGATGGCCTCCGCGGCCCCGGCCAGCCCGTCTGCCGCAGTGCAGCGTGGATACAAGCACTGGATCATCATCGGTGCCGGCGTGGCGGTGCTGATTCTGGTCTTCCTCGCCCGTCGTTAGCGCTGGTTCCGTCAAGCGCTATTCCAGTTCCGTAATTCGCTTGACCGCTGCACGAACGGCTTGCGAGACTCATGCCAACGCCCGGCAGGCGCGCATCGGCGCGCCCGCACAACGAATAACGTAGGGAGCAATGTAATGACGATTTCCGTCTCCATGACCGTCAACGGCAAGGCCGTATCGGGCAAGGTCGAGGCGAGGACGCTGCTGGTGCAGTTTCTCCGCGAACATCTCGGCATGACCGGCACCCATGTCGGCTGCGACACCAGCCAGTGCGGCGCCTGCGTCGTGCACGTCGACGGCGTCTCGGTGAAATCCTGCACCCTGCTCGCGGTCCAGGCCGAGGGCGGCAAGGTCCTGACCATCGAAGGCCTGGCGCCCAGCGCGGACAAGCTCCACCCGATGCAGGAAGCCTTCCGCGAAAACCATGCCCTGCAGTGCGGCTTCTGCACTCCGGGCATGGTGATGAGCGCCATCGACATGGTGAAGCGCCATAACTACCAACTCGACGAGGCCACCGTGCGTCGCGAGCTCGATGGCAACCTCTGCCGTTGCACCGGCTACCACAACATCGTGAAGGCCATTCTCGCCGCCGCGCCGGCGATGAAGTCAGCGGGAGTATGACCCCATGACCGCCTCCGGACTCGGCGCCCGCGTTCTGCGTACGGAAGACAAGCGCTTCCTGATGGGAAACGGCCGCTACGTCGACGACCTGCCCCTCGCTCGGGCGACCTACGCGTATTTTTTGCGTTCCCCGCATGCTCACGCGAAGATCAAGGGTCTCGACATTTCCGCGGCGAAGACGATGCCGGGTGTGGTCGAGATCTTCACCGGCAAGGATACGGCCGATGCCAAGATGGGCGGCCTGATCTGTGGCTGGACGGTGAAGGACAAGAACGGCGAGCCGCACAAGGCGCCGCCGCATCCGGTCATGGCGCTCGATACAGTGCGCTATGTCGGCGACACCGTCGCCATGGTGGTGGCCAATAGTGTCGACGAGGCCAAGGACGCCGCCGAAGCGATCAAGGTTGATTACGAAGTGTTGCCGGCCAGCATCGATCTCGCCAAGTCGCTCGGCAAGAGCGCCGCGCAAGTGCACGCCGAAGCGCCGGGCAACTTGATCTACGACTGGGAAATCGGCGTGAAGGCCGATGTCGAGGCAGCCTTCGCCAAGGCCGCCCATGTCACCAAGCTCGACCTGATCAACAACCGTCTGATCCCCAATGCCATGGAGCCGCGCGCTGCGGCGGCGGATTACGACAAGGGCACCGGCAACTACACGCTGTGGTCGACGTCGCAGAACCCGCATGTCCTGCGCCTGATCCTGTCGGCCTTCGTGCTGGGCATTCCCGAGCACAAGCTTCGCGTCATCGCGCCCGATGTCGGCGGCGGCTTCGGCAGCAAGATTTTCTGCTACAACGAAGAGACAATGGTGTGCTGGGCGGCGTCGCGCGTCGGCCGGCCGATCAAGTGGACGGCGGAGCGTTCCGAGTCCTTCATGACCGACGCTCATGGCCGCGACCACGTCACCCACGCCGAGCTGGCGTTGGACAAGGACGGCAAGTTTTTGGCGCTCAAGGTCGACACCATCGCCAACATGGGCGCCTATCTCTCGACCTTCTCGACGGCGGTGCCGACCTATCTTTACGCCACGCTGCTCGCCGGCCAGTACACGACGCCGTCGATCTACG
>JBBRFD010000192.1:0-9022 GCA_038224985.1 Reyranellales bacterium
TAGATCGTCGGCCGATAGGTCGCTACGCGTAATCGCCAATGCCATGAAGAGGCTCCCTCGCGATACCATCGCTCCAGGGAATCACATCCTCATCTCAATGCCGATTCACATCCGAGTCATTAGTTCTGACGGTTGGTATAACTGTCGAACAACGGCTCCTGCGGCAGGACGATGTGATTTGCGCAGGCGATTTCGTGAAAGCGGGCGCCGGCAATCCCCCGGGCGATCTCCCGGCTGCGCTCGGCCGGTATCCAGGCGTCGTCGCGGCTGTGCAGCACCAGCGTCGGCGCACGTACCCGGGCGAGTTCGGCCGAGACATCGACACGGGCGAGCATCCTCAGAACCCGGGCGGCCATGTCGCCCGATGCGGACAGGCGCTGCAGCTCGTTCACTTCATGGATCTGGGTGGCACTGGCATCGGGAAAGCCGAGCGAGGTGAAGAGTTGCCGGAAGGCGGCATTGTCGCTGCCCCAGTGCTCGGCCACGAGCGTGGCCATGGCTTCGATGGCGGCCGCCCGTCCCGGATCCGCCACCACCGTGCCGCGCGCATAGCCGCCGGCCAGCACCAGCCGAGTGACGCGCTCGGGATGCCGCGCGGCATAGGCGATGGAGATCGCCGCACCCTGCGACATGCCGAGCAGCGCAAAACGCTTCAGCCCCAGCGTGTCGACGACGGTTTCGAGATCGCCGACACCCGCCTCGAACGAAATCCCGGCCTCGCGATCGGAAAGCCCCATGCCGCGGGCATCGTAGCGGACCAGCCGGTGCTTGCCGGCAAGCGCATCGAGTACCTCGCGCCAGATCGTGGTGCGCCAATCGTGGTCGACATGGCTCATCCACACCGGTGCACGGACCACCGGCGATCCCTCGCCCAGGGTGGCGACCGCGAGATGGACGCCATCCGCCATCCGGCAATAGCGTATCTCCTGCGCCAGCGGCGGCACGCGATCGCCGCCTGCCGGCAGGTCGCCGGCGAAGCGATAGCCGCGGCCCGAGACAGTGCGGACATAGCCGCGGCTGTCGCCATCCTCACCCAGCGCACGGCGCAGGGCATAGACCTGCACCTGCAGGTTATTCTCCTCGACCGTGACGCCGGGCCAGACCGTGGTCATCAGCTCCGATTTCGTCACCAGCGCGCCATCGGCCGCGACCAGAGCGCAGAGAACGTCGAGCGCGCGCTCGCCCAGCCCGATGGCCGTTCCATTCTTGATCAGGCGCCGGTTGCGCCTGTCCAGCAGGAAGGGGCCGAAGGCGACCTCGGGAAGGGACCGGCCGTTCATGTGCTTCTCAGAACTTTTCAGATTGTCCAAGAACCTTAAACCCGACCGGCCGCTAAGGTCCATGCCGTGAAGCCCGCCTGTCGCGGAGCCGCAACCCAAGGATCTTACATGATCGTCCTCAGCGTCTTCTATCCCGCCACCCAGGGCGCGCGTTTCGACACCGCCTACTACAACACCACCCATCTTCCGCTCGTGGAACAGGCCTTCAAGTCGACCGGCCTTGCCGGCATGCAGGTGTTGCACGGCCTCGCTTCAGGAGACGGTGGGCCCGCGCCCTACGTGGCCATGGCCCATCTCAGCTTCGAGAGCGCCGACGCTTTGCAGGCCAGCCTGACGGGACCGCGCGCAGCCGAGGTCTTCGGCGACATTGCCAATTTCACCACCATCCAGCCCCTAACTCAGGTCAGCGCGCCCCTTTAGGAAAGGCTGCGCAACGCCGTCCTGAGATCGCCGGGGTCGTGACCGACCAGCAGGCGATCGATCTCGCCATGGGTCCGCTCCCAGCTCGGAACGGCCTTCTTCAGCAACGATTTGCCGGCACGCGTCAGCATCAGCAACCGGCTGCGCTTGTCGTTCTTGTCCGCCGCGGTCTCGACCAGGCCGCGGCGCTGCAGCGGCTTCAGCGCCGCCGTCAGCGTCGTGCGGTCCATGCCGAGCAGCGTCACGACCGAGCCCATGCGCGCCGGATCCGGCCGGTTGAGCGACATCAGCAGCGAGAATTGTCCGTTGGTCAGGTCAAGCGGCCGCAGCGCTTCATCGAAGCGGCGCGCCAAAGCCCGCGCCGTGCGCTGTGCATGCAGGCACAGGCAATGGTCTCGCACGTGATTGGTGGTTTCGTAGGGAATCAAGCCGGGGGAACCATATTGACCTTTGACTCGTCATAATATGTTGATATCAACTCACTTCGTCAATAGGGAGGTTTGTCATGTCTTATGTCGACGGATTCGTGCTGGCCGTGCCGGCCGACAAGAAGGACGTCTATCTCGAGCACGCCACCGATGCCTGGCCGCTGTTCAAAGAATTCGGCGTGATCCGCATGGTCGAGACTTGGGGCGACGACGTGCCCGACGGCAAGGTCACCGACTTCAAGCGCGCGGTGAAGGCAACGCCGGAGGAAACCGTCGTCTTCTCCTGGTTCGAATATCCCGACAAGGCGACGCGCGATGCCGCCACCACGAAGATGATGAGCGACCCGCGCATGAAGGACATCGGCGCCAATATGCCGTTCGACGGCAAGCGCATGATCATTGCCGGCTTCCAGGTGATCGCCGATACCGGCCGCAAGGGAAAGCCGGGCTATGTCGACGGCAGCATCATCGCGGTGCCGGCAGCGAACAAGAATACCTTCCTCAAGTCGGCGGCCAAGCACGCTGCACTGTTTCAGGAGTATGGCGCCAGCCGCGTCGTCGATACCTGGGGCGACGATGTGCCGGACGGCAAGGTCACCGACTTCAAAGGCGCGGTACAAGCCACGGCCGACGAGAAGGTTTCCTATGGCTGGATCGAATGGCCCTCCAAGGAAGTGCGCGATGCCGGTTGGCAGAAAGTCATGGCCGACCCGCGCATGAAGCCGGAGTCGGGTGGCATGCCGTTCGACGGCAAGCGCATGATCTTCGGCGGCTTCAGACCGATCCTGGACCTCTAGCAGGACGATGAAGAAGTCGATCGCCGCTGCCAGCCCCGACGCCTATGTCGAGGCGCTGACCGGCTGGCGCCGCGATCTGGTCGAAGCCTTGCGCGCCTCTGTGCGCAAGGCGGCGACGTTCGAGGAGGTCATCAAATGGCGCCACCTCGTGTACTTCGCGAACGGCCCGGTGCTGCTGATCCGCGCCGAGGAAGAACGCTTGCTGTTCGGCTTCTGGCGCGGCCAGCGCTTGCGCGAGATCGAGCCACGGCTGAAGCCCGGCGGCAAATTCGAAATGGCCACGCTCGATCTGCGCAAGGGTATGACCATCGACTCGAGGACAATCAGCCGCCTAGCGGTGGAAGCAGTCGCCTTCAACAAGAAGCTCGGCGATCCGGCGAAATAAGAAACGCCTTCCTCTTCATTCATATGAGGAGGGCCGCAGCGTCGTCTTTCTCCAGCGTCTAGAACATCAGGCCGGCGCGGAGCAGGCTCGCCAGACGTCGAGGTCCCGGACGCTGATCGAGTCATAGCAGCCCTCGACCCGCAGGTAGACGTCGCCTTCGAGATTAAGCCTCAGTCCAGCGCCAGCCAATGCCGAGCCGATCGTGCCGGGGCGCAGCACCACCGAATTACCGTTGAGCAGGAATGCGTTGGCGCGCGGCGAGCCGGGAGGAAAGTGCGGCGTCTGCTCTTCGCGGCGCAAGCGCTCGACCGCACTTTATCCGCTAGCTATTGCTAAGCCGCTCACGGAACGTAGTCCTCAAATTCCCATTTGCCAATTCGCGAAAGCGTTCGTGCCACATCTTGCCACGTGCTGCCGCTACAGCTGCGGGCATAGCGCTCAAGAAACGCGCGAATGGCGCCAATGTCATACTGTTCAACAATAAGATGGTGACGCCCCACAATAGGCGATGCCTTCTCCAATTCACCTGATAGCCAACTAGGCGTGCATACAATCAGGTCGAACGACTCCTCTCCTTCACCATCCTCCGGCCCAAACATCGCTTGGAGCAGAAAACCGAAGCAACCATCATCACCCGGCCGGAATGATTCTAAGTCAGCGATATCGGGACTATGAAGTCTTTTCAACACTGGGCGCATTGGGCTCATGTTAAGGATGTACACGCCCCGGTGCATGGGGGTGGAGTGGTGATGATGCTACGAATCGGAGTCAAACTATCGATAAGCTGGCTTTGATACCTTGTCATTGCCTGCGGCAGAGGAAACGTCCTTGAGGAAACGCACCCCGAGCTATCGAAAAGCGTAAGACGCCATCGACAGGTTACCGGAGGTGAAGCTCCTGTGCAGAGCCTTGCCGTGCGCACCTTCGCCGGCGGCGCCGAAGGCGACGTGCAGCGGTAAAAAGTGCTCGTCGGTCGGATGGGCCTCGCGGGCGAAAGGCGCCTGCGTGCGATAGTCGGCCAGCGCCGCCTCGTCGCCCTTCTCCAGCGTCTCGGCCACCCAGTCGTCGAAGGCCTTCGCCCAGGGCTCGGGCGCGGCGCCGGGCTGGCCGCGCACGAGGCGGCGCAGATTGTGGGTGGCGCTGCCGCTGCCCAGCACCAGCACGCCCTCGTTGCGCAGGGGCGCCAGCTTGCGGCCGAGCGCGATGTGATGCGCCGGGCCGAGGTGCGGCTGCACGGAGAGTTGGAAGATCGGGATATCGGCCGCGGGCCAACCCAGCATGGCGGGCACCCAGGCGCCGTGGTCGAGGCCCTGCCCCGGATCGCGCATGGCGCCGGTCAGGTCCGCCACCCGTGCCGCCAGTTCGGGCGCGCCCGGCGCATCGTAATGCAGGCGATAGAGCGCATCGGGAAAGCCGTGGAAATCGTGCACGGTCTCGGGCCGGGCCGCCGTCGAGACAGCAGGCTGCTCGGTATTCCAGTGCGCCGAAACCGCGATAATGGCCTTCGGGCGCGGAACGTGCTGGCCCAGGGTGGCGAGGAAGGCGCGCGCCGGCAGATCCTCGAGGATCAGGGTCGGCGCGCCATGGGAGACGAAAAGGGTCGGCATCGACATTGCTTCAATCCTCACACAACATCCGCTTGTCTCAAGAGTTTCGACAGAGGGAAAGGGCTATCCATGACCGGTTTGCGCACGATCGATTTACGCAGGGGCATCGCCATCGCAGGCATTATGTGGGCCTCGCTCGCCGCTCCGGCGATGGCCCAGACGACGCTGCGCATGGTCTCGCATGCCGACATCAAGATCCTCGATCCGATCTGGACGACGGCGCTGATCACGCGCAACCACGGCTACATGATCTACGACGTCCTCTTCGCCAAGGACGCCGATCTCAAGATCCAGCCGCAGATGGCCGAGAAGTACACCGTCTCCGACGACAAGCTGACCTACACGATCACGCTGCGCGACGGCCTCGAATGGCATGACGGCAAACCCGTCACCTCGGAAGACTGCATCGCCTCGATCAAGCGCTGGGGCGCGCGCGACACCTATGGCCAGCTCCTGCTCAAGGTGACGGCCGACATCAAGGCGGTCGACGCCAAGACCTTCGCCATCGTGCTCAAGGAGCCCTTCGGCCTCGTCCTCGACGCGCTCGGCAAGGTCTCGTCCAACGTCGCCTTCATGATGCCCAAGCGCGTGGCCGAGACCGATCCCAACAAGCAGATCGACGACTACACCGGCTCCGGCCCCTTCATCTTCAAGAAGGACGAATGGAAGGCCGGCGAGAAGATCGTCTACGTCAAGAATCCGAAATACAAGCCGCGCGCCGAGCCGCCCTCGATGCTGGCCGGCGGCAAGGTGGCCAAGGTCGACCGCGTCGAGTGGCTGGCCATCCCCGACCCGAGCACGGCGGTCAACGCGCTGATCGCCGGCGAGATCGACCTGATCGAATCGCCGGTGCCCGATCTCTTCCCGACGCTCAAGGCCGACAAGAACATCGCCCTGTTCGGCTGGAACGCCAAGGGCAGCCAGATCATCATGCGCATGAACCACCTGCATCCGCCCTTCAACAACGTGAAGGTGCGCCAGGCAGCGCTCTACGCGCTGGCGCAGGAGGACATCATGCGCGCCCAGGTCGGCGATCCGGCCATCTATACGCTGTGCAACGCGCCGTTCATCTGCGGCACGACCTTTGGCAAGGAATACGGCGACCTGCTGATCAAGCCCGACCTCGCCAAGGCGCGCGCGCTGCTCAAGGAGGCGGGCTACGACGGCACGCCGGTGACCATGCTGCATCAGACCGACCTGCAGTCGTCCAACCAGGTGCAGCCGGTGGTCAAGCAACAGCTCGAGCGCGCCGGCTTCAAGGTCGACCTGCTGTCGATGGACTGGCAGACCGTGGTCTCGCGCCGCACCCGCAAGGAGCCGCCGGCACAGGGCGGATGGAACATCTTCTTCACCACCAACATCACGCTCGATTCGGACAATCCCGGCACCAACGCCTATGCCGCCGGCTCCTGCGACAAGGCCTGGTTCGGCTGGCCCTGCGATCCCGAGATGGAGAAGCTGCGCGGCGCCTTCATCCGCGAGACCGACCCGGCCAAACAGAAGGAGCTGGGCATCGCCATCTCCGACCGCGTGATCGGCGAGGCGATCTATGCCCCGGTCGGCCAGTACAAGGCCTACGGCGCCTATCGCAAGGACAGGCTGGAAGGCTGGCTGGCCGGACCGGTGCCGGTGGTCTGGAACATCAGCAAGAAGTAGCGACTACGCCGCCCCCTTACGCAGCTTGGGCGAGCGGCGTCTCTTCCTGCCAACGAACGGCCGCTTCGGCGACCCGCTTGCCCAGCGCTTCCATCGTTCGGAAGTCGCTGGCGGGGGTGCCTTCGGGGCCCTGGTCGGCGTTGGACTGCGCCATGGCGCCGATCGACGCGCCCAGACGATTGAGGTCGTCGATCGAGCCCTTGGAATGGTTGAAGCCGGGCGCCAGGCCGAGGCCGACCCAGACCATGCCGTGCTGCATCGCCAGCGTCAGGAGCTGGACCAGCGTGTTCTGCTTGTCGCCGTTCCACGAGGCCGAATTGGTGAAGCCGGCGGCGAGCTTGTTCTGCCAGCTGCGGCTCATCCAGCGCTTGGACGACCATTCGCCGAACTTGGCGAACTCGGCCGAGACATTGGCCATGTAGGTCGGCGTGCCGAAGACGATGGCCTGGGCCGCATCCAGTTCGCTCGCGCGCGCCTCGGCCTCGGCGGCTGGAATCAGCGTGGCGGTGACGCCGGGGACGCTGTTGACGCCCTTGGCGACTGAATCGGCCAGGGCCTGGGTATGGCCGTAGCCGGAGTGGTAAACGATCGCGACAGTGCTCATTTTAGTTTCCTAAGTTACCAAAAGTTACTGGACGCTACTTAGGCCGCTCGCTATATATTCGCAAGTAGGTACAGAATCGTAACCAAACGATGTCCATGGAAACTGTAAATTTAAGTAAACTTCCTCCCTCCACCGGCGCCTCCTGCCCGATGGACTTCATCCTGCGCATGCTGATGGGCCCGTGGACGACCTACATCGTCTATAATCTCAAGACCCATGGCCCGCAGCGCTTCGGCGAACTCAAGCGCCGCGTCGTGGGGGTCTCCGCCAAGATGCTGACCGAGCGCCTGCGCACGCTCGAAGGCGCGGGCCTGCTGCGCCGCGACTATGAGGCGACCATCCCGCCCAAGGTGACCTATTCGCTGACCAAGCGCGGCCACGAGCTCGATGGCGTGCTGGGCACGCTGGCAGAGATCGGCATCCGCTGGGAAGCCGAGGACGCCGCCCAGCGTTCGCTGAAGGCCGCGGCGGAGTAATCACGGACTTTCCGCAATCCGGGCAGCTCCCGGCGGGGAGCCGTCAGCCCGGAATGTTCAGGTGGCCCTTCACGAAGCTCAAATCGATGAAGGTCTTGGGGTCGGCGTCGCGGCCGACCTGGCCCTGGCCCTGCCAGAACTTCACCTGCCGATAGACATCGCCGACATCGAGCCGGCCTTGCGGATCGATGAAGGGCAAAGCTTGGGCGATCTGCGCCGGCGGCTGCTTGAGAGTGGCCGACAGGATGCCGATCATTTCGTCATAGCCCGGGCCCGGGATCAGCTTGCCGTTCTCGCGCTTGCCGAAGGCCTCGTGATAGACGGCAGCGGCGCGCGTGTAACCGGCCAGGAACTTCTCGACGATCGAGCGATGTGCGGTGACGGTCTTGGGCGAGGTGAAGACGGCGCCGAGCTGCCACGGCACCTCGTCGCCGACGAAGGCGATGGGCTTGCCGCTGCCATCGGCCTCGACCTGGCGGAAGGTCGTGACCGGAAGCACCGCGGCATCGACTTGGCCACCCTTGAAGGCCGCCACCATATTGGGGATCGACTGCAGGGCAACGATGGTGAGGGCCTTGGTGTCGACGCCATGCTTGCGGCACAGGATTTCCAGCGAGTAGTGCACCGAGGAGCCGATGGTGGTAACGGCGACGCGCTTGCCGGCGAGATCCTTGATCGTGCGCAGGCCGGCATCCCACGCCGGGTTGGTGGATGCTAGGACGTTGAGCTGATAGCCCGGCCGCTCCGCGCTCTGCGCCGCCACGACCTTGAGGCCGCCCTTGGCGGCGAGATTGTAGAAGCCCGCCGTGAATGCGGTGACGCCGAGATCGGCATCGCCCGAGACCACGGCCAGCGGCACCTGCGCCGCCGACTGGAATTCCTTCATCGAGAGTTCGAGGCCCGCTTCTTTGAACCAGCCCTTCTCCTGGGCGATGAAGATCGGACTGGACGACGACAGCCGCACCAGCGCGATCGAGGCCTTTTCCATGGCCACCTTGTCCGAGGTTTGCGCGCGTGCGGCCGAGGACAGCAGCGGCAGCGCCGCGAGCCCGCCCAGCGCGGCGCGGCGTGTGGCGCGGGGCGCCCGGAAATCGGTCATTGTTGCCTCCCGTTCATTATGGCGCCGGAGTATATAGCTCCCCATGACGCCAATCGAATGCGACGTTCTGGCCGGCGGCGGCGGCATGGCCGGCACGGTGGCCGCCATCGCCGCGGCGCGCGCCGGCGCGCGCACCGTCCTGTTCGAGCGTCACGGCTTTCTCGGCGGCGCTGCGACGGCGGGCGCGGTCGGCCAGTTCGTCGGCTGGGAAACCCAGAAGGGCCGCCGCGTCATCGCCGGCATTGCCGGCGAGATCGTCCAGCGCCTGAT
>JBBRFD010000193.1:0-9005 GCA_038224985.1 Reyranellales bacterium
GCAAGCAGGAGAACAAGCTCGGCTGGAACAGTCAGCCGACGGCCTCGGTGATCTTCGAGAATTGCAAGGTGCCGGTGGCCAACCGGCTGGGGCCGGAAGGCCACGGCTTCAAGATCGCGATGATGGGTCTCGACGGCGGACGCATCAATATCGGGGCCTGCTCTGTCGGCGGCGCACGTGCCTGCCTGGAGACGGCCTCGCGCTACGTCGTCGAGCGCAAGCAGTTCGGCAAGCCATTGGCGGATTTCCAGGCGACGCAGTTCAAGCTAGCCGATATGGCGACGGATCTCGATGCCTCGCGGCTGCTGCTGTGGCGGGCGGCCTCGCTGCTCGATTCAAAGTCGCCGGAAGCCACGCAGGCCGCCGCCATGGCCAAGCGCTTCTCGACCGATGCCGGCTTCCGCATCGTCAACGAAGCACTGCAATTGCATGGCGGCTACGGCTACTTGAAGGACTTTCCCATCGAGCGCTATTTGCGCGACCTGCGCGTGCACCAGATCCTCGAAGGCACGAACGAGATCATGCGGGTGATTATTTCGAGACGGTTGTTGGTGGGGTAGCTGTTCGATGTTGGATGCTGAAATTCTTTTCGAGGTGAAGAGCGGCCTGGGCGTCATGACGCTCAACCGGCCCAAGGTGCTGAACTCGCTGTCGTATGGAATCATCCTCGAAATGGAACGGATGATGCCGCAGTGGGAGCAGGACCCCGCGATCAAGGCGGTGGTGCTGCGCGGGGCGGGTGAGAAGGCCTTCTGTGCCGGCGGCGACGTTGCCGGCCTCTATCGCGAGATGCGCGACAATCCCTCGGGCACGATGCGCCGCGACTTCTTCCGCGACGAATACATCGTCAACCGGCGCATCTATCGCTTTGCCAAGCCCTGGATCTCGCTGATCGACGGCATCGACATGGGCGGCGGCGTCGGCATGTCGGTCCATGGCTCGCACTCGGTGGCCAGCGAGAAGTTCCTGTTTGCCATGCCGGAGACCACCATCGGCCTCTTTCCCGATGTCGGCGGCGGCTACTTCCTGACGCGGCTGCCCGGCGCGCTGGGCACCTTTCTGGCCCTAACGAGCCATCGGTTGAGGGCGGCCGATGCCCAATGGGCCGGCATCGTCGATGCCTTCGTGCCGAGCGCCAAAATCAACGACCTCGAGCGGGCCTTGGGCGAGGCCGATCTCGCCGGGCCCGATGTCAACAGGAAGGTCGACGCGGTCATTGCCCAATTCGCCGACGATGCCGGTACGCCGACCTTGCCAGCCATGATGGTGGACATCGACCGCTGCTTCTCGGTCGAATCGCTTCCCGAGATCGTGGCCAAGCTGAAGAAGCTGGGCGGCGAATGGGCCGACAAGCAGCTCGCGGCGCTGATGAAGCTCTCGCCACTGGCCATGGCGATCACCCTGGAGCAGCTCAAGCGCTGCGCAAACCGGTCGTTCGAGGATTCGATGACGATCGAATATCGCATGTCGCAGCGCTGTATGCAGAAGGGCCATGACTTCTTCGAAGGCGTGCGCGCGCTGCTGATCGACAAGGACCAGAAGCCGCAGTGGAATCCGCCGACCATCGACGGCGTGACGCGGGCGCTGGTCGAGGAGCATTTCCAGCCGGTGTCGAACGATCTGTTCTTCGACTAGGCGGCAACAGGGGAGCAACGGCATGGCGAAAGTCGCCTTCATCGGTCTTGGCAACATGGGCGGCCCGATGGCCGCCAATCTCATCAAGGCGCAGCATCAGGTCGCGGCCTTCGACCTGTCGGCCTCGGCCGTCAGTGCCGCCGTCGAGAAGGGCGCGCGCAAGGCGGCCTCCGCGGCCGAAGCCGTAAAGGACGCCGAGGTTGTCATCACCATGTTGCCGGCGGGCAAGCATGTCCGCGAAGTCTACGAGAAGGACGTGCTGGCCAATGTCGCCAAGGGCGCGTTGCTGATCGATTGCTCGACCATCGATGTCGAAAGCGCCCGGCATGTGGCGGGACTGGCTGAGAAGGCGGGATTCACCATGGTCGATGCACCTGTATCGGGCGGCGTCGGCGGCGCGACGGCGGGCACGCTCACCTTCATGGTCGGTGGCAGCGACGCGGGTTTCGCCAAGGCCAAGCCGTTCCTCGACCAGATGGGCAAGAACATCGTTCATGCCGGCGGCAGCGGAAACGGCCAGGCGGCCAAGATCTGCAACAACATGATCCTCGGCATTTCGATGATCGCTGTCAGCGAAGGCTTCATGCTGGCCAAGCGCCTGGGCCTCGATGCCCAGAAGCTCTTCGATGTCGCCTCGACGGCGTCCGGTCAGTGCTGGTCGCTCACCAATTACTGCCCGGTGCCGGGCCCAGTGCCGACCTCGCCGGCCAACCGCGACTATCAGGCCGGCTTCACGGCGGCGATGATGCTGAAGGACCTCATGCTCGCGCAGCAGGCGGCGGCGGCTTCAGGCGCCACCACGCCGCTCGGTGCCGAAGCCGCGCAGCTCTTCAGTCTCTTCGTCAACAGTGGCAATGCCGCCAAGGATTTTTCCGGCATCGTCAAAATGCTGGATGGGAAATAGACCAACCATGATCACGCTCTACGATCTCGTCTTCCAGGACGACCGCCGGCCCAGCCCGTTCTGCTGGCGCGCCAAGTTCGCGCTCGCGCACAAAGGCCTGAAATGGGACGAGGTGCCCACGGGCTTCACCGAAAAGGAGAAGATCGCCTTCGCCGATTCCAAGACGGTGCCGGTTATTAAGGACGGCGACATGCCGGTCAAGGACAGCTGGGGCATCGCCGTCCATCTCGACGACATGTACACTGATCGCCTGTTGCTGCGCAGCGAGATGGGAAGGTCTTTCTCGCGCTTCATCAATGGCTGGACCGATATCTCGATCAATGGCGCGATCTTCCCGCTGATCATCGGCGATCTCTACGACCGCGTACGGCCCGAGGACAAAGCCTATATCGCCGAAACACGCGGCAAGCGGCTGGGCACCACCGACTTCACCGCCTTCCAGACCAAGGCGCGCGAGAAGGGGATCACAGCCTTGCGGACGGCGCTCGAACCAGCCCGCCGTATGCTGAAGGAACAGAAATTCCTGGCAGGTGCCGAGCCGGCCTATCCCGATTACATCCTCGCCGGCACCTTCATGTGGCCACGTTCGATCAGCCCGCTGGTGCTGCTGGAGGCCGACGACCCCGTCCATGCCTGGCGCGAGCGCATGCTCGACCTGTTCGACGGCATGGCCCGCAAGGCGCCAACCGCCTAAGGTGGCGACGGAAGCAGGGAGAGGCGCGTGGCGGAAGCTGTCAAATTCAATCCGGCAGAGCACCGCTTCGGACCGACGCACTGGTTCGAGGACCTGACGGTCGGACAGAAGTTCTACATCAATTCCCGTACCCAGACCGAGGCGCTGTTCTCGGCCTTCCAGCTCGCCAGTGGCGACAATCACCCGATCCACTACGACCGCGAATACTGTAAGGCGCTGGGCCATCGGGACATGCTCGCGCATGGCCTGCAGGTGGCGATCCAGGGCGCGGCGGGCGGCGGCATCTTCCCCCATATCGTGGGCGAGTCGCTGATCGGCTTCCTCGAACAGTCCTCGCGGTTTCTCAAGCCCGTCTATGTCGGTGACACGCTCTACCCCATGCTGGAGGTAGGCGAATTGAAGCCCGGCCGCACCACCGGCGTCGTGGTCATGAAGCTCACCATCCACAATCAGGCCGGCGACCTCGTAAGCGACGGCGAGCACAAATACCTCGTGAAGAAGAGGCCGCAATGACAGGCGTTCTTTCCGGCAAAGTCGCCTGGGTGACGGGTGGCGGCACCGGCATCGGCCGGGCAGGCGCAATGGCGCTGGCGACGGACGGTGCCACGGTCGTGGTCTCGGGCCGCTCGGAGGCGACGCTCAAGGTCACGGTCGATCTCATAAAGCAGGCTGGCGGCAAGGCTGAGGCGCGCAAGCTGAACGTCGCCGATAAAAAAGCGGCTGCGCGGGTCGCCGCGGCGATCGAGAAGAAGCATGGTCGCATCGATATTCTCGTAAACAGCGCCGGTACCAATGTTCCCAACCGCAGCTGGGAGAGCGTCACGGTCGAGGCCTGGGAGGACGTGGTCCGTACCAACCTCGACGGCATGTTCTATTGCTGCCACGCCGTGCTGCCGGGCATGCGCAAGCGCCGCGACGGGCTGGTGATCAATATTTCGAGCTGGCTCGGGAAATACGTGCTGCCGATGGCCGGTCCGAGCTACACCGCGTCCAAGTTCGGCGCGGCCGCGCTGACCGAGAGCATTAACGCCGAGGAAGGTGGCAATGGCCTACGCGCCTGTGTCATCTGCCCGGCCGAGGTGGCGACGCCGATCCTGCTGAAGCGGCCCGTGGTGCCGCCCAAGAACGAGCAGGACCGCATGCTGCAGGAGGAGGATCTTGGCCGCACCATCGCCTTCGTGGCCTCGATGCCGGCGCGGGCCTGCATCAACGAAATCATCATCAGTCCGACGCACAACCGCTTCTATGCCAGCGGACGTGTCATCGACCAAAAGAAGAAATAGGGAGAGAAGACATGATCGGCATCATCGCCAAGCTCACCATCAAGCCCGGCAGCAACGCCGATTTCGAGGCGACAATGAAGGCGTTGCAAGCCAAGGTGCAGGCCGACGAGCCGGGCAATAAGCTCTACGCGTTGCACAAGACCGACGATGTTAATGTCTACGTCATGTTGGAGCGTTACGACGACGATGCGGCACTGGCGGCCCATCGCGCGGCACCGCATTTCAGGGAGTTTGGACGCAAGCTTGGCGACTATCTCGACGGCAAGCCCGACGTTCAACGCATGCAGGAAATCTGACGGATCCAATGGACGCCATTTTCCATCGCCATACCAAGCCAGGGACCGCACCCGGCACGCTGACCGGCCGAGCGCCGGTGCCCGACGAGGCGCTCGATTTCACGCTGGTCGAGTATACCCAGGAAGATGTCGAGGTGCTGACCGAGGTCACGGTCGACGAGTGTCGGTTCCACCTTGGTACGCCGGCCAAGACCTGGATCGACGTGGCCGGGCGGCCCAGCTCTGAGATGCTGCGAGATCTCGGCATGGCCTTCAATCTGCATCCTCTGGCACTGGAAGATGTGTTCCATTCCCACCAACGCAGCAAGCTCGACATCTACGACGGGCAGGGTTTCATCGTTCTGAACGACCCGGATTACGAGGAAGGGGTTCTGCTGGGTCGGCAGGTCAGCATCTTCTTCGGCGAAAACTATGTGATCTCCTTCCACGAGCACAAGAAGGACATCTTCAAACCGGTGCGCGAGCGCCTGCGCACCTCGGGTTCGCGCCTGCGCAGCTTCGGCATCGACTATCTCGTCTATGCCCTGATCGATCTGGTCGTCGACCGCAAGTTCCCGCTGATCGAGACCCTGTCGGCGCATCTCGAGGAGCTGGAGGACGAGGCGCTGGGTGAGCCGACCGATGCCACGCTCAACCATATCCATCAGGCGCGGCGCGCGCTAATCGCCTTCCACAGGATCGAATGGGCCGAGCGCGAGACGATACTGGCGATCATGCGGCCGGAGACGCCCTTCATCATGCCGGAGACGCGCACCTATCTGCGCGACTGCTTCGACCATGCCGTGGGCGTTCTGGAACTGGTCGAGAGCTACCGTGAAATGACCAACGGCTTGATGGAAGTCTATCTGATGCATTCCTCGAACCGCATGTCCGAGGTGATGAAGACCATGGCGCTGATCACGGTCTTCTTCATGCCGCTCAGCTTCCTCGCCGGCATCTACGGCATGAACTTCGACCGCGACGCCGGCAATATGCCGGAACTGGGCTGGCGGCATGGCTACGCCTTCTTCTGGGTGCTGGTCGTGCTGGTGGTCGGCGGCCTGTTCTTCTGGCTGAAGCGCAAGCGCTGGATCTGACGTGACCTACCGGATTTTCGGCTCGGAGCTTTCGCCCTATTCGGTGAAGGTGCGCAGTTTTTTCCGCTTCAAGGGCCTGCCGCACGAATGGCTGCTGCGCTCGCCCGCCAACCAGCCCGAGTTCCACAAATACGCCAAGCTGCCGCTGGTCCCTCTGGTCGTGACGCCGGAAGGCGAGGGCGTGCAGGATTCGACACCGATCATGGAACGCTTCGAGAAGGCCCATCCCGAGCCATCGCTGGTGCCGGCCGATCCAGCGCTCGCCTTCCTTTCGGCGCTGCTGGAGGAATATGGCGACGAGTGGGTCAACAAGCCGATGTTTCATTACCGCTGGTATTACCAGCCGGACGTCTGGGCCACCGCCGAACGCATCGCGACCCAGATGATGGGGGCTCAAGACACACTGCCGGTCGCGCAGGCGCGCGCCGCCGTGGCCGAGCGCATGATGGGCCGCATCGGTTTCGTCGGTTCCAACGAGACGACCAAGCCGGTGATCGAGGATTCGTTCAAGCGTCTGCTCGGCCTGCTGGAGGCGCATCTGGCGAGCTGGCCCTATGTGCTGGGCGGCCGGCCGTCCTTCGCCGATTTCGGGCTCTGGGCCCAGCTCTACGAGGCCGCCACCGATCCGACGCCGGGCGCGATCATGCGGGCCTCGTCACCTCAGGTGATGTCTTGGATCGCGCGCATGCTCACCCCCAAGGTCGAGGGCGACTTCGAGGCTTGGGAGACGCTGGCGGCGACACTGTCGCCTCTGCTAGCCGAGGAGGTCGGTGCGATGTTCCTGCCGTGGTCGACGGCCAATGCCCTGGCGATCACGCGCGAGGACAAGGAATTCTCGATGACGCTGCGGGGTACGGCCTGGACGCAAGTGCCGCAGAAGTATCATGCGCGGTCGTTGGCCGAGATCCGCCGCAAGTACGCCATGGCCAAGGATGCCCCCGGCCTCAGCGAAATTCTGGCCAAGGCCGACTGCCTGCGCTGGCTAACGGCCAGTTAGCGGATCGACGTAGCGATCAGAACGACGCCGGAGAGGCCGAGGAAGATCAGCACGATTTTGCGGAACTGCAGGTCGTTGACGCGGCCATAGAGCATTAGCCCCAGCCGGCTGCCGATCATGGAGACCGGCAGGGTGATGGCGGCCCACAGCAGAAACGTCCGGTCGAGCAACCCGCTCAGAGCCGCCCAAAGCAGGGCCACGGCCAGAATGGCCATGTTGTAGGGCTGGCTGACGCCGCGCTGCTCGTCCTTGCTCCAGCCGCGAAGCTGCACCCACATGATTGGTATCGGCCCGCTGAGGCTCGCCATGCCGCCCAGCACACCACCGGTCAGGCCCGCCGCGCCATCGGCCACGCGACCGCCAAAGGTCACGACCGGCGGACGGCGCATGAGGAAGGTCCAGCCGACATAGAGGATCAGCAGAGTGCCGACGCCGAGCTTCAGCGGCTGTGGCTGGACGTGCTGCAGCAGGAGGGTGCCGACCGGCACGCCGACCAGGCCGGCGATCAGGAAGGGCCAGAGGCGGGGCCAGCGGATGCCGCGCCAGACCGCGGGCAAGGCCTGGGCATGACCGCCGACGGCGCAGAAGGCCACCAGCGGGCCCGCCGTCAGCGGCGACATGACGTGCAGCCAGAAGCCCAGTGCCGCCAGCGCATAGCCGGTGCCGGTCAGACCGTTGAAGAATCCCGCTGTCAGCGCCCCGGCGACAACGAGGACGATGTCGCCGGTCGGCGGGAAATCCATCCCTCAGGAGCCGCTCGAGAACGCCTGGATGCCGGTGATGGCGCGGCCGAGGATCAGGGCGTGCACGTCGTGGGTGCCCTCGTAGGTGTTCACGGCCTCGAGGTTCATGACGTGGCGGATGACGTGATATTCGTCCGATACGCCGTTGCCGCCGTGCATGTCGCGGGCGACGCGGGCGATGTCGAGCGCCTTGCCGCAATTGTTGCGCTTGATCAGCGAGATCATCTCCGGCTGGGCCTTGCCTTCGTCCTTGAGACGGCCAACGCGCAGGCAGGCCTGCAGGCCCAGTGCAATCTCGGTCTGCATGTCGGCGAGCTTCTTCTGGATCAGCTGGTTGGCGGCGAGCGGCCGGCCGAACTGCTTGCGGTCCATAGTATAGGCGCGCGCCTGCTTGAAGCAGAATTCGGCTGCACCCATGGCGCCCCAGGCGATGCCGAAGCGGGCGTTGTTGAGGCAGCCGAAGGGGCCACCGAGGCCCGAGACGTTGGGCAGCATATTTTCGACCGGCACCATGACTTCGTCCATCATGATGGCACCGGTGACCGAGGCACGCAGGCTGAACTTGCCCTCGATCTTGGGCGTGGCGAGACCCTTCATGCCGCGTTCGAGGATGAAGCCGCGGATGGCGCCGCCGTCGAGCTTGGCCCAGACGACCAGCACATCGGCGATCGGCGAGTTGGTGATCCACATCTTCGAGCCCGAAACGCTGTAGCCGCCGGGAACGGTGACGGCGCGGGTCATCATGCCGCCGGGATCCGAGCCGTGGTCGGGCTCGGTCAGGCCGAAGCAGCCGACCCATTCCCCGGTCGCCAGCTTGGGCAGGTACTTCATGCGTTGCTCTTCGGTGCCGTAGGCGTAGATCGGATGCATGACCAGCGAGGACTGCACCGACATGGCCGAGCGATAGCCCGAATCGACACGCTCGACCTCGCGGGCGACCAAGCCGTAGGTCGTGTAGTTGGCGCCGGCGCAGCCGTATTTCTCGGGCAGGGTCGAGCCGAGCAGACCCAAGGCGCCCATTTCGTTCATGATCTCGCGGTGGAACTTCTCGTGCCGGTTGGCTTCCAGCACGCGGGTCATCAGCTTGTCCTGACAATAGTCGCGCGTGGCGTCGCGGATGGCGCGTTCGTCCTCGGTCAGCTGGTCGTCGATCGAGAACGGATCTTCCCAGTCGAACGGCTTGGCGTCGGCGCGGATGCCTTTGGCGGCGCTCTTGATCGGTGTGGCGGCGACGGACATTTGAATTCCTCCGGAAACTAATTCGGGGGTCTTATCAAGAAGAGCCGGTTGCGCCAACCGTTCGGCCGGTAAGGGCACGGAATATTTCGAGGTTGTAGCGGCCGAACGCCTCGGAGGCGCGCAATTCGACGGTACGCG
>JBBRFD010000194.1:0-8993 GCA_038224985.1 Reyranellales bacterium
ACGTCGCGGAAGCCCTTGGTGGTGATCAGCCCGACTCTGGCGCCCTTGTGCTCGAGGATGGCGTTGGAAGCGACGGTCGTGCCGTGGCGGATTTCCTCGATGGCCTCTCCCGCGAGTACGGACACGCTGAAGAACTCGCTCAACCCCTCGACGATGGGCTGGGGGTCGTTGGCGCCGCTGGAGGAAAAATTATTGGTGTGGATGTCGCCGTCGGAGCCGAGCAGCACGATGTCGGTGAAGGTGCCGCCGATGTCGACACCGACGCGATAGGTAACGGTCATGGAACTCTACTCCGCGGCGCGCGCGAGCGGCATCGGATCGTGCCGTTGAACCTTGGGTACGGTCGTCCAGCCGCGTGACTTGGCGATCTCGGTGCGGCGGCGCGCCGTGGCGGCCGCGTCGATCGTCCACGCCTTGGTGTCGATGACGACACCGTAATCGGCCAGCGCCTTGGCCTGCGACAGCAGCTCGTTGCGCACGTCCTTCAGCACGGACACGGGGTCGCGCTCCAGCGGATCGCCCCAGCCTCCCGCACCGGCCAGCACATGGCGGAAGATGTCGCCGCGCTTCACCGTCATGGTGAGCTTCGACGGCAGCAGGCGGTTCTCGCCCTCGGGGTTGAGGTAATTCTCCGAGGGACCACCGGGGCTGCCACCGTAGAGACCGAAGGGCCGGTGATCGCGGCGGTCGGAGCGGACCTGCAGCATGCCTTCGCCTTCGAGGAATTTGTAGTCGCGCCGGAAGGGCACGCCGCCGCGATATTTGCCGGCGCCCGCCTTGTCGGCCACGAACTCATAGGCCAGCAACTGGATGGGCTGCTCGGCCTCGGTGACCTCGATGGAATGCGAGGCCATGTTGGCGAACATATGCGAATTGCCATCGGGGCCATCGGCGAAGGGCCGGGCGCCCCAGGCGCCGCAGGTGAAGTCGACATAGACGAAGGGCTTGCGGTTGTCGTCATAGCCGCCGATCGAGATGCCGGTATTGCCGCCGTCGCCTGCTGCCTTGACGCGATCCGGCAGCATCATGGCGAGTGCGCCGAACATGCAGTCGACCATGCGGAAGCCGGTGAGGCCGCGCGCCGCGCAGGCCGCCGGCAGCACGCCGTTGCCGACAGTGCCGGGCGGGCAGATCACCTCGATGGCGCGGAACACGCCTTCGTTGTTGGGAATGCCTGGCGGCAGCACGGAGCGCACGCCGGTATAGGAGGCGGCCTTGGTGAAGGAGAGCGTGTTGTTGATGGCGCCCTTGACCTGCGGATTGGTGCCCGTCCAGTCGACGACCATGTGGCCATCCTTCTTGCGGATGGTAACGAAGAGCCGGATCGGCTTGCCGTAATCGACGCCGTCGTCGTCGATCCAGTCCTCGAAGCTCCATTCGCCGTCGGGCAGCTGGGCAAGGGCTGCGCGCGTCAGGCGCTCGGCGTAGTCGATCACCTCATTGAGGTAGAATTTGGTTTTCTCGGCGCCGTAGCGCGCGACAATCTCAGCGAATTGCTTCTCGCCGATGTGACAGGCGGCGAGCTGGGCGCGCAGGTCGCCGAAGAGCTGGACCGGCAGTCGCACGTTCTTCTCGATGAACGTCATGATCGTCTTGTTGAGCACGCCCTTGTCGTAGAGCTTCATCGGCGCGATGCGCAGGCCTTCGGCATAGATTTCCGTCGAATCGGATGCGTTCGAGCCGGCGACGCGGCCGCCGACATCGATGTGGTGGCAAACCGTGCAGGCGAAGGCCAGGCGCTCGCCCTCGTGGAACAGCGGCTTCAGGATGAAGATGTCGGGCAGATGCATGCCGCCGTCGAACGGGTCGTTCATGATGAAGACGTCGCCTGGGGCCATGTCGCCCTCGAAGTGCCGCATGATCGATTCCATCGCCGTCGGCACGGAGCCGAGATGGCCGGGCAGCGTCAGGCCCTGGGCCGCGAGCTTGCCATTGGCATCGGCGAAGCCCGTCGAATAATCCATGTTGTCCTTGAGCACGCCCGAATAGGTCGTGCGGAACACCGTCAGCGCCATCTCATCGGCGATGGAGAAAATGGCGTTCTTGAACAATTCCAAGGCGATCGGATCGGCAGTCTCGGTCACTATTAAATCCTCTCTTCCGGACGTCATCGTAGGGGCGCTGCATGGCGCGGCAAGTGCAGATCGCGTGTGGCCGTCATGTGTGCCAGCGGTACGGGAATTGCTTTCCCGGACCCTCGCCCTATCGCTTGCTGCTGATGACCAGGGCGATGCCGCCGATGATCGCGACCGAGGCGATGAGCAGCCGGCCGGTGATCGGCTCGGCCAGCAGCAGCGCGCCGCCCAGCGTGGCGATGATCGGTACGCTCAACTGGATGGTGGCGGCCGAGGTCGCCTTGAGGCGCGGCAACACGGCGTACCAGAGCACGTAGCCGAGGCCCGAGGTGATCGCGCCGGATAAGGCGGCATAGAGCGCGCCGGTCCTGTCGACATTCGCGGTGCCCATGGTGGCAAGCCCGAGCACGGCGGCGAAGGGCACGGCGCGCAGGAAGTTGCCGGCCGTCGCCTCGGTTGGATTGCTGGTGCCCTTGCCGAGCAGCGAATAAGCGGCCCAGGCGAGGCCCGCTCCGACCATGCAGCCGCCGGCCGTCAGCGACGGCGTCTCGAAGCCGGGGATCAGCAGCACGCCGAGGCCAGCCAAGGCGGCGAGCAGGCCGAGCGAGGGCAGGAGACCCAGGCGTTCTCCCCGGAAGAAGCCGTAGCCCAACATGGCGATCTGCACGGCGCCGAAGAGAAGCAGGGCGCCGGTCGCGGCGGTCAACTCCCGGTAAGCGAAGGAAAAGCCTGCGGCATAGGCAAAGAGCATCGCCGCCGCCGGCCAGCTGCCGCCCGCCATCGGCCGCTTGCCCTGGCTGCGCAGGATCACGGCCAGCATGGCGGCGCCACAGGCGATGCGGATGGCGGTGAAGCTCGCGGCATCGATGGTCGTGCCGGCCAGCGCCAGGCGGCAGAGCAGGGAATTGGCGGCAAAGGCTGCCATCGTCAGGACGGTCAGCGCGACGACTCGCAGGTTCATGGCGGCCGTTATGCGGAAAAGCTCAAACGATCACAAATGCGGGAAATATCTCAATTTTATGACATTTTTAGTTGATTCAGTCGATCTGCCGGGTTTCACTGCCGCAAGACGCACAATGCGAAACAAGGCGCCTAAGCGCTGGTGCGTCATTAGGGATGGAGCTGCTCATGACCGTTACGCGTCGGCGATTCATGAAAGTCAGCGCGGCTGGTCTTGCCGCGTCTTCCGTCGGTGCCTTGGGCTTCGTCGATGCAGGCGAGGCGCTTGCCGCTGGCGTCCGGCCGTTCCGCCTGGAAAAGGCGACGGAGACCCGTAACGCCTGCCCCTATTGCGCCGTTGCCTGTGGCGTTCTGATCTATTCGATGCCCGATGGCGTGGGCAAGGACGCCAAGCCCAAAGTCGTCCATATCGAGGGCGATCCCGATCATCCGGTCAATCGCGGCACGCTTTGTCCGCGCGGCGCGGCGTCTCTCGGCTTTGTGCACAGCGCCAACCGGCTGAAATACCCGATGCACCGCAAGCCGGGCACCGACAAATTCGAGCGCGTGACTTGGGACTTCGCGATGGATCGCATCGCCAAGCTCATGAAGGAAGACCGCGACAAGAATTTCATCGCCAAGAACCGCGATGGCGTTACGGTCAACCGCTGGCTGAGCACGGGCTTCTTCGGCGGCTCCTCGCTCAGCAACGAAGCGGGTTATTTGACCTACAAGTTCGTTCGCGCGACCGGCATATTGGCCTTCGAGGACCAAGCACGAATATGACACGGACCGACGGTGGCCAGTCTTGGCCCCACATTCGGCCGCGGCGCCATGACGAACTCGTGGAATGACATCAAGAATGCCGATGTCGTTCTGATCATGGGCGGCAATGCCGCTGAAGCACACCCCTGCGGCTTCAAGTGGGTCACTGAAGCCAAGGCCAACTACGGCGCCAAGCTGTTCGTGGTGGATCCGCGCTTCACGCGCTCCGCCGCGGTTGCCGACGTCTATGCCCCGATCCGTCCGGGCACCGATATCGCGTTCCTGTCGGGCGTGATGCGTTATCTGCTGGGCAATGGCAAAATCCACCAGGAATACGTCAAGGCCTATACCAACGCCTCTTACCTCGTGAAGGAAGGCTTCGGCTTCCAGGACGGCCTGTTCGCCGGCTTCGACGAATCGAAGAAGAGCTATGTCGACCGCTCGACCTGGGACTACGAGCTCGACGAGCAGGGCATGGCCAAGGTCGACGACACGCTGCAGAATCCGCGTTGCGCGATCAATCTTCTGAAGGTCCATGTCGAGCGCTACACGCCCGAAATGGTGGAGCGCATCACCGGCACACCCAAGGCGAAGTTCCTCGAGATCTGCGAGATGATCGCCTCGACGGCCAATGGCGAGCGCTCGATGACGTCGATGTACGCGCTCGGCTGGACTCAACACACCACGGGCGCCCAGAACATCCGCAGCATGGCCATGATCCAGCTCCTGCTGGGCAACATGGGCGTGCCGGGGGGCGGCGTGAACGCGTTGCGCGGCCATTCCAACGTGCAGGGCATCACCGATCTTGCCCTGCTCAGCACCTCGACGCCGGGCTACCTCGTCCTGCCGACCGACCGCGAGGCGACCTACGCCGACTACATGAAGTCGCGCGGCTTCAAGCCTCTCCGGCCCGGCCAGACCAGCTTCTGGCAGAACTACGAGAAATTCTTCGTCAGCCAGCAAAAGAGTTTCTTCGGTGCGTCCGCGACCAAGGACAACGATTGGGCCTACGACTACCTGCCCAAATTCGACACCAGCTACGACGTGCTGAAGATGGTCGACATGATGGCGGCGGGCCAGATGAACGGCCTGTTCTGCCAGGGCCTCAACATCATGATGGCGGCGCCCCACAAGGCCAAGGTCGTGTCGGGCCTCGCCAAGCTCAAGTGGATGGTCGTCATCGATCCGCTGGAGACCGAGACCGCGCGCTTCTGGGAGAACCACGGCGAGTACAACAACGTCGATCCCAAGGCCATCCAGACCGAAGTCATCCAGCTGCCGGCCTCGACCTATGCCGAGGAGGAAGGCAGCGCCACCAATTCCAGCCGTGTCATCATGTGGCATTGGAAGGCGGCGGAAGGTCCCGGTGAATCGCGCAGCGACATCGAGATCGTCTCCGATCTCAATCTTCGTCTGCGCGCGCTTTATGCCAAGGACGGCGGCGCCTATCCCGACCCGATCGTCAATCTGGCCTGGGCCTATGCCAAGCCGGGCAATCCCGATCCGGCGGAAGTGCTGAAAGAAATCAACGGCTACGCCATCGAGGATCTGCCGGATCCGGCCGATCCCGCCAAGACGCTGCTGGCCGCCGGCAAGCTCCTGCCCACCTTCGGCCTGATGCGGGCCGACGGCAAAACCTCGGGCGGCTGCTGGATCTACACCGGCGTCTATACCGAGGCTGGCAACATGTCGATGCGCCGCGACGCCAGCGATCCGACCGGCCTCGGCATCCATCCGAACTGGGGCTTCGCCTGGCCCGCCAATCGCCGGGTACTCTACAACCGCGCCTCGGCCGATCCCGCCGGCAAGGCATGGAGCGAGCGCAAGAAGTACATCACATGGAACGGCTCGCGTTGGGTCGGCGGCGACGTGCCGGACTATGCCCCGACCATCGCACCCGACAAGGCAGTCGGACCTTTCATCATGAACCAGGAAGGCACCGCGCGACTGTTCGCCCGCGGCACCATGCCGGACGGCCCGTTCCCCGAGCATTACGAGCCGATGGACGCCTATCTCGCCAACCCGCTGCATCCCAAGGTCAGCAGCAATCCGGTGGTGCGCGTCTTCGCTTCCGATGCCAAGTCGTTCGGCACGCCCGACAAATTCCCGATCGTGGCGACCAGCTACCGCCTCGCCGAACACTTCCACTACTGGACCAAGAACGTCCACAACAACGCCGTCATGCAGCCCGAGATGTTCGTCGAGATGGGCGAGCGCCTGGCCAAGGCCAAGGGCATATCGAACGGCGACTGGGTCGAGGTTTCGAGCCAGCGCGGCGCGATCAAGTGCAAGGCGTCGGTGAGCAAGCGCATCCGGCCGATCATGGTCGACGGCAAGCCCTGCGATGTCATCGGCCTGCCGATCCATTATGGCTTCATCGGGCACACCCGGAAGTCGCAGCCGGTGAACACGCTGACGCCGTCGGTCGGCGACGCCAGCACCAATACGCCCGAATACAAGGCGTTCCTGGTCGATGTGAAGAAAACCACCGCACCGGCTTCGCCGCCGGCCACGGTTTAAGGGAGGGCGATATGTCCGTTCTTCAAGCCCTCGACCTTCGCCGACGCTCCGCCTCCTCCGTGGCGCCGCCGGCGGCCGGCAAGTCCGCCGCCGTCGAAGTCGCCAAGCTGATCGATGTCAGCAAGTGCATCGGCTGCAAGGCCTGCCAAACGGCCTGCCTGGAATGGAACCAGCTCGACCAGGCCATCGACGTCACCGACGGCACCTACAACAACCCGACCGATCTGACCCCTACTTCCTGGACGGTGATGAAGTTCGCCGAGCTGGAGCAGGGCGACAATCTCGAGTGGCTGATCCGCAAGGACGGCTGCATGCATTGCGACGACCCGGGCTGCCTCAAGGCCTGCCCGGCGCCGGGCGCCATCGTGCAGTACACCAACGGCATCGTCGACTTCATCTCCGACAACTGCATCGGCTGCGGCTATTGCGTGAAGGGTTGCCCCTTCAATATCCCGCGCATCTCCAAGGTCGATGCCAAGGCCTACAAGTGCACGCTGTGCTCCGACCGCGTCGTCGTCGGCCAGGCGCCGGCCTGTGCCAAGGCCTGCCCGACCCAGGCGATCTACTTCGGCACCAAGGCCGACATGATCGCCCATGCCGACAAGCGCATCACCGACCTGAAGTCGCGCGGCTACAAGAACGCCGGCCTCTACAATCCGCAGGGCGTCAACGGCACGCATGTCATGTATGTGCTGCATCATTCCGACAAGCCGTCGCTCTATTCCGGCCTGCCCGACAATCCCCGCATCAGCCCGCTGGTCGGCGTGTGGAAGGGCGTGATGAAGCCGCTGTCGCTCGCCGCCATCGCCTTCGCCGGCGTCTTCGGCCTCATGCACTACGTCACCAAGGGCCCCAATCGGGTCACCGAGGAAGACGAACACAAGGCCGCTGAACTGGAAGGGAGCGACCGGGCATGAGCACGGAAGCTCCTATCGTCGAAGCCAAGCCTGTCAGCCGCTACACGACGGCGGCGCGCATCAATCACTGGATCACGGCGGTCTCGCTGATCCTGCTGGCGATCAGCGGGTTGGCGCTGTTCCATCCCTCGCTGTTCTTCTTCACCGGCCTGTTCGGCGGCGGTCAGTGGACACGCATCCTGCATCCGTGGATCGGCGTCGTCCTGGCGGTCAGCTTCCTTGGCCTCTTCATCCGCTTCTTCACGCTCAACTTCTGGAAGCGCGAAGACACGGTCTGGATGAAGAACCTGGGTGCGGTGATCAACAACAAGGAAGAGGGCTTGCCCGAACTCGGCAAGTACAATGCCGGCCAGAAGCTCGTCTTTTGGGGCCAGTCGATTCTCATCCTCGTGCTGCTGGGCAGCGGCTTCGTGCTCTGGGATACCTATTTCTACGACGCCACCACGATCGACCAGAAGCGCCTGGCCGCTGTTGCGCATGCGCTTTGTGCCATCGGTGCCATCCTGATCTGGATCGTCCATGTCTATGCCGCCATCTGGGTTAAGGGCACGCTGCGCGCCATGACGCGCGGTTCGGTCTCCGGCGGCTGGGCCTGGAAGCACCACCGCAAGTGGTTCCGCCAGGAAGTCGGCAAACCCTGAGCAAAGGTCCGGCTGAGCCCACCACCGCATACGGCGAGAATACGCTCGGCGAGATCGCCGAGAGCGCGCCCGTCCGTCTGCCCGACCTTGCCACAGTCTTTTCGCGCCGCGCCGCGCGCCTGCGCGCGCTGGCCGAAGGCCATGAACTGGAGGGCTTCCTGCGCCTGATGGGCGCGGTTGTCGCAGCCCAGCACGAAAGCCTCGATGGCTTGCCGCCAGGCTCCCTGCCGGGCCCGATGCAGCTCGCCACGGCGAAGCTCGTGCATCAGGCGCCGCTCGACCCCGCCACCTGGAAGCGCGACGAGAGCTGGAGGGTGGCGTTGTCGCGCATCCTCGAGAAGGTCGATTGCAGCCTGTTGCCGCAGCCGGCTCAGGCCGCCCGTGCGACGCTGCTGGCCGCGAACGCCGCCGACCTCGAAGCCCAGGCCGATCGCTTCCTGCAAGGCGATGTGACGGCCGGCGAAGCAGGCCAGGCGGTTTTCGTCGCCGCGGCCTTGCAAGTCGCCTGGACGCGCATGGCGGCGCTGCTCGACAGGGGCGATCTCGACACCGCGTCGCCGGAGACGGGTCAGTGCCCGGCCTGCGGATCGCCCCCGGTCTCCGGCATCGTCGCTCCCGGCGGCACGAAGTTCGGCCACCGCCATCTCCATTGTTCCCTCTGTTCCACGGCGTGGCGTTACGTGCGGGTGCGCTGCGTCCATTGCGGCAGCACCGACAAAATCTCCTTCCGCAATCTCGCCGGCACGTCCTATCTGCGGGCCGAATGCTGCGGGAGCTGCCAGGGCTATTCCAAGGTCTTCTATATCGAGAAGGTCCAGGCGCTCGAAGCGCTGGCCGACGACCTCGCCTCGCTCGGCCTCGACGTGCTGGTCGGCGAAGAGGGCTTTGCCCGCGCGCCCAATCCCTTTGTGCTGGGCACCATGGACGAACACGATCCAGAGCCGCAATCCTAGGCCCGGCCGGGAAACAGCGATGTCTTGGATAGGCAAACTCCTAGGCCGCGAGCGGGTGGCATCGCCTGAGCGGCAGATGGCCGAGGCGCTCGCCGCCTGGCAGGCGGGCGATCATGGCGTGGCGCTCGATCTCTGGGCGCCACTGGCGCAGGCCGGCGTCGCGCGGGCGCAATCCAACATGGG
>JBBRFD010000195.1:0-8971 GCA_038224985.1 Reyranellales bacterium
GATCGAAGTCCGGCGTCGGCGTCACCGCGGCCTTTTCCTTCAAGAGATGGCCGGTCGCCGCAGTGATCTCGCGGATCGGCACCAGCCGCTCGCCCGGCGCCATGTCGAAGCGTGGCACCGCGTGCAGCAGCGCCTTCAAGAAAGGATGCTGCGGATCCTTGTAGATCTCGTGCAGGTCGCCCGATTCGACGACCTAGCCGCGATACATCACGACCATGTCGTCGGCCATGTTGGCGACGACGCCGAGATCGTGGGTGATCATCAGCAGGGCCATGCCGAGTTCTTTCTGCAGGTCCTTGATGAGCTGCAGGATCTGGGCCTGGATGGTGACATCGAGTGCCGTGGTCGGTTCGTCGGCGATCAGCAGCGCCGGCCGGCAGACCAGCGACATGGCGATCATGGCGCGCTGGCGCAGGCCGCCCGAGAGTTCGAAGGGATAGGTGCGCAGCGCGCGCTTTGGATCGGGGAAGCCCACCATGCGCAGCATGTCGACGGTCAGCGCATCGGCCTCTGCGCGGCCCAGCTTCTTGCCCGCTATCGCGGCGGCTTCGGTGATCTGGTCGCCCAGCGAATGTGTGTTGGAAAGACGGCTGCCGCCGATCTGGCTGCCATGCAGCTGCACCGCCTCGCCGATCTGGTCGCCCACGGTATGCAACGCCGAGAGCGAGGTCATCGGCTCCTGGAAGATGATGGAGATGCGGCCGCCGCGGATGGCGCGCATTTCCGCGCCGGTGCGGTCGAGTTTGGCGATGTCGATGGGATTGCCGATGGTGCGCGGATCGTCGAAGAGGATCTTGCCGCCGTGAATCTTGGCGTTGCGCGGCAGCAGACCCATGATCGCCTGGCTGCACACCGACTTGCCGGAACCCGACTCGCCCACCAGCGCCAGCGTGCCGCCTTGCGGGATCGCGAAGGAGACGTTGTCTACGGCGCGCAGGACGCCTTCGTGAACGCCGAACTCGATCGTGAGGTTCTGGACGCTCAGCAGATCGCTCATGCCACCGGTTCCCGATCCAACTCTGAAGCGTCCGCCACGACGATATCCATCGACCGCAGATTGGCGCGTGTCGCCAAGGTCATCTCGACGCCAGCCTTCTCGGCGGCATGAGCCGCATGCTCCACGATGTCGTGGAAGCCGTCGAGCGTTGAATCGACCTTGACGCGGCGGCCGCCGATGGACCCGACGCTGAGCTGCATCCAGCCATCCGAACGGTCGCGCTTGGTCGAGAAGTAACTGAGCTTCAGGCGGTCGATGCGCGACCACTCGACCAGCGTGCCGGCCGGGCCGTCGACGCAAAGCGTCTCGTCGCTCAAGACGTAGCGCGTGCGCTGGCGCAGCACGGTACGCAGCGCGAACAGCAGGAACAGGATCAGACCGGCGGCAAGCGCCACTCCCAGCCAGCGATTGACCTCGAGTGCCAGCAGCGGCACGCCGCACAGCACGGCGCCGATCAAGGCCCGGCCGTAGTCGGCCACCAACGAGGCCTGCGGATAGCGCAAGTCTGCGGTCAAGCGCGCGCCTCCCCTGACGCAAATAACTCGCGCGCCGGCACTATTTGTATATCCGGCGTCATTGTGACTCTCCCCAGGAGGGACTTTAGGAAATCCCAACCCGGTTCGTCCATCGCCAGATGATGACTGAGAAGCCCTACAGGTTCGCGGGATTGGCCGCGCGCCTCGGACGTTCTCGCCTGCGCCAGTGCCTGCACGAGCTGGCCCAGCACGAAAGCTCGCCCGGCAAAGCCACGGCCCGCCTTCCAGTCGACCAGATCGACATGCGTGTTGACCTGGCGCAGTCCGCGCACCGGCTCGGCACGCGGGCGCGGGCCGAAGGTCGAGAGGCCACGATAGCCGATCTCCGGCAGCGTCGGCACGAGCAGCGGCGCGATGCGGTTCCACGGCGGCACCATCACCGGCAGCGCGCGCGCACCGAACAGGCGCTCGAGCGCCATCCAGCCGGTGCCGAGGTCGCCCAGCACCAGCATGGCCGGACGATGGGCACCCAGTTCCGTCTTCTTCTCCGAGGCGCTGGCGTGATTGGTATGGGCGTAGCCATGCTGCAACACATCGACGCCGGTCTCCGGCACGAGGCGATCGGCCAGCCCTTGAGTGGCCTTCGCCGGCACGACGGCCAGGGCGAGCGGCGCGGCGGTGTCCTGCCGGAGACCGAGCAAACGATCGAGCGCTGGCGTGGCATCGACAGCATCGTCGTCGCGCCACCACAAATCGACGCGGTGGCCCGTCTCGCGCCAGCGCGCGATCTCTTCTTCGAAGGCGGCCCAGGACGTCATGACAATTGTCTTAGCAGTGCCGCCGTCGCCGGTCCGCCCCCGCTGTCGCAACGCGGAAAGCTGCGGATCGACGGCCCGGCCAGCGCCCGCTCGATGGCGGCGGCCAGAGCCGGTCCATCGAGAGCGCTCGCCGGCACCATCTGGATCATGCCGCGCCCGGCCAGCACCCCGGCGCGGCGCGTCTGCTCGGTCTCGCGCTCGGTCGCGAAAGGGACGATCACGGCGCGGTCGGCGAAGGACAGGGTCTCGATGACGGTATTGTAGCCACCCTGCGAGATCGACAGCGTGGCGTTCTTCAGCAAGGTGGTAAAGTCGCGGCGCGCCGCCTCGACGACGATGCCCTCCCCGGCTTTGGGCATCGCCGGCATATTGGCGCCGACCAGCAAGCGCCACGTCCGGTCCTTGAGCGAGGTCAGCGGCCGGGCAGCGATTGCGGCCCGCAGCAGGGGTTCGCCCACCGCGCCGCCGCCGGCGGAGACGATGACTTCGCCCCGGCCCACTTCGCCTGCGGGCAGCTTCGACAGATCGCCATCGACCACATAGCCGGTGTAATGCGCGCGGTCCTTGATGCGGTCCCAGCCGGCAAAGCTCTTGTCGAAACCGACGAGATCGGGATCGGCATGGATCATCACGGCGTCGAAAACGCCGAACATCTCGACCATTTGCGCGGTGCGTGCGGGACTGGCCGATTCGCGCACGACGTCGCGGACCGAGGAAACGATCAAGGGCCTGGGCTTCGACGCCGCAGCGGCCTCGACGAGCGGCATCAGCTCCGAGACAAGCTGCGTGCGGCCGAAGGGGAACTGCTCGGTCATGACGATGTCGGGCGCTTCGGCCTGCAACAAAGCCAAAAGCTCATCGGTGCGCCGCCGGCGAAACGCCTCGTCGACCGGTGTGCCGTCGAGATGGCCCAACATCTTAAGCTTGTCGTCGATGGCGCGCACCGGTGGCAGCTGATGGAAACGCGCGCCACCAAGAGCGAGTCCGCCGACCGGCGCGCCGCCTGAAACCAGCAGCACGTCGAAGCCTTCGGCCGCCAGCGTGCGGGCGAGCGTCGCGGCCCGGCGGAGATGGCCGATGCCGAGAAGATGCTGCACGTAGAAGAAGACGCGCTTCATAGCGGCACGTTGATCCGATCGAAGGTCACGCGTCCGTTCCGGTAGGCTGTAAAGACCTGCAGGCAGCCGTTTTTCAGCTCCCCGGTCTTGCGGCCCGACAGCGTACGCAAAGTCTTGATCACGCCCTTATGCGCCACTGCCAGTGTCGGCAGGCCGGCGCGCGCCACGTCGACGACCCAAGCAGCGACGCGCAGTCGGATGTCCGGCGGCGCCTCCGCCGCGCGACGTTCTTGTTCCAGATCGGCGAGTGCCCGGCCTTCCCAGGCGCCGTAATCGATCTCGCTCAGGCGTGGCTCCAGCGCAATGGCCACGGGGGGCTGGAGAAGCTCCGCCGTGCGCCGCGCACGCGTGAGCGGACTGGCGACGCGCCGCCATCGATCGTAGGGCGCCGGCACTTTCCAGCCCCGCGCCATCGCTTCGCCGTCCGGGCTGAGATCGATGTCGGTGCTGCCTTGCAGCAAGCCCTGCTCGTTCCACGGCGTCGGCGCGTGGCGCAGCATTGCGAAAGCCACGCCCCTCATCGCAACCGCCTCAGCGCCGATGCAAGCGTGCGAGCCGCCGCGCCATCGTCGTGGCGCGACGCCACGTAATCGACCGCCGCGGCCGCGAAACGCGCGCGCAAGGCTTTATCGTCGAGCAGGCGACGGACCGCCGAGGCGAAAGCCGCCGCATCGCCGACCGGCGCGAGCAGGCCGGTCACGCCATCGGCCACGACCGCGGGCACACCGCCGGTGCGGCCGGCCACGACCGGCACGCCGCTCGCCTGGGCTTCGAGAAAGGCCATGCCGAAGGCTTCGTTGATCGCCGGCCAAAGGTAAAGGTCGGCCTGGGCGTAAATCGCCGGAAGGCTGTCGCGCGTCTGCAGGCCGGCGAAGGTCACGCGCTCGCCCAGCGGCGCAAACAGCGCCTCGACCTCGGCGCGGGCGGGCCCGTCGCCAACAAGGATGGCGCGCCACGGCCGGTCCTTCAGGCGCATGAGGGCATCGGCCAGCACGCGATAGGACTCAAGCTTGTCGCGCGCCCGCATCATGCCGACGCTCAGCAGGACGGGCCCATCGTCTTCTCCGTCGCCGTCGCGCCTATGAAGGCGCTGAGACGGCGACACCTCCCCATATGAATGGGGAGGAACCCGATAGGGCTTGGTGTCGATGAAAGGCGCCAACTCGACCTGGCGCGACGGCGAGGCGATTCGCGCACGCACGCCGGGCACGTCGTTGGGATTGACCGTCAGCACGAGGTCGGCCGCCGCCAGCGCGCGTTCGACGGCGCGATGGCCGAGACGCCAGCGACCGGCCGCGCGCTTGGCTGAATGCGAAGCCTCGGCGATGACATAGGGGATGCCGAGCGCTCGCGTCACCACAGGTCCGAGCCAGTCGGGCTTGCGGTAGTAGCAGTGATAGGTGAACCAGAGATCGAAGCGCTCGGGATGATGCACCGGCAGCGCCCGCCATTTCGCGATCAGTCTCGATGCCTGCGCGCGCGCGCCGCGTTCGAGGGCGAGATGCGTCATGGGATCGGGCACGCCTGGCGCGACGAGACTTTCCCTCGGAACGACGATGCGGTGTCCGAGGCGTTGCAGCAGGCGGCGCAGGCCACGGGCCATTTCGCGGTCGCCCGACGGGGTGGCGTGGTCGGGCGGCTTGAGCGGCGTGTGCAGCAACACGCGCATCTCATTCACTCGGCGGCGCGCGCGGTCTCGGGAATAGAGGGGGGAATCTCGATCTGCGGCGCCAGGGTGGCGTTGGCCGGCTGGCCGAGCGCGCCGGCGATCCAGTCCACGCCGGCCTCATAGGAAAAGCGCGTGCGCACGATCTCGTTGGCGCGGTTGCCCAGGCGCGCGCGCAGATCGGGGTCGCGCGCCATCTTCTCCAGCGCGGCGGCCAACTGATCCGGCGCGGCGGGATCGGCCATCAGGCCATTGTCGCCGTCGCGCACGAATTCGCCAATCGCGGCCGAGCGCGTCGAGACGATGGCCATGCGCTGGTAGCCCGCCTCCTGCAGCACATTGGGCATGCCTTCCTGATCGCCATCGGCCGCCGTCTTGCTGGCCAGCACGAAGATGTCGCAACGCTTGTAGGCATCGAAGACTTCCGCCTGCGGACGCGCGCCCTGCCAGACGCAGCGGTCGGCGATACCGAGCTTCTCGGCCATCGCCTCGAAGGAATCGCCCAGCACGCCGGCGCCGATATGCTCGAAGCGCCAGTTCAAGTCCTTCGGCAGACGCGCCAAGGCTTCAAGAAGATCGTCGTAGCCCTTCTTCGCCACGCGCCGGCCGACCGAGAGAATGATCACCGGATCCTTGGGATCGCCGCCGTCGCGCCGCGTGTGTGCCAACGGCGGCGCCGGCAGATTGGCGAGATCGAGGCCGTGATAGACGAGGCGCAGGCGGTTCTCGTTGGGGATCAGCTGTTTCAGGCGGGCCAGCGCAAAGCGCGTGCAGGTGATCAGCCAGTCGATGTCGAGCAGCTTGGATTTCAGTTCCCATTCCTGGCTGGTCCAGATGTCCTTGGCATGGGCCGAGGCGCTCCACGGAATGCCCCGTGTGAGCGCCGCATAGCGCGTCGCCGAGGCCGGTGTGTGCAGGAAATGCGCGTAAAGACGTTCGACCGTGGGCGGCATCTCGGCCGCCAGCACCATGCCCTGACCGAAGCGCCTGACGCGGTTGGGCGTGCGGTCGCGCAGCAGGTCCTTGAAGAAACGCTCGCGCGCCGTCTTGTAGCCGGGCAGCTTGCGCGCTTTCCACCAGGCGCCGAGCACGCGCATCGGCTCGTCCTTGAGATACTCCGGCAGCTGCGTGATCGTTGCCTTGACGCGGGCATGCACGGGATGGATCGCCGGATCGGTCGGCTTGCGCAGCGAATAGATCGCGAGCTTCAACCCACGCGCCTCGAGCCCGGCCATCTCCTGCGCGATGAAGGTCTCCGACAGACGCGGCCAGCACTTCATCACGACCGCGACACGCGCGTCATTTCCGTCAGCCATATGACACCGATGCTTTTTTAGGACCTGGGCCGTTCAGATCTGGCCCGCTCAGGATCTGGCACGCGCGGCAGTCGCGCTCGCATCGACCACGGCCGGCTCCTTCGCCGCGGGCTCGAAAGCGTCGAGCGCCGCCGGACCGCGCAGGGGATGCGAGAAGCTGCGCGCCACGAGGCGGCAGACATTGGGCAGGCCGTCGAGCAGGCCGGGCACGATGGCATCGCTTGGCAGGCCCTGCTGCGGCAGCTGGCGCAAGGCTGTCGCCATGATCTGCGGATCGGGGCTCTTGTCGGGGTCGAGCATCTCGATCAGGCCGGCATGGCGCGCCGCCTCGGCGCGGATCAGCTGCTCCCGCCGCGGCCGCGTGCGCGGCACGATGATCGCCCTCTTGTCGAAAGACAGGATCTCGCAGAACGTGTTGTAGCCGCCCATCGAGACCACGCCGGCGGCACGATCCATCAGGGCGCCGAGATTGTTGGTGAAGGTGAGCGTACGCAAATTGCGGAACTTGGCGGCGCGTTCGCGGAAGCCTTCGCGCGCAGCGGCCGACATGAACGGGCCAAAGACGATGACCGCGCCATAGGGGATATTGGGGTCGTGTTCGTAGGCGCGCAGCACCCAGTCGATCAGCTCGACGCCATCGCCGCCGCCGCCGGTCGTCACCAGGACGAAGGGGCCGGGATTGTCCTCGAGCTCGTGCGGGATATCGGCGTGCAACGGCAGGTCGCGGCGCAGGTAGCCGGTATAGACGGTCTTGTGCATGACCGAGCGCGGCAAGTCGATGCCGGCCATCGGATTGCAAAATTGCGGCAGGCCGTAGACCCAGATTTCGTCGTAGAGGTCGCGCAGCGCCGGCACGATGTTCTTGTGTTCCCACTCGACGGCGAGCTGGGCGGGATCGTCCATGACGTCGCGCAGGCCCATGACCAGCGGCACGCCGCGCGCTTTCAGCAATTCCAGCGCCGGCAGAACCTCGCCGCGCAACCCGAGCGGCTCCTTGTCGACGATGAACAGGTCGGGACGGTAGATATCGGCGGTGTCGCAGATGATGCGGGTGCGCATCTCCATGGTGTGTTCGACGCCGACCCGCAGATTGGCCGAGTCGTATTCGCCGGTGTCGATCTGCTTGACGACGCCCGGAATGCGCACGAAGTCGATGCCCGAGCGGAATTCGTAGGAGCCGATGACCGGCGAGCCTGAAATGATGAGGACCGACATCGAGCTGTCCGCCTCGACGATCGCGTTGGCGATCGTCCGGCAGCGGCTGACGTGGCCGAGGCCATATGAATCGTGGCTGTAGAGCAGCACACGTTTCGGCCGGCTGGTACCGGACATGCGACGCAATCTCCCCCGAATCCGGAACGCCACACGCTCCGACCGGCTGTCCCAATATGGCACAAAGCACCGGCGGGGGCGAACCCTGCTCCGAGTAGGGAGATTGCGGTCCGGCGACACTAAATATCGACGGGAAGCCCACAATCGTTCAAATATATGGAGAATGAGAGAGGCAATCTCCGCAGCCCCAATGCAACGAAACCTGTTTTCCTACATTTGGCGCCACAGCCGGCCCGAACAGGTCATCATCCTGTGCCTTGTCGTGCTGTCGCAGGTCTTCTACTTCATGTCGCTCAGTGTGCCGAAGTCGATCGTCAACAACGGCATCACCGGCAACGCCTTCAAGAACAGCCCGACCACCAAGTTTGCGACCCTCGAGATCCCCCTGCCCGGCTTCCTGGGCGGCACGATCCGGATTTTCGACGGCCTCGACATCGACCAGCTGACCTACCTGGTCATCATGAGCTTCGTCTTCCTGGCCGCCGTGGTGGTGAACGGGCAGTTCCGCAAATCGATCAACACGCAGAAGGGCCGCATGGGCGAGCGCATGCTGCGCCGCCTGCGCTATGAACTCTACGACCGCATCCTGCGCTTCCCCGCCACCCATTTCCGCAAGGTCAAGCAGGCCGAACTCGCCACCATGGTGAAGGACGAGGTCGAGCCGCTGGGCGGCTTTATCGGCGATGCCTTCGTGGCGCCGATGTTCCTGGGTGGGCAGGCGCTGACGGCCATCATCTTCATCATGATGCAGAACTGGCTGCTCGGCCTGATCGTCATCGCGCTGCTGGGCGTGCAGATGTGGATCGTGCCACGGCTGCGCAAGCCGGTGCTGGTGCTGGGCAAGCTGCGCCAGTTGACGGCGCGCCAGCTCGCCGGCCGCATCGCCGAGACGGCCGATGGCCACAGCGAGATCCATGTCCATGGCGCCGCCAACTACGAGCGCGCCGATATCTCCGAGCGGCTCGGCCGCATCTTCAAGATCCGCTTCGATCTCTATCAGAAGAAGTTCGTCGCCAAGTTCTGGAACAACCTGCTGTCCCAGGCGACGCCCTTTGCCATCTATCTGCTGGGCGGCTACCTCGTCATCACCGGCCGCATGGATGTCGGCGCCGTGGTCGGCGTGCTGCTGGCCTACAAGGACCTGCCGTCGCCGATCAAGGAGCTGATCGACTGGGACCAGCAGCGCCAGGACGTGCAGATCAAGTACGAGCAGGTGATCGAGCAGTTCCAGCCCGAGGGCATGATGCC
>JBBRFD010000196.1:0-8925 GCA_038224985.1 Reyranellales bacterium
CGCCGGCCTTGGATTCGAATTGTACCGGGCGGGCCTGGTTGACGGCCTGCCACAGGAACTGCGGGCCCGGCACCGGATTGGCGATCGGCTCCACGGCGCTGGCCTGGGCGCGCGCGATCACGCCCTTGTCGGCGTCGATGACGATGGCCTCGAGCAGCGCCCGACCCTCGATGAGGCGGGTCAGAAGCGCGCTGGTGCCTCCGACCTCGCGCAATTCATCCATGCCGAGTTCCTGCAGGGGCACGGCGATGGCCGCGATATTGCTCTGGATCTCCTGCTCGCGCGCCCGGCGTACCGGCTCGCCGATGGCACGCGCGGCTTCGTACGAGGTCTGCGACGGACGGACGACGAAATCAGTGAGGTTGAGCACCAGCAGCGACAGGATGACCGCCACAAGCATGGTCGGCGTGATGGCGAAGAGGCTGCAGACCAGCACCAGCCGCATATGCAGGCGAGAACCGGCGGCGCCGCGCCGTCGGTCGAGCCAGAGCTGGGTCAGGCGCACCGCCATCACCGAGACGAGGCCGATGGCGATCAGCAGGTCGGCAACCAGCAGGCCGATAAGCCAGCCGCGTGTCGCGAAGGACACCGGCATGAGGCCGGTGAACCAGCCATAGGTTGCCGTGCCCGCCATGATCGCCAGCAGGGCAAGCGACACCGCCGAGCCACGGCCGGTCAGGCCACGTCCGATGGCATTCGTGAAATCGCCGATGCGTGTGGCGCTCAGCGCAGTCGTCACAGACTCACCCGCCTCGGCGGACCTGCGGCGTGCGTACCACCGGGACGTCGAGGTCCTTGATTTTCTTGCGCAACGTATTGCGATTGAGCCCCAGCAGACGGGCCGCGCGCAACTGATTCCCGCGCGTCGCCCCCAGGGCAAGCGACAGCAACGGCCGCTCGACTTCGGAGATTACCCGGTCATAAAGGCCGTCTGGAGGCAGCCGGTCGCCATGTTCGGAGAACAGCGACTGCAAATGACGGTCGACGGCATCGCCCAGATTGCCGTCGTCGGCCGAGCCGCCGCCCCCGCCACCTTCGAGGCTGGGGCCAGCCATCGCGTCGGCCAGCTCGGTTTCGATGGTCTCGAGGCCGATGACTTCCTCGGAATAGAGTGCCGACAGGCGGCGGACGAGGTTTTCCAGCTCGCGCACATTGCCCGGCCAGCGATGCTGGCGCAGACGGGCCATGGCGTCGGGCGACAGCACCTTGCTGGGCAGGCCATCAGTGGTCGCAGCCCGCAGGAAGTGGTTGGCCAGCTCGGGAATGTCGTCGAGGCGCTCGCGCAGCGGCGGCAACCGGATCGGCACGACGTTGAGGCGGTAGAACAGATCCTCGCGGAACAGGCCCTGCTGGATCAGCTGGCGCAGGTCGCGATGGGTGGCTGCCACGATACGGACATTGGCCTTGATCGGCGTGCGACCGCCGACCGTCATGTATTCGCCTTCCTGCAGCACGCGCAGCAGGCGGGTCTGGGCTTCCGGCGGCATGTCGCCGATTTCGTCGAGGAACAGCGTGCCGCCGGCCGCCTGCTCGAACTTGCCGGAAGAGCGCTGGACGGCGCCGGTGAAGGCGCCCCGTTCGTGGCCGAACAGCTCGCTCTCGATCAGTTCGCGCGGGATCGCCGCCATGTTGAGCGCGACGAAGGGGCCTTTGCGGCGTTTGCCATAGTCGTGCAGCGCCCGGGCGACCAGTTCCTTGCCGGTGCCCGACTCGCCGGTGACCATGACCGTGAGGTCGGTCGACATCAGGCGGGCAAGCGCACGGTAAATCTCCTGCATCGCCGTCGAGCGGCCAATCAGCGGCAGCCGCTCGCTCTCGTCGGGGATCTGCGTGGCGCGTTGCGTCGCCGAAGCCGGGGCGGACAGCGCGCGATTGACCACCGAGATCAGCTCGTTGAGATCGAAGGGTTTGGGCAGATACTCGAAAGCGCCGCGTTCGGTCGCGCGCACAGCCGTGAGCAGCGTCGACTGCGCGCTCATGACGATGATGCGCAGATCGGGGCGCAGCTTGCGGATGCGCGGTACGAGGTCGAGGCCATTCTCGTCGGGCATCACCACGTCGGTGATGACCAGCTGGCCCTCGCCTTCCTGCACCCATTGCCAGAGCGTGGCGGCGGTACCGGTGCTGCGCACGGTGTGCCCGTGACGGCCCAGCGCCTGGTGCAGCACGGTGCGGATGGCGCGGTCGTCGTCGGCGATCAGGATGGTGGCGCTCATGCTCCGGCTCCCGACTGTTGCATCGGCAGCATGACGCGGAACAACGTGCGGCCGGGCTCGCTGTCATATTCGATGACGCCGCCGTGATCGTTGACGATCTTGGCGACGAGGGCGAGGCCGAGGCCCGTGCCCGTCGGCTTGTTGGTGACGAAGGCGTCGAACAGGTGGGCGCGGATCTCGTCGGAGACGCCGCGGCCGTTGTCGCGCACCGACACGACCAGCGGCAGGTTCACGCGCGCCTGCTGGCCCGGCACAGCAAGACGCAGGCCGTGACGGAAAGCGGTCGAGAGCTCAATCTCGCGATCGCCGTCGCCCGGCACTTCACAGGCATTCTTCACGAGATTGAGGAATATCTGGATGAGCTGGTCACGGTCGCCGTAGACGTCGGGCAGCGACGGATCGTAGTTTTCGATGAAGCGCATTCCCTTGCCGAAGCCGTTCTCGGCGATTCGGCGCACGTGGTTCAGAACCTGATGGATATTGAGCGGACCGCGTTCGATCGGCCGGCCGTCGGCGAAGGCTTCCATGCGGTCGACCAGCGCCACAATGCGGTCGGTCTCCTCGCAGATCAGCGTCGTGAGCTCGCGTTCGCTATCGGGCACGGAAGCTTCCAGCAACTGGGCGGCGCCGCGAATGCCCGAAAGCGGGTTCTTCACTTCATGCGCCAGCATGGCGGCCAGCGCACTTACCGAGCGGGCAGCACTGCGGTGCGACATCTGACGGTCGATATTGCGGGCAATCGACTGTTCGATCAGCGTCATGGCGACGAGGCCGTCGCTGTCGACGATGGGCGACAGGCGGAGCGCGCAGAAGCGATTGCCGATGCGCGGCGACGCGAGCGTCACGCCATTCTCGGCGACGGCGCCGCCGGTCGCCAGGACCTGCTCGAGCAGCGAGAAGACCGGCGAATCCTCCGGCACGAACTCGCTCATCGGATGGCCGATCAGACGGGCGCGGCCGACACCGAAGAACTGCTCGGCGGCGAGATTGGCGTAATGCACGCGGCCGTCACCGTCGAGCACGACGACGGCTTCGGACAGCGAGTCGAGCAGCGCGGTTGGGAAGGACTCGCTGGACGGATTCGCGCGCTTCAACGGACGCAACACCATGTTCAGGCCGCCTGCCGTTCGAGCGCCGGCAGGAAGAAGGCAGCGAGCAGGTCGCGCACGCGCTGCGGATCGGCTTCTCGATTGACGGCGGCACGGAACTCGGCCGACGAGGCCAGGCCCTTGGAGTACCAGCCGAGATGCTTGCGGGCCATGCGCGAGCCGGTCTCGATGCCATAATGCTCCAGCATCGATTCGTAATGCGCGCGGACGGCGTTGTACTGCTCGGCCAAGGACGGGTCGGGCGTGCGCTCGCCGGTGCGCAGGTAGTGTGCCACCTGCTGCGGGAACCACGGGCGGCCATAGGCGCCGCGTCCGATCATCACGCCGTCGGCGCCCGACTGGTCGAGCGCCCGGTCGACGTCGTCGAAGGTGGTGATGTCGCCGTTGACGATCACCGGCAGTTTCGTCGCCGCCTTGACGTCGCGGACGAAAGCCCAGTCGGCATGGCCTTCGTAGAACTGGCAGCGCGTGCGGCCGTGCACGGTCAGCATCTTGATGCCGCACTCCTGGGCGATGCGCGCGAGGTTCGGCGCGTTGCGGTTGGACGAGTCCCAGCCCGTGCGCATCTTGAGCGTCACCGGCAGCTTCACCGCCTTGACCGTGGCTTCGAGAATCTTGGCCGCGTGAACCTCGTCGCGCATCAGCGACGAGCCGGCATGGCCGTTCACGACCTTCTTCACCGGGCAGCCGAAATTGATATCGATGATCGCAGCGCCGCGGTCTTCGTTCAGCTTGGCAGCATCGGCCATGACTTCGGGCTCGCAGCCGGCGAGTTGGACGGCCATGGGAAACTCCTCGGGGGAGTTCTGGGCCATCATCAGAGTCTTGCGGTTCTCGCGCACCATGGCGACCGAGGCGATCATCTCGGACACGACGAGACCTGCGCCGGTCCGCTTCACCATGCGCCGGAAGGGCATGTCGGTGACGCCGGACATCGGAGCGAGGATCACGGGATCGTCGATTCGGATCGGGCCGATATCGATGGGTTTGAGACGCGGTGTCAGGTTCTTAGCCTTTGATTGTTTTCTGTGCATCTTGTGCAGTGCACAATAATTGAGCGAGAAATAGCCGGTCCGGTCGAATCAGGCAAGCACCTCAAGTGCGTCGCAAGCGTACCGATGTTATCAACAACCGGTGACCATCTGTACCGCCCTCATCGTCGCTGCCGGCCGGGGAAGCCGTTTCGGCGGCCGTGTGCCCAAACAATACGTCCTTTTAGCGGGCAAGACGGTCCTGCGCCGGACCCTGGAGGCCCTGCAGGCGGCCCCTGCCATCTCCGCCCTGCGCGTCGTTATCGCGGCGGAAGACCGCAGCATCTATGACGCCGCTGTTGCCGGCCTCGCCCTCGAGGCGCCCGTCGACGGTGGCGCCACTCGCCAACGTTCGGTCCTGAACGGCCTCGAAGCCCTGGCCGCATCGGCGCCCGACTTCATCGCCATTCACGATGCCGCCCGCCCCTTCGTGGGCGCCGTCGAGATCGCCGCCTGCCTTTCGGCCGCGCAGGTATCCGGCGTCGACGGCGCCGTGCTGGGCGTGCCGCTCGCCGATACGCTGAAGCGCGTCGGCGGAAGTGGCGCCATCGAGGCCACGGTGCCGCGCGCCCAGCTCTGGCGGGCGCAGACGCCGCAGATCTTTCGCTTCGACAAATTGCTCGCCGCCCATCGCGCCGCCGCCGCGCTCTCCGATATAGAGGCAACCGCGCTGACCGACGATGCCGCCGTCGCCGAGCGCGCGGGCTTGCGCATCGTCATGGTGGCGGGTCGCGAGGAAAACCGCAAAATAACCACGGCCGAGGATTTGCGGCGGGCGGAGAGGATGGAAACCAGGCCCTTTGAAACCAGAACAGCCTTCGGCTTCGATGTGCATGGCTTCGGTCCGGGCAAGGCTGTCATGCTGGGTGGCGTATCCATCGTGCATACCCATACGCTCGCCGGTCATTCCGATGCCGACGTCGCCTTGCACGCACTCACCGATGCCGTGCTGGGCACGATCGGCGCCGGCGATATCGGCAAGCACTTCCCGCCGTCCGATCCGCAATGGCGCGGCGTCTCGTCCGACCGCTTTCTCGAGCATGCCGTCGACCTGCTGGCCGCACGTGGCGGCCGCATCGTTCACCTCGACCTGACCATCGTCTGCGAGGCGCCACGCATCGGCCCGCATCGCGACGCCATGGTCGCCAGCATCGCCCGCATCGCCGGCATCGCACCCGACCGCGTCAGCGTGAAGGCCACGACCACCGAAGGTCTGGGCTTCACCGGCCGGCGCGAGGGCATTGCCGCCAACGCCATCGCCACAGTGGAAATCCCCAATGTTCGATCATGAAGTGAGAGAGGCCGCCGAGCGCGTGCTGCTGTCCTGCCGCAAGAGGGGCCTAAAGGTCGTGACCGCCGAGTCCTGCACCGGCGGGCTGGTCGCCGCGGCGATGACGGCGATCGCCGGATCGTCCGACGTCGTCGAACGCGCCTTCGTCACCTACTCCAACGAGGCCAAGCGCGAGATGCTGGGCGTGCCCTGGGACGCCATCCTCGGCCACGGTGCGGTGAGCGAGCCGGTGGCGCGGGCCATGGCCACGGGCGCGCTAGCCCATTCACGCGCCGACATTTCCGTCTCGATCACGGGCATCGCCGGTCCCGGCGGCGGCTCGGCCGACAAGCCTGTTGGGCTGGTGCATTTCGCTGCCCGGCGCGGCGACGAGACCGTAGCCGAGCATCATGTCTTCCCGGGCGACCGCGACGGCATCCGCCGCCTGGCCGCGATCACGGCGCTGACGATGCTTGCGCTGCTGGCGGAGCAATAGGCAGCCCGTAGAGCTTGGCGGCGCGCGCCTCGAAGGCCGAGACCATCCGCTTCACCGCCTCGGCGAACAACAGCCGCACGGTTTGCTGCAACAGCAGCGAGCGGAACTCGAATTCCAGCTCGAATTCGATCAACGTGCCGGCCGGATCGGGATGGAAGATCCAGCGGCTGCTGAGCGCGCGGAACGGGCCTTCGATACCGGCTGTATCGATGCGCGGGCCGTCGGGATTGTCCGGCGCCAGGGTGACGCGCGAGACGAACTTCTCGTGGAACGGCCCGAAGCCAATCACCAACTCGTCGACCTCGACATTGCCCTCACGCTTGCGCACGCGCCCGGCCAGGCACCACGGCAGGAATTCCGGGTAGCGCGGGACATCGGCCACCAGTGCGAAGAGCTGCGCCGGCGCATAGCCGACGCGGCGGCGCTCGCCGTGTTTGGTCAGAGACAGCTTATGCCCGGATCTGCTGGAGCCGCGCCGCCCGCAGGCGGGCGAAGTCGTCGCCGGCATGATAGCTCGAGCGCGTGAGCGGCGACGCCGACACCATCAGGAAACCCTTGCCCCGCGCCATCGCCGCCAGATCTTCGAACTCGGCCGGCGTCCAGAAGCGGTCGAGCGGCGCATGCTTGGGCGTCGGCTGCAGATACTGGCCGACCGTGAGGAAATCGACATCGGCCGCGCGCAGGTCGTCCATCACCTGGCTCAATTCCTCGCGCGTCTCGCCAAGGCCGACCATCAGGCCGGACTTGGTGAACATCGCAGGATCGATCTCCTTCACCCGCGACAAAAGCTGCAACGAGGTAAAGTAGCGCGCGCCCGGCCGGATCGTCGGATAGAGCCGCGGTACGGTTTCGAGGTTGTGGTTGAAGACATCGGGCCGCGCCCTGACAACCGTCTCGATGGCGCCACTCTTGCGCAGGAAGTCCGGCGTTAGCACCTCGATGGTCGTGGTCGGTGTCGACTTGCGCAGCGCCGTGATCACCTCGGCGAAATGCCCTGCCCCACCATCGTCGAGATCGTCACGGTCGACCGAAGTCACCACGACATGACCGAGGCCAAGCTTGCCGACCGCTTCGGCGATGTTCGCCGGCTCATGCGGGTTGAGCGCGCCCGGTTTGCCGGTGGCGACATTACAGAAGGCGCAGGCCCGCGTGCAGGTCTCGCCCATGATCATGAAGGTGGCGTGCTTCTGCTTCCAGCACTCGCCGATATTCGGGCAGGCCGCCTCCTCGCAGACCGTCGACAGGCCGTACTGGCGCATCAGCCGCTTGGTCTCGGCATATTCGGGCGAATTGGGCGCGCGCACGCGAATCCAGTCCGGCTTGCGCGGAATCGGGTTATCCGGCCGGTGCGCCTTCTCGGGATGGCGCTCGGCGCGCGTCAGGGCAGATTTCTCGATACCGTCCATGGCTCAAGACTCGTGCATGTAATTGGCCAGGATCTGCAGAACACGCTCCTCGACGAATTCGGCGTCGATTTCACCCAGATCGTATTCCTCGACCTCGCCCTTGGCCTCGGTCTGGCCCGCATTTACATCGCTGTAGTAGACCACAAGGCCGATCGGGAACACGGCCTTGAAGGAAATGGCGAGCGGCATCTCGACGCCCGGCCGGCTGATGATCGGCATCTGAAAGCGGCACATCATGTCGGCCGGCGCCGCCCCCGGCAGGTAATAGGAGCCGGTATCGACGATCTGGGCCCGCAGGTTGCCGCGCTCGCAGAGCAGCCTGAAGCGGTCCATGGTCGGCAGCACGATATTGACCAGCACGACGCGCGCGGCCTGGAAGAACACCTGTTTGTGGGCATGCTCCTCGGCCAGCCGTTCGGCTTCGTGCCGCTGCCGCTCTGCCTTGTCCTGCTTGGCACGCAGGATGTAGCCCAGGATTTCCTCGTCGCTGCGCATGACGCCTAGATATGGAGCGTCTTGCCGTAAGCCGCCAGTACCGACTCGTGCATCATTTCCGACAAAGTCGGATGCGGGAAGACCGTGGCCATCAGCTCGGCCTCCGTTGTCTCCAGGGTTTTGGCGATGCTGTAGCCCTGGATCAGCTCGGTGACTTCGGCACCGATCATATGGGCGCCGAGCAATTCGCCGGTCTTGGCATCGAAGATCGTCTTGATGAAGCCCTCGGGCTCGCCCAGGGCAATCGCCTTGCCATTGCCGATGAAGGGAAATTTGCCGACCTTGACCTGCAGGCCCTTGGCCTTGGCCGCCGCCTCGGTCAGGCCGATGCTGGCGACCTGCGGCTGGCAATAGGTGCAGCCGGGAATATTGGCGGTGTTTATCGGGTGAACGCCCTTGGTGCCGGCGATATTCTCGACCACCAGCACGCCCTCGTGCATCGCCTTGTGCGCGAGCCACGGCGGCCCGGCGACGTCGCCGATGGCATAGACGCCTGGCTCACCGGTGAAGCCCCACTGGTCGATGACGATATGGGTCTTCTCGACCTTCACCTTGGTGCCTTCGAGGCCGAGGTTCTCGACATTGCCGACGATGCCGACAGCGCTGATGACGCGGTCGACGGTGATCTCCTGCGCCTTGCCGCCGACGGTGATCGTGGCCGTGACCTTGTCGGCCGCCTTCTTGAGCGCGCCCACCGTGGCGCCGGTCAGGATCTTCATGCCCTGCTTTTCGAAGGCGCGCTTGGCGAAGGCCGAGACCTCCTCGTCCTCGACCGGAACGACGCGGTCGAGCACCTCGACGACCGTCACCTCGGCGCCCATGTTGCGGTAGAAGCTGGCGAACTCGATGCCGATCGCGCCGGAGCCGATGACCAGCACCGACTTGGGCATCGCATCGGGCAC
>JBBRFD010000197.1:0-8805 GCA_038224985.1 Reyranellales bacterium
GGCCTTTGCATCCCCGGGCTTGGCCGCCGCCTCTTCCTTGAGGCGAAGCTGGTCGGGCCGGAACTTCATGTAGACCAGCGCCGCGCAAGCGATCCAGATCGACGAATAGGTGCCGACGATGACGCCCCACAGCATCGCCACGGAGAAGCTGTAGAGCACCGGGCCGCCGAACAGGAAGAGCGCGAATACGGCGACGAAGACCGTGCCCGAGGTCATGAGCGTGCGCGACAGCGTCTCGTTCACGCTCATGTTGAGCAGCTCGACCAGCGGCACTTTCTTGTAACGCCGCAGGTTCTCGCGCACGCGATCGAAGACCACGACGGTGTCGTTGATCGAGTAGCCGGCGATGGTCAACACAGCGGCCAGCGCCGTCAGGCTGAAGTCGAGCTGCAGCACCACGAACACGCCCAAGGTCGAGATGACGTCGTGCAGCAGCGCGATGAGTGCAGCGGCGCCGAACTGCCACTCGAAGCGGAACCAGACATAGAGCGCGATACAGACCAGCGTCGCCAGCACGGCGATGATGCCCGAATGCATCAACTCGTCGCCGATCTTGGGCCCGACCGATTCGGTGCCGCGCAGCTCGTACTTCTCGCCGATCGAGTCCTCGACCAGCTTGATGGCGACCTGCTGGCACCATTCGGCGCGCTGCTCGGGGCTCATGTCGATCTTGGCGGTGGGCGTGTTGGCGCGCGGCAGCTGGCGCTCCAGCACCGTGAGGCCGACGCGGCTCACGGCGTCGCGCCAGCCCGCGGCATCGAGCGCGGCGGGAGCGGTGAATTCGACGTCACCTGTATTCGAGGAGCCTGGCTTGATCTGCCAGCCGGCGCCGGCGCGCTTGTGCATAACGCGGTTGGCGGCGCTCACGCATTGCGCGCCGCCCTCCTGGCGCTGCACGCGGATCAGCACCGTGCTGGCCTCGCCGAACTCCTGCAGCGAGACCTCGCCAATGGCGAGGCCTCCCACGATCGAGCGCAGCTGGTCGATCTGGGCGGCACCCTGTTTGGCGCGCGCCTGGATGGCGATACCGCCCTGGAAGTCGATGCCGAAATTGAGGCCGACAAAGACGACGGCCAGAATCGACAGCACGTTGATGGCCGTCGACAGGATCAGCGCCGCGTTGCGCTTGCCGAGGAAATCGAAGTTCGTCTTGAGTGGGACGAGGCGAAGGGGCTTCCACAACATGCTGCGGCCTCAGATCACGAGTTCGGTCGGGCGGCGCCAGCGCACCCAGAGAGCCAGCATCATGCGTGTGAAGATGGTGGCGCTGAACATCGAGGTGATGAGGCCGAGCGTCAGCGTCGTGGCGAAGCCGCGGATCGGGCCGGAGCCGAAGCCGAAGAGCAGCACACCGCCGATCAGCGTCGTCAGGTTGGCGTCGACAATGGCCGACATGGCGCGTTCATAACCGGTGGCCAGCGCGCTGAAGGGCGAACGGCCCAGCATCTTCTCCTCGCGCACGCGCTCATAGATCAGCACGTTGGAATCGACCGACATGCCGACAGTAAGCACGAGGCCAGCGATGCCGGGCAGCGTCAGCGAGGCGCCGAGAATCGACATGCCGGCGAAGACCATCAGCAGGTTGACCAGCATGGCGAAGTTGGCGAAGCCGCCGAACACCGGGCCATAGGCCACAAACATGAAGACCGCGACCAGCAGCGTGCCGACAATGGCGGCGATGGTGCCGGCGCGGATCGCGTCGGCGCCGAGGTCGGCGCCGACCGTGCGCTCCTCGATGATGGTGAGCGTGGCCGGCAGCGCGCCGGAGCGCAGCAGCAGCGCCTGTTCCTGGGTCTGCTGGGTGGTGAAGGAGCCGGTGATGATGCCGCTGCCGCCGCAGATCGCGCTCTGCACGACCGGCGCGCTGATGATCTCGCTGTCGAGCTGGATGGCCAGGCGCTTGCCGATATTGGCGCGCGTAGCGGCGCAAAAGGCGCGGCCGCCGGCCGAATTGAAGGTGAAGCTGATGATCGGCCGGCCGCCCTGCTGCTGCTCGAAGGTGGCCTTGGCGTCATCGAGATCCTCGCCGCCCACGACCACGCGCTTGAACACCGGCAGGCACTGCGGCTGGTAACGCCGGCAGATCTGCTCCGGCGACATGCGTGGGTTGGCGGCGTTGATTTCCTCGTTCGCCTTGGGATTGGCGCGCCGCAGATCGACCATGCCCTCGCGCGTCGGCGCGAGGAAGGTGGTCGGCGGAATGGCCGCGGGCACGTTGGCGCCGGAGGCCGCCACTTCTTCGTTCACCAGATGAAAGGTGAGCTTGGCGGTCTGGTTGATCTTGCGCTTGAGGTCGGTGGTGTCCTTGATGCCCGGCATCTGCAGCAGGATGCGGTCGTCGCCCTGACGCACGAGGGTCGGCTCGATGGTGCCGGTCTCGTCCACTCTGCGGCGCAGGATCTCGATCGACTGGTCGATCACTTCCCTCTTCTTCTTGAAGAGGTCCTGCTCGGAATAGGCGATGCGAATGGTGTCGGCCTGGCCCGAAATCACCAGCGTCGGGTCGACCGTGCGCAGCGCCTCGACCCCCTTGGCGCGCTGCGCTTCGTCGCGCAGCACCACGACCACGCCACGGCCGGCCTCGACGGTGACGTCCTTGAACTGGATCTGCTGCTTGCGCAGCTCACCCCTCACCGAGTCGGTGAGGTTGGTCAGGCGTTCGTTCATGACGCTGCGCAGGTCGGCTTCCAGCAGGAAGTGGGCGCCGCCGCGCAGGTCGAGGCCGAGATTGATGCGGCTTTGCGCATACCAACCGGGAACGACGTCGAGAACGGATTGCGGCAGCAGGTTGGGCAGCGCAAAGAGGCCCGACAGCAACGTAACGCCGATGATGACGATCGTTTGCCAGCGCGGAAGGTTGAGCATCGCGGCCTTTCCCGAAGGCTACTTTTTGCCGCCGAACAGCGAGCCGAGCAGGCTCTTGCGCTCCGCGGCAGGAGCCGGCGGGGGCAGCATGGGCTTGTCGTCCTCGTCTTCCTTGCCGTCCTTGGCGCTGCGCACCGACTCGCCGCGCGTCAGGATGTCGGTGATGGTCGGCTTGAGGACGCGCACGCGCACGCCCTCTGCGAGTTCGACCTGGACCTCGTTGTCGGAAATCACCTTGGTCACGAGACCGATGATGCCGCCGCCGGTGACCACGCGGTCGCCGCGCTTGACGCCACCCAGCATCTCGCGATGGGCTTTGGCCTTGGACTGCTGGGGACGGATCAGCAGGAAGTAAAAGACGACAAAGATCAGGATCAACGGGAACAGCTGGACGAGAAAATCGCCACTGCCGCCGCCTATTCCTTGCGCCCACGCTTGTGAAATCAGCATTGTTCGCTCCTGGTCCTTCCGCTCTGAAAAAAGCGCGCGGACTATAGCGGCCTTCGCCCGCTTTGCAACGCGAGCCCCCGGCGATATGGTCGCCCCCTTTTCGGCCTGCTTCCCTTCCTTGGGGGCCAATTGGATAAAGATGGATCAAGACCTTAAAGCCACGCTCTCACGTATCGTCGAAGCCCTCGACCGATTGGCGCCGCCGGCGCCGGCCAGCGCCGACATAAACGCCGCCGAGGCCTATGTCTGGCACGCCGCCGGCCACCGGCTGGAAGCCGTGCCCAAGGTCAACCGGGTCGATCTCGACCTTTTGCAGGGCATCGACCGGCAAAAGGAGACGCTGCTCGACAATACCCGGCGCTTCGCCAAGGGCCTGCCGGCCAACAATGCCCTGCTCTGGGGCTCGCGTGGTTCCGGCAAGAGTTCGATCGTCAAGGCCGTCCATGCCCATGTGAACCGCGAGCTGGGCGGACCGCCCGGCCCGCTGGCCCTGGTCGAGATCCACCGCGAGGACATCCCGTCCCTGCCGGCGCTGCTGACCATGATCCGCGACTCGAAGCGCCGCTTCGTCGTGTTCTGCGACGACCTCTCCTTCGACGGCCAGGACGCCGCCTACAAGTCGCTCAAGGCCGTGCTCGAGGGCGGCATCGAGGGCCGGCCGGACAATGTCGTGTTCTACGCCACCTCGAACCGGCGCCACCTGATGCCGCGCGACATGATCGAGAACGAGCGCTCGACGGCGATAAATCCCTCCGAGGCCGTCGAAGAGAAGGTCTCGCTGTCGGACCGCTTCGGTCTGTGGCTCGGTTTCCACAATGCCGACCAGGACACCTTCTTCGCCATGATCGAGGCCTATGCCGAGCGCTATAAGCTGGGCGTGCCGGCCGAGACGCTGCGCAAGCAGGCGGTCGAATGGTCGGTGACGCGCGGCGCGCGCTCGGGTCGCGTGGCTTGGCAGTTCGTCCAGGAAGTGGCGGGCGTTCTCGGCAAAAAACTGGAGTAGCCATGAGCGGGACCGAAGACGTTCTGTTCTCCGACGCGGTCAAGGCGGAGCAGGCGCGTCTCGGGTCGCGCACCTCCTTCGAGGACCGCGCGTTCCAGACGGAGATCACCGACGATCTCCGCGAGTTTCTCGCGGCGATCGACACCTTCTTTTTCGCGACCGCCAGCGCCGACGGCCGGCCCTATGTCCAGCATCGCGGCGGCCCGCCGGGATTTCTCAAGACCATCGGCAGTAACATGCTGGCTTTCGCCGACTTCGCCGGCAACCGGCAGTACATCACGCTCGGCCACCTGAAGGAAAACGACCGCGCCCATATCTTCATCCCGCATTTCGCCACCCAGCAACGCGTCAAGCTGTGGGGCCGCGCGCGGGCGGTCGAAGGCGATGTCGAGCTGATGGAGCGGCTGGTCGACCCGGCCTACAAGGCCCGGCCGCAGCGGGCGATCGTCTTCCGGCTCGAAGCCTGGGACAGCAATTGCCGCCAGCACATCAAACCCCGCTACACGGAAGCCGAGATCGCGCCCGCCGTCGATCAGCTGGCGAAGCGGATCAAGGAACTCGAAGAGGAAGTGGCGCGGCTGAAGGCGGCGCCACCTTAAGCCTTCTTCGGCCGCACGATCTTGATCGTCGAGGTGGCATGCACGATCAGCCGGCCCTTCTCGTCCTTTATATCGCCCTCGAGGAAGCCGACCGAACCGCCCCAGCGCAGCACGCGGCCTTCGGCGAAGACGATGCCGGGGCCCATGGCCTCGAAGAAGCTGATCTTGAGTTCCAGCGTCGGCACCGAGACGGCGATCTTGCCCTTGGCGATGGCGGCATTGGCCATGGCGCTGTCGACCATGCCGGTGAGGAAGCCACCCTGACAGATCCTGCCGCCGGAATGGCAGAAGGCCGGGACGATCTCGAAGCGGAAGCGGCACATGCCGCGCTCCGAATCGAGCGCGATCATCTCACCGTTCAGCAGCTTGATCGGCGGCGGCGGCCTGTCATGCAGCAGCTTGAGAAGTTCAGCGTCGTTCAGGGACGACGCATCGACGTCGGCGAAATCGGGATGTGTGGAACTCATGTGGCGCGGACTATAGCGAACGTGCCGAGGCACGCACCTTCTCCAGCACCATGAGCAGCATGCGGGTTTCGTCCGACGAAAGACCCGAGGCGATGTGGCGCTCGTGATGGCGCACCAGCTTCGCGAAGCGCGCCAGCGCCTTCGCCCCTACCGGCGTCAGTGCCAGCGCATGCGTTCGTCCATCGGTCGGCGACGGCTTGCGCACCAGCAGATCGCGCGCCTGCAGCCGGTCGAGAATGGGCACCAGCGTCGAGCGGTCGATGCCGAGCGCCCGGGCCAGCGCCATCTGGCTCAGGCCGGCATTGCGCTCGACCAGCACCAGCAGGCCGAACTCGCCCGGCGTCAGCGCCTCGCCCGCCGTGGCGAAGGTCGCGGCAAAGTCGGCGAAGACGGCGGATTGCGTGCGCCGCAACGCATAGCCCAGCAGCGTCGGTAGCAGGCCCCTGTCGAGAGTTGTCGCAAGAACTTTGTCCGGTGGACGCCCCATTTGGAGAGTGGTAAACCGCGATTGTTTGGGGATCAAACAAATTCGGATTTCATGAGCTTCAAAGTTCGCATTGCCCAGGCCGACCGCACCATCGAGGTGCCGACCGGCGCCACCATCCTCGAAGCCGCCCTCGATGCCGGCATCGGCTATCCCTTCGGCTGCCAATCGGGCAATTGCGGCGCCTGCAAGTCGCATCTCGTCAAAGGCGAGGTGACGATGGAAGGCTATTCCGAATTCGCTTTGTCCGACGAGGAAAAAGCGCGCGGCCTGATCCTCGCCTGCCGCGCCGTGCCCTGGGAAGAGTCGGAAGTCGCCTGGCTCGAGGAAGACGACCTGATCGTCCATCCGCGCCGCCTGCTCGCCACCAGGGTCGTCGGCCTCGACGACGCCACGCACGACATCAAGCGTATCCGTCTTGCCATCGAGAGCGGCGGGCCGTTCGATTTCTCCGCCGGCCAGTTCGCCTCGGTGACGTTCGAGGGTTGCCCGGCACGCGATTACTCGATGGCCAATACGCCCGACGATCCGATCATCGAATTCCATGTGCGGCGCACTGCCGGTGGAGCCACCAGCGCCTATGTCGCGGAGAAACTGAAGCTTGGCGACAGCGTGCGCGTCGAAGGTCCCTTCGGCCCCTCCTACCTGCGCGAAAGCCATCGCGGACCGATCATCGCCGTCGCCGGCGGTTCGGGCATGGCGCCGATCAAGTCGATCGTCGAGCGCGCGCTGGCCAAGGCGCTGCCGCAGCACATCTACTTTTATTTCGGCGTCCGCAGCGAGCGCGACCTTTATCTGGTCGATCACTTCAAGGCGCTGGCCGAGAAGCACCCGACCCTGCATTTCGTTCCGGTGCTGAGCGAAGGCGACGGCATGACCTTGCGCTGCGGTCTCGTGCATGAGGCGGTGGCGGCGGACTTCGACGAGTTCGACGGCTGCAAGGCCTATCTCGCCGGGCCGCCGGTCATGGTCGAGGCGGCGACGAAACTGTTCGAGCAGCGCGGCATGCGGCGCATCGATATCCATGCCGACGCCTTCTACACGGTGGCCGAAATGGCCCAGACCGGAAAAAAGACGGGAGCGGAACTATGAGCGGACTTCTCGACGGACGTGCGGCCATCGTCACCGGTGCCGGCCGCGGCATCGGCAGGGCCATCGCCGAGGCGCTGATCGCCGCGGGCGCCAGCGTCATCGTCGCCGATAACGGCGCCTCGATCGGCGGCGACGCGGGCGATCCTACCGTGGCGCGCGAAACGGCGGCGGCCTTGGGCAAGAAAGCCATCGCCTTCACCGAGAGCGTCGGCTCGCCCGGCGTAGCCAAACAACTCGTCGATATCGCGGTCGAGAATTTCGGCGGCATCGACATCGTCGTGAACAACGCCGCCATCCTGCGCGATGCCTTCGTCTTTCGCGCCGATCCGCGCGATTGGGATGCGGTGATCCGCACCAACCTCTCGGCCGCGTTCTACCTGATCAATGCCGCCTCCGGCGTCATGCGCGAGCAGGGCAAGTCGGGCCGTGGTGGAGGCTCGGGGGATAATGGGGGCGGCTACGACTGGGGCCGTATCGTCAATATCGTCTCCTCGGCCGGCCTCTACGGCAATCTCGGCCAGGCCGCCTATGCCAGCGCCAAGGCCGGCCTCTTTGGCTTGACGCGCGTGACGGCAATGGACCTGCAGCGCGCCAATATCACCGTCAACGCCGTTGCTCCTTTCGCCAAGACGCGCGTCACCGACATCATCCAGCCAGCCAACGAGGCGCAGAAAACCTACAAGGAACGCGCCCTCAAGATCGGCGCGCACCACGTCGCCAATCTGGTGACGGCGCTGGCCTCGCCCGCCGCCAAGACGATCACCGGCCAGTTGCTGGGCGTGCGCGGCCGCGAGGTCTTCCTGTTCAGCCAGCCGCGCCCCGTCGCCAGGCTCGAGGTCACGACACCGGCGACACTGGCGCAGGACCTCACCGCCAAATTCGCCGCGCAGTTCACCGACATGACCACCGATCTCGAAGCCTTCAACACCGAACCTCTCGTCTAAGGGAGTCCGTCATGAGCGAAGACATCATCGTCAAGACCGTCGAGGAACTGAAGACCGCGCCGGCCGAATACCAGGAGGCGATCGCCAAGCTGGTGATCAGCCACGCCATCAACGAACTCTATGGCGCGCAGGTCTTCGACGAGCCGGCCATCGCCTATGCGCCGACGCCCTATGCCAAGTGGCTAACCTGCCGCGTCGCCATGGAGGAGTACGGCCATCACGTGCGCTTCAAGCAGCTCGGCACGCAGATGGGCATCCCCGAGGAGCGCATGATCCCGGGCGACGGCAAGAGGCCGCTGTCGATCTTCGAATTCCCGCTCAAGACATGGGAGGAGTTCGTCGCCATCAAGCTGCTGGCCGATCTCGCCGAAATCCTGCAGGTCGAGGACCTGCTGCACTGCACTTTCCATCCGCTGCGCAATCTCGCCCGCGCGACCATGCCGGAAGAGCGCTTCCACGCGCAGTTCGGCGAGGACTTCTCGGCCGAGCTGATCAAGACGCCCGAGGGCAAGGCGCGCCTGCAGGCGGCGGTGAACGAATACTGGCCCTATCTCCCGAAGTTCTTCGGCGGCTCGAAGTCGCGCAATAACGAGATCTTCCGCAAGTGGAAGATCAAGCAGCGCACCAACGACGAGATGCGCGAGGACTTCATCAGGCGCGCGACCGAAGTCTCGGCCAAATACGGTCTGACGCTGCCGGAGATCCGGCAGGCGGCGTGAGCGGCGCCATCGCCCTGCCGCGCGTCACGCTCGAAGCGGTGCGCGCGGAAGTCCGGGCCGCCTCGTGGTTTGCAGCCCTTGGCGAGGAGCTGACCGAGGGCGATTTCGCCGATGCGCACGCTTATGCCGAAGCCCTTGCGATCGGCCCGCTCGACATCGCACGCGCCCCTGACTGGCCCGAG
>JBBRFD010000198.1:0-8757 GCA_038224985.1 Reyranellales bacterium
CGGGCTCTACAGCGAGATTCTGGGCCTCGAGCCCACCAATGTGACCGCCCTGGCCGGCCTCGCGCGCTACCAGATCGCCAATGGGGCGAAGGAAGAAGCCAAGGAGCTGCTGGCCCAGGTTGTGGCCAAGGACAAGAACCACGCCGATGTGGTGGCAGCCCAGGCCGCCCTTGAGCTCGCCGAGAAGGCCAAGGAAGCCGGCCCGGTCGACGATCTCAAGGCCAAGGCCGCCGCCGATCCCAAGGATTTCCAGACCCGCCTCGACCTCGCCATGGCCTATTGGGCGGGCGACCGGAAGCAGGAGGCGATCGACGAGCTGCTCGCCATGATCAAGGCCGACCGCAACTGGAACGAGGCGGCGGCGCGCCAGCAACTACTCAAGCTCTTCGAGGCGCTGGGCTTCAGCGATCCGCTCGCCGTCGACGGCCGCAAGCGCCTGTCGACCGTGCTGTTTTCCTGAGTCCAGCGCGGAAGGCACCATGTCCGACCGCACGCCTGAACGCAATCCGTTCGAAGCGAGCTTCGAGCAGTTGCCCGATACGCTGCCGATTTTTCCACTGTCCGGCGTGCTGCTGATGCCGGGCGGGCGGCTGCCGCTCAATATCTTCGAGCCGCGCTACCTCTCGATGATCTTCGATTCGCTGGCCGGCCACCGCATGATCGGCATGGTCCAGCCGGTTCAGGCCGGCGGCTTTGCCGGCGACGGCGTGGCGAGCGATGACGGCCCGCCCAAGGTCCATCACGTCGGCTGCGCCGGCCGCATCGTCAGCTTCAACGAGACCGACGACGGCCGCCTGATGCTGGTGCTGGCCGGCGTCAGCCGTTTCGAGATTTCGCGCGAACTCGAGCCAGCGCAGGGCGGCTACCGCCGCGTCTCGGCGCTGTTCGGTCCCTATCGCCGCGACCTCGATGTCGCCGACGAGCTGGTGGCGATCGACCGCGAGCGCCTGATGACGGCGCTGGCGGCGTTCTTCAAGGCCCGCAACCTCTCGACCGACTGGGATGCGGTGAAAAAGGCGGCCGACGGCAATCTCGTCTCGTCGCTGTCGATGGTGCTGCCCTTCGGCCCGGCCGAGAAACAGGCCCTGCTCGAGGCCACCGACACCGATGCGCGCGCCAAACTGCTGATCGCTTTTCTGGAAATGGGCGGATTTGCCCAGCCGACCGACGGACCGGCGCCCAAAGCGCACTAAGGGGCACGCCCCGAGCCGCATCCCGAGCCGCATATTGCGCCGCAGGCCGCTATGCTTCGCCGCGCCCGGTGGCGTGTGATATAATGCCGGCAACAAGCAAGGAATTCAGGCGCACGATGACCCCCCCGTCGGATGCCACATCCAACCAGACCCCTTCCGCGCCGCGCCGTGCCGGCGTCGACCCGAAGCTGCTCGAAATCCTCGTGTGCCCCGCCTCGCACGGGCCGCTGGAGTACGATTCGGCGGCCAACGAGCTCGTCAGCCGCAAGGCCGGCCTCGCCTATCCGATCCGCGACGGCATCCCCATCATGCTGGTGAGCGAAGCGCGCCAGATCCGCGACGTGCCGTGACCGCATGAGCGCCCCCCTATGAGTGCAATCGAAAGCTTTCCCAAGTCGGTGCCGGACATCGGCCACTACGAAGCCAACGATGCGCCGTGGCCGGCCGAACTGCGTTTGTTCAAGGAAGAGGGCCGCCTCGAAATCGACTTCGCCGACGGCAGCTCCTATTCCCTGCCGGCCGAATACCTGCGCGTCGAAAGTCCCTCGGCCGACGTGCTGGGCCATGGCCCCGGCCAGCGCAAGATCATCTCGGGCCGCCGCCACGTGAAGATCGCCCAGGTCGACGCGGTCGGCCATTACGCCATCCGCATCGTCTTCAGCGACAAGCACGACACCGGCATCTACAGCTGGTCCTACCTGCGCGAACTGGGCGACACCTATATCGAGCGTTGGGCCGCCTATCAGGCCGCGTTGCTGTTCCGCGGATTGAGCCGCGACCCCTAACCCAAGATGAAGATCGTCATCGCCGGCGCCGGGATCGGCGGCCTCACCGCCGCGATGTGCCTGAAGCGCGCCGGTTTCGATGTCACCGTTTACGACTCCGTCAGCGAACTGAAACCGCTGGGCGTCGGCATCAATATCCAGGCCGGCGCGGTGCGCATCCTGTCGGACCTCGGGTTGGAGCCGGCGCTGGCCGCCACCGGCATCGAGACCAGCGAGCTACGCTACGCCAATCGTCACGGCCAGACCATCTGGGCCGATCCGCGCGGCAAGAAAGCCGGCCTGCCGTGGCCGCAATTCTCGATCCATCGCGGCGAGCTGCAGATGATCCTGTATCGCGGCGCCCAAGCGATGCTGGGCACCGACAATATCCGCTTCGGCCGCCGCATCGCGGGCTTCGAGCAGAAGGACAAGAGGGTCACGGCGCGCTTCGTCGATCGCGACGGCGCCGAGGTCGAGCGCGCCGAGGCCGATATCCTGATCGGCGCCGACGGCATCCATTCGGCGGTGCGCGCGCATTTCTATCCCAACGAAGGCCCGCCCAAGTGGCAGGGCATCCTGATGTGGCGCGGCATCACCGTGGGCAAGCCGTTCCTCGATGGCGCGACGATGGTGCAGGCGGGCCACCACAATCAGAAATTCGTTTGCTATCCGGTGAGCCGCGCCCATGCCGAGCGAGGCGAGGCGCTGATCAACTGGATCTGCGACCTGCATATGGGCGACGGCGCCCTGCTGCCGCGCGAAGACTGGAACCGGCCGGGCACGCTTGCCGACTTCCTGCCGCGCTTCGCCGACTGGAACTTCGAGTGGCTCGACGTGCCGGGCGTCATCAAGTCGGCGCATGCCATCTTCGAATTCCCCATGGTCGACCGCGATCCGCTGCCGCGCTGGAGCCATGGCCGCGTCACGCTGCTGGGTGATGCCGCGCACCCGATGTATCCCATCGGCTCGAACGGCGCCTCGCAGGCCATCATCGATGGCGAGGCGATCACGCAGGAATTGACGGCCGGCGTCGATCCCGAGACGGCGTTGCAGAACTACGAGAAGCGCCGCCTGCCGCCGATGGCGCGTATCGTCGAGAGCAACCGGCGCAAGGGCATCGATGTCATGCTCGACATCGTCGAGCAGCGCGCGCCTCAAGGATTTTCGAACCTGGAAGACGTGCTGCCAGCGACCGAACTCGACAAGATCGTGGCCGACTACAAGAAATTGGTGGCGCAGGACCGCGAGACATTGCTCAAGCTGGCATCCACCCAATAAAAAACCGGCCCTCGCGGGTCCGGTAGCGGCGGTTTAAACCGGCCATTACATCGCCGGCCGCCACAAGAAAGACTATGCCAGAGCACGGTGACGGAATTAAGACCTTCTTCGCGTGCTAAATTCTTTGTCGGCCCTATCTGTAGTATGATTTTGCATCCTGACCGCCAGTTGTTGAAGCCCCCGGAAAAAATGATCGCCTGATGTCTTTGGGCCGCGCCATCGCTACCGTCGGCGGCTTCACGCTGCTGAGCCGCGTCGTCGGCTTCGTGCGCGATATCGTGCTGTCGGCAATGCTGGGTTCAGGCGCGGTGGCCGACGCTTTTGTTGTCGCGTTCAAGCTGCCGAATTTTTTCCGCCGCCTCTTCGCCGAGGGCGCCTTCTCCGCCGCCTTCGTGCCGATGTTCGCGCGCGAACTGCAGGGACAGGGCCGCGAGGAGGCCATGACCTTCGCGCGTCAGGCGCAGGCCGCCCTGCTGGTCGTGCTGGTGCCCTTCTCGATCCTGCTGATTCTCGCCATGCCCTGGGTGGTGGCGCTGCTGGCGCCGGGCATGCGCGACTATGCACCGACCTTCGCCATGGCCGTCGAATTCGGCCGCATCGCCTTTCCCTATCTGCTCTTCATCTCGCTGACCGCGCTCTACGGCGGCGTCCTGAACGGCATCGACCGCTTCGCCCATGTCGCCGCCACACCCGTGCTGCTCAGCCTCGCGCTGATCGGCGCCGTGCTCGGGCTCACACCGTTCCTGCCCAACGGTGGCTATGCCGCCTCGATCGGTGTCGCCATCGCCGGCGTCCTGCAATGGCTCTGGCTGATCGTCGCTTGCGCCCGCAACGGCGTCGGCATGAGCCTTGTGAGGCCGCGCTGGACACCGAAAGTGGCGCGGCTGGTGACGCTGGCAACGCCCGTCGCCATCGGCGGCGGCGTGCAGCAGATCGGCACCATGCTCGATGTCGTCTGGGCCTCGCTGATGCCCGTCGGCACCATCTCCGCACTCTACTACGCCGACCGCATCGCGCAGCTGCCGCTGGGCGTCGTCGGCATCGCCGTCGGCACCGCGTTGCTGCCGCTGCTGGCACGCCAGCTGCGCGCCGGTGAGAACGATGCGGCGATGGCCAACCAGAATCGCGCCCTCGAATTCGGCTTGCTGTTCAGCCTGCCCGCCGCCCTTGCGATATGGCAGCTCGCCGATCCGATGATCCGCGTGCTGTTCGAGCGCGGCCGTTTCGGGCCGGAAGACACCTGGCGCACGGCGGGCGCGCTCGCCGCCTTCGCCATCGGCCTGCCGGCCTTCGTGATGGTCAAGGCGCTGACCCCCGGCTTCTTCGCCCGCGAGGACACACGCACGCCGCTCTACATCGCAGTCTTCGCCATCGCCGCCAATGTGGCGCTGAACCTGGCCTTCCTCTATGGCACGAAGCTCGGTCATGTCGGCATCGCGCTCGCCTCCTCGCTGTCGGGCTGGCTGAACGTCGCGATGCTGGCCGGAGTGTTGATGCAGCGCAGGCAATGGCTGCCCGACCCGCGACTGAAACAGCGGGCCTTGCGCATGGCCATCGCCACGGCAGGGATGGGCCTCGTACTCTGGGCCGCGCTCATCTGGTTGAAGCCATCGCTGGCGCATGCCGACCTGATGGGGGGCGCCGCGCTGCTCGGCATCTGTGCCTTGGGCGGCGCGGCCTATGGCGTGCTGGGCGCGCTGCTCGGCGTCATCAGACTCTCCGAGCTGCGCGCCGTGTTGCGGCGCTCTGCTGCCCCTGGCCCTACTGAATCCGACCGAGGCGCACCACCGTAACGCCCGCGCGCAGCGGCCGGTTCGACGAGGGCATCACCAGCACGCAATTGTCATAGGGCGTCGTCACCGGCTCGCCATCGTCGTGACCCAGCACGGTGCCGGCCTTGGCGATGGTTTCCTGGCCCTCGAAGACGCGCGCCGGCTTGAAGTTGCCGCGCTTGGTGGCGATGGCATGCGTCACTTCGACGACGCGCTGCTCGGCTGGCGACGGCTGGCGCCAACCGGCGGGAATATCGCCCGCCGCGAGCACGCCGGTCTCCGTCAGGAAGCGGGCAGCCACATCCTTGGCGACCACGACTGACGACGCACGCCAATGCTGACCGGTCTCGATCAGCAACGCGTTCTTCGGGCTCTTGGCGTCGCCAAAACCGCGGTAATCGCGCATGCGCATGCCGGCGGCATGGCCCGCGTCGCAGATGATGTCGAATGGCGAGCCGACCTTCTTCGCAAAGGCCACGCCCTTGTCGAGTGGACCCGAGAGCATCAGCGGCACGCCATCGTCGTGCATCGAATGGAGATCGAGCAGCAGGTCGGCCTGCTCGACGAAGGGCTTCACCACAAGCGCCCGCTTCATCTCGACCGTCGTGGCCGGCTGGTCGAGGCGGCCCCAGACGCGATTGAAATCCTCATCGACCATGCGCGACTTGAACGGCGTCTTGGTGTCGAAGCTGTGATAGGCGTCGATATTGTTGAAGGCGAGGATCAGCTTACCGTGGCGCGGCTTCACGCCCTTCTCCAGCAACGCATCGACCACGATGGCACCCGAGACCTCATTGCCGTGGGTCAGCGCCGTCAACATCACTGCGGGGCCCGGCTTGCCGCTGTCGAGCACGTGGACATAGGGCGCGGCGCCCTTCTCCCAACGGCGCAGTTCGGGGAAGGCGTATTCGATCGGGGAATTTTCGGACATGACGGGAACCGCTGCTGTGTATCGGGCCCGCACACTATTGCGGACGGGCCCATATTACCATTGGTCAACGAGCGCCGCTGTCAGGTCTCCTTGTACCAGTTCCGCAGATCCCAAGTGTTGTTGTCCCAGCCGGTAAGTTCGACCACGAGGTTGTTGGCCACGGCAGCGGCACCCGGCCGGGTCACTATCGGGATCACGACATGGTTCTCGATCGCCAGCTCGTTGAGCTTGATCAGCATGGCCGCGCGCTTGATCGGATCGATCTCGACTTGCGCTGCCTTGTGGATCTCGTCGTATTCCTTGTTCTGCCAGCGCGTGATGTTGCGGCCCTGCCATTTGTTGGCCTTGGTGGACGCCTCCCAGGAGCAGAACTGGCGCAGGAAGACTTCAGGGTCGGGCTGGGTCATGCCGTTGCTGTATTCCTGCAGGTCGCAATAGAACTTGGTGTAGGTGTCGGGATTGGCGACGTCCGACGAGAAGAACACCGACGCCGTCACCGCCTTGACCTCGATGTCGATGCCGGCCTTCTGGCAGGCCTGCTTGACGATGGCCTGGGTCTTCTGGCGCGGCTGGTTGATCGAGGTCTGGTAGACGAATTTCAGCTTCTTGCCGTCCCTGACGCGGACGCCGTCGGCACCGCGAACCCAGCCGGCCTTGTCGAGGATGGCGTTGGCCTTGTCGATGTTGAACTCGAACCTTGTCGATTTGGAACGGAAGCGCTCCGGGTTATTGATGAAGTTCGCCGTCGCTGCGCCGGTGCGGCCATAGATGTGTTTCTCGACCGAATCCTTGTCGACCAACAGGGCGAGCGCCTGACGCACCGCCGAATCCGACAGGATCGGATGCGTAGTCTTGAGGCTCGACCGCTCGCCGTCGACCTCGGTCCACGGATCGGTGTTGTTGAGTTGGATATGCTCGATGCCGCCGCTCGGCGTGATGACGATGCGGCCTTTGCCGCCCTTTTCCAGCCGCAGAAGAATCTCGTCCTCGACCTGCATGTTCCAGGCGAAGTCGTATTCGCCTGTCTGCAGCACCGCGCGCGCCGCCGAGACGGCATCGCCGCCACCCTTCATCTCGATGCCGTCGAAGTAGGGGCGGTTCTCCATGTGGTAGTCGGTGTTGATGATACCGGTGACCATGTCGCCCGGCTTGAAGTCCTTGAACTTGTAGGGGCCGGTACCGACCGGCTTGAGGTTGGCCGGCGCATCGCGCGATTTGTCGCCGATGTAATCGGCGAAGAGATGCTTGGGAATGATGCCGCCTGCCGTGGCCACGAAAGCATCGGCCCAGAAGGGCGTCGGCTGGGGGAATTTCACGACGACCGTGTGGGCGTCGACCTTCTCGACCACGACATCCCTGTAGGAGCCGCTAGTGACCGCGGCCGTCGCCGGATCCCGGGCATATTCCCAGGTGAAGACGACGTCGTCGGCTGTGAATGGCTTACCGTCGTGCCAGGTCACGCCCTTCTTCAGCTTCCAGGTCACCGACTTTCCGTCGGCCGCCAGGCTGCCGTCCTCGCGGCCGGGAATCGTCTCCGCCAGCACCGGCCGGAGATTGCCATCGCGATCCCAACCGGCCAGCGGCTCGTAGAACAGGCGCGAGCCGTCCTGATCCTTGGTGCCGACCGCGAAATGCGGATTGAGCAGCGTCGGCCCCTGCCACCACAGCATCTTCAAAATGCCGCCGCCGCCGCGCTTCTTGGGCTTGTAGCGGGGCGGCGACTGCGCCATCGCCACGCCCGAGAGGGCCAGCAGCTGGGTCGCCATCGGTGCCGCGAGCCCCACCGCCGCCAAACGTTTCACGAAAGCGCGGCGCGACATCCCGCCCGTGCTTACCCGCCGAATCAGACCACGCAAGTCACGTTCGTTCATCGGATGTCTCCCACCAAGATTGTCGAAGCCGCCCTGACGCTCCCGCTATGCAGCAAGATGCGTGCAATTCCGATGGGAACAGGCTGGGCGGCGGCCGTCAACGAGGGGGCGGCCGCCACCCCGCCTTGATTCGGCCCGCGACCTGCGCGATACCCGCCCGCCTCCAGCTTTCCACCGGCGGGGTGCGCGGAAGTCCAAATCCCGCGCTTTCGACATCAACGGGAGTCCAAATCCATGCCTGACGTGACCGCCGGCGCATCGGCGCCCAATAGCCATATCGCCCAATACGCCGCCCGGGGCCTCAAAGGCCGCATCCTTTCCGGCGTCCAGCCCACCGGCAATCTGCACCTCGGCAACTATCTCGGCGCCATCCGCAACTTCGCTCGGCTCCAGAGCGAGTACGAGTGCCTCTATTGCGTGGTCGACATGCACGCCATCACGGTGTGGCAGGAGCCCCAGCAGCTCGCCAGCCAGACGCGCGAGATCGCCTCGGCCTTTTTGGCGGCGGGTGTCGACGGCAAGAAGCAGATCATTTTCAACCAGTCGATGGTTCCGGAACACGCCCAGCTCGCCTGGATCTTCAATTGCGTGGCGCGCATGGGCTGGATGAGCCGCATGACGCAGTTCAAGGAAAAGGCCGGCAAGGACCGCGAGAACGTCTCGCTCGGCCTCTTCGCCTATCCGGCGCTGATGGCGGCCGACATCCTGATCTACAAGGCCACGCACGTACCGGTCGGCGAGGACCAGAAGCAGCACCTTGAACTCACGCGCGACATCGCCATCAAGTTCAACAACGACTTCAAGGCGCCGGATTATTTCCCGGTGACCGAACCGCTGATCTTCGGCGAGGCGACGCGCGTCATGAGCCTGCGCGACGGCACCAAGAAGATGAGCAAGTCCGACCCGTCGGATTACTCGCGCATCAACCTCACCGATGATGCCGACGCG
>JBBRFD010000199.1:0-8736 GCA_038224985.1 Reyranellales bacterium
ATGTGACCCACGATCAGTCCGAGGCCATGACGACGGCCGATCTGATCGCCGTCATGAACCAGGGCCGCATCGAGCAGCTCGGTACGCCGCAGGACATCTATTACCGGCCGCGCTCGGAATTCGTCGCGCGCTTCATCGGCGGCAGCAACATTCTCTACGGCCAGGCGCTGGACACCGAGCGCGTCTCGGTCAACGGCCGGCTGCTGCGCACGACCGGCCGCGTGATGCGGGCCGGCGAGCAGGTGGCGGTCTCGATCCGTCAGCACAATGTCCGTGTCGTCACGGAAGCGCCGGCCAATACGATGGAAAACTGGCTGCATGGCGTCGTGATCCGCCAGGTCTTTCTCGGCAGTGCCCGCGACTACACCGTCCTGCTCGACGACAAGACCGAGTTGCGCGTCACCGCGCCATCGGAACAGGATATCGCGCAGGACTTGTCGGTGTGGCTGCATCTGCCGCCCAAGCATTGCCGGGCGCTCCAGGGCAAGAAAACAGCGGAGAACGAATGATGACGAAGGTGACGCGACGTCACATGCTCGCCGGTTCGGCCGCCGCAACCGCCGGAGCCTTCATCACGCCGGTCAGGGGCGCGCCGCCGGAAGCCGAGAAGATCACCGATGCCTTGATCGCCGCGGCCAAGAAGGAAGGCAAGGTCACATGGTACACCTCGGTCGACCTGCCGGTGGCCGAGAAATTCGGCAAGGCCTTCGAAGCGAAGTTCCCCGGTATCTCGATGAAAGTCGAGCGCTCCGGCGCCGAGCGCAATTTCCAGCGCATCGGCCAGGAATACGCCAGCAAGATCCATGTCTGCGACGTGGTGAACAGCTCCGATGCCGCACATCTGATCGTCTGGAAGCGCCAGGGCTTGCTGGCGCCCTATCTGCCGGAGGACGTGGCGCGCGATTTTCCGGCGGGACACAAGGATGCCGATGGCATGTATGCGTCGTGGCGCGTGACGCTGGCGCCGATGGCTTACAACACCAAGCTGGTGAAGAAAGAGGACGCACCCAAGGGTTACGCCGACCTGCTCGATCCCAAATGGGTGGGCAAGATCGTCAAGGCTCATCCCGGCTACTCCGGCACGATCATGACGGCGACGCAGCAGCTCAGCCGCGATCTCGGCTGGCAATGGTTCGAGGCGCTGGCCAAGCAGAAGATCATGCAGGTCCAGTCGGCCGCCGATCCGCCGAAGAAGCTGGCGCTGGGCGAGCGCAGCGTCATGGCCGACGGCACGGAATATGTCGCTTCCGAAGCGAAGGCGCGCGGTGAGCCGATCGAGCTGGTCTACGCGATCGAGGGCACGCCCCTGATCACCGGCCCATCGGCGATCATGGCGCGCGCCGCCAATCCCAATGCAGCGCGTTTGTTCTACGCCTGGTCGATGACGGCCGAGGCCCAGCAGCTCGGCGTCGATGTCGGCGCCCTGCGCTCGGCCCATCCCGCGGTCAAGGAACGGTCCGACCGGCCGAAGCTCGCCGACATCAAGCTGTTGCGCGAGGACGCCATCGCCGTGGCCGACCACGCCGACGAAATCAAGACGCGTTACATCAGGATATTCAAGGTATGATCATGCGCCGCCGCACCATCCTGAAAGCAGTCGTGCTCGTGCCCTTCGGCGCGCGCGTCGTCTCGGCGGCGCCGGCCGCCGAGACCATCACACCGGCGTTGATCGAGGCCGCGAAAAAGGAAGCCAAGGTCAGCTACTATACGGCCATGGACCTGTCGGTCGCCGAGCCGCTGGCCAAGGCCTTCGAGGCGAAATACCCGGGCATCAAGGTACGCGTCGAACGCACCGGCGCCGAGCGGCTGTTCCAGCGCGTGGCGCAGGAATATGCCAGCAAGATTTCCATGGTCGACGTCATCAACAGCTCCGACGCCTCGCACTTCCTGCCGTGGAAGCGGCAGGGCTGGTTGGCCGCGTTCGTATCGGAAGACATGGCGAAGTACGTGCCGGCCGCGCAGGTCGATCCGGATGGCATGTACTGCAATCAGCGCACCCATCTCAGCGCCATCGCCTATAACAGCAAGCTGATCGCGGCGGCCGATGCGCCCAAGGGCTTCAGGGACCTGCTCGATCCCAAATATGCCGGCAAGATGGTCAAGGGCCATCCGGGCTACAGCGGGACCATCATGACGGCGACGCATCAGATCGCCCGCGAGCTGGGCTGGGACTATTTCGAGAAGCTCGCCAAGCAGAAAGTGCTGCAGGTCCAGTCGGCCACCGAGCCGCCGAAGAAGATCGAGGCGGGCGAGCGCGCCATCGCCGTCGATGGCAGCGATTATCTGTTCTGGATGTCAAAGGAGCGCGGTGCGCCGATCGAGGTCGTGCATGCCGTCGAAGGCACGCCGCAGATCAGCAATCCAATGGCGGTGTTCAAGGGGGCGCCCAATCCCAATGCGGCGCGGCTGCTGCATGCCTGGATCATGTCGGGCGAGGGCCAGGAATTCATCGTCAACCTGAGCGGCCAGTACGCTGCACATACGGGCGTGAAGGCCAAGGTCGGCCGGCCGGCGCTGTCGTCGATCAAGACTTTCCATGAGGACCCCGCAGCTGTCGAGAAACAGGCCGACGAGATCAAGACGAGGTACGCGCGGTACTTCAAGGTATGAGGCGTTTCGACCTCTCGCGTCCCGTCCTCTTCGCCACCGTGGCGCTGCTGACGGTGCTGATCGTGCTGCCCATCGGTTGGCTGATTGCCTCCAGCCTCATGGACAAGCAGGGCGACTTCACGCTCGACAACTTCGTCACGCTCTTCACCGATTCGACTTTCCTCGAGCCGCTCGAGACGACGCTGATCATCTCGGTCTCGGTGGCGGTGGTTTGTTGCGCCGTGGCGGCGCCCATGGGCTGGCTCGTGGCGCGCACCGACATGCCGCTGCGTCGCACGGTGCGGACGCTGATGATGGCGACGCTGGTCACGCCACCCTTCGTCGGCGCCATCGCCTGGGAGATGCTGGCCGCGCCCAATTCCGGCTTGCTCAACCAGCTCTGGCGGTTGCTGACCGGCGCCGGCCCCGATCAGTCGCTGGTCGACATCTACACGCTGCCCAGCCTGATCTTCGTCATCGTCTGCTACACGCTGCCCTATGTCTTCATCCTGGTTGCCAATGCGCTCGACCGCATGCCGGGCGAACTCGAGGACGCCTCCTCGATGCTGGGTGGCAGCGCCTGGCAGACGGCACGCAAGATTACGGTGCCGCTGGCCTTGCCGGTGTTGCTGGCGGGCGCCCTCGTGGCCTTCCTGCAGGCGCTGAACCTGTTCGGTTCGCCTGCCATCCTCGCCATTCCCGCGGGCTTTCACACGCTCACCACCAAGATCTGGAGCCTGTTCCAGTTCCCGCCCAAGGCAGAGCTTGCCGCGGCCGCCTCGCTGCCTCTTCTGATTCTGACCGTCGTCTTGCTGCGTGCCCAGTCAATGGTGCTGGGGCGCCGCTCCTATGCCGTGCTCGGCGGCAAATATGGCGAGCCGCGGCTCGTCAGGCTGGGCGTTCTGCGCCTCCCGGCGCTCGTGTTGTCGCTGCTCGTGCTGTCGATGCCGTTCTTCCTGCCCTATGTGGCGCTGTTCAATTCGGCCTTCTCGCGCATCGCCTCGCATATCGTGAGCCCCGAGACCATTACGCTGCACAACTTCCGCTTCACCTTCTTCGAACTCTCCTCGACCATGCCGGCGCTGTGGAACACCTTCCTGCTGGCGGCGCTGACGGCGACGCTGGGTTCGCTGCTGGCATTGATCATCGCCTATATCGTGGCGCGCAAGGCGATGGTGGGGCATCGCATGCTGGGTTTCCTGGCGACCGCGCCGCTTGCCATCCCCGGCATCGTGCTGGGCGTCGGCCTTTTCATCGCCTATACGCGCCCGCCGCTGCAGCTCTACGGCACGTTGACGATCCTGTTGATCGCTTTCATCACCATCGAATTGCCGGCGGCCTACCAGCAGCTCGGCTCGGCCTTCCATGCCGTCCATCCCGAGTTGGAGGAGGCGAGCCGCATGCTGGGCGCCTCGCGCCTGCGCACGCTGGCCGATATCACCGCGCCACTGCTGCGCACCGCCGTCGCCGCCACCTGGTGCTTCATCTTCGTCGCCGTCATCCGTGAACTCAGCGCTGCGGTGATCCTGTTCACCTCGGAGACCAAGGTGCTCTCGGTGCTGATCTTCGACCTCAAGGAAAGCGGCGATGTCGGCGCCATCGCCGTCCTCAGCCTCGTCATGGTCGGCATCACGACCGTGGTGATCGCCATCGCCAATCGCCTGGGAGGCGTCGGCGGGCAGCGCGACGCGGGGCGGCTCTCCAAGCGGCTGGTCGGCTAGCGCTTCGCGCCTGCCGCGAGAGCGAAGGCTTCTTCTGGCGCCCGCACCAACCGGTGCCGGCCGACCGCGGCGAACCAGGCGATGCCGACGCTGAACCAGACACCGACGCCGATCACTCGGTCGAGTATTTGAGATGGACCGGTGCATTGGCCTCGAACGGGATCTTGAGGTCGAGGCTCTTGGCGATCTCCCGGATTGCCGGGAACACTTCGGTGCCGATCAGCTTGATGCAGGTGAGCGAGTCTGAAGCCATTCGGCTTTCCTCCCTGGGGGAGGATCGTTGCAACGCAGATCCGCAGAATCAAACTCCGACCAGCGAACGGACGCACTCACTCCGTCTTCAGCAGCCCGCTCTTCGCCAACGCCTCGATCACCTTGTCTTCGTCGGCGAGGAACTGGCCGAGCGCGTCGGGCGTCATCGGCTTGCCGGTGGCGCCCAGCTCGACGATGCGGCGGGCGACTTCGGGATCGCGGATTGCATCGTTCACCGCGCCGTTCACTTTCTGCACGATATCGGCCGGTGTGCCGGCGGGAGCGAGCAGGACGAGCGGCGTCACTGCGTCGAAATCCTTCACGCCGCTCTCGTGCAGGCTGGGCGTCTCCGGCAGCTCCACGGTGCGTTCACGACTGGTGACGACGATGGCGCGCAGGCGGTTGGTGCGGATATGGCCGAGTGAAGCCGGGATCTGGTCGATGGCGGCATCGAGCTGGCCCGCCAGCAGGTCGTTCAGCGCCGGCCCCATGCCTTTGTAAGGCACGATGTTGAAGCGCACGTCGGCTGCCTGCTGCAGGCGCAGCAAGGCCAGGTGATTGGTGCTGCCGTTTCCCGAATGGCCGATGCTGAGCTTGCCGGGATTGGGCTTGAGATAGGCGAGCAGGCCGGGCCAGTCCTTGATCGGGTTGGCGGCGTTCACCTCGATCACCATGGACGAGGTGTTGAGCAGCGCCACGGGGGCGAAGCTCGCCAACGTATAAGGAGGCGTGCCGCCCGTCATGCGGGGGCTGACCAGAAAGGTGCCGGTCGAGCCCAGCACCAGCGAATAGCCGTCCGGCGCCGACTTGGCGACGGCTTCGCTGCCGATAGCCCCGCCGGCGCCGCCACGGTTTTCGATAACAACCGACTGCCCCAGGCGCTTGGCGATGGCCTCGCCGAAGAGCCGTCCGGTAATGTCGGCATTGCCGCCCGGGGCGAAGGGCACGACGAGGCGGATCGGGCGGTTGGGGTAGCTGCCTTGGGCGCGAACGGGCCTAAAAAGGGCGGTGGCGAGCCCTCCGGCGATAAAAGCGCGGCGTTTGTGGCGCATTATTATTTCTCCCGGGCGCACTATATGCCCCTTGTAACCGACCCGGCGAGCGTCCATATGTGCCCGGTCGATGGACGGACAGATGACCCGGTCCCACGCGGACAATTCAATTGTCGGCGAGGCGCCACCTAATTTGCACCTGAAAATATGCGATTTCGACGGCCCGTCTAAAAGCGGGCGAGCACATCTACGTTAGTGAAGGAATTTCCCATGACGACGGGAACAGTTAAGTGGTTCAACGCCCAAAAGGGCTTCGGCTTCATCCAGCCTGACGACGGCGGCAAAGACGCCTTCGTCCATATCAGCGCGGTCGAGCGTGCCGGCTTCGGCACCCTGAACGAAGGCCAGAAGGTCAGCTTCGACCTGGTCTCGGACAAGCGCAGCGGCAAGATGTCGGCCGACAACCTGAAGGCGGCTGATTGATCCCCAGGCCGAAGGCTGCGGTCCAACGATCGCGCTTCCGGCCTGCCTCTCGCTTCTTCGATCGACCACGGATGTACTGGCGGTAGTCAAAGCGACGAGGAGACAAAGAGAAGGCGGCCACTCTTTCGGGTGGCCGCCTTTTTCTTTGCCTGAGGCGTCGTTCTTACTGAATGACGATCTCGACGCGGCGGTTCTGCGGCTCGCGCACGCCATCGGCGGTCTGCACCAGCGGCATGCTCTCGCCACGGCCGACGACGGCGATCGCGGTGGCCGGGACGCCGTTGCGCACGAGCGCGTCCTTGACGGTATTCGCACGGCGCAGCGACAGCGCCATGTTGTAGGCATCCGGACCCGACTTGTCGGCATGGCCGGTGGCAGTGACGCGGGCCGAGCCCTTGGTCTTGTAGGCGCCGGCGGCCTGCTGGATCGTGCTCTGCGCCTGGGCTGAGAGGTCCGAGCGGTCGAAGTCGAAGAACACCATGAACGACGGCGGAGCCGGCTGGGCCGGGGCCGGCGGCGGGGCGGCGGCGGCGACCGTCTGCGGCTGACCGAACTTGTAGGTCAGGCCCAACATCGCCGTGATGTTGTTGTTCTCGTACTGCAGGTCGCCGCGCGTGGTGGCGTAGTAGCGGCCATCGAGATTGAGGCGCAGGCTCTGGGTGATGTTGTAGCTCACGCCGACGATGCCCTGATAGGCGAACTGGGTGCTGCACAGCGAGCAACCGCCAACAGTGCCGCCGCTGATGCCGCGATCGGCGAACGCGATGCCGGCACCGACGCCGACGTAAGGGGTAATGGTCGCGCCCGGGAAAAAGTCATAGAGCACATTGGCCATGGCCGTCAGCTGCTCGACCCGGCCGGAAGAGTTGGTGAAGACATTGCCGAAATTGACGGTGCTACGGCCGTTGTTGCTGCGAAACATGCCTTCGAGTTCAACGCGAGGACCAACGAAGTCGTAGCCGACCACGCCGCCGACCGCATAGCCGACGTCGCTGTTGAAATTGCTGCTGTTGAGCAGGAAATTCGCGCCGCCTTCGATGCCGACATAGAGACCGGGATTTGCCGGACCAGGACTGAACATCGACTGCGCCTGTGCCACGACCGGCATCGCGACGATAGCGGCGGCCAACAGAACCTTCTTCATAGTAAACCCCTCAAATGACACGCTTATGCGGCACTGGCGAAAAGGCCATCCACGCGCGTACCTAGGGGCAACTAACGGCGACTTTGTGACGGAGTTCCGGTAAACGGGCGGGTCGCCCGCCGGGTGTGTCATTCACGCAACGCTACTGCACGCGTCGCGTAAAAAGATGGCGTTCAGGCCACCTTCTTTGGTCTGTTCGCTTCGATCACCGCCCACAGGCTCGCCGCCGTCACCGGCATATCGACATGCTTCACGCCGGTATGCGCATGGATCGCATCGACGATGGCGTTGACCACCGCCGGCGGCGCGCCGATGGCGCCGGCCTCGCCCGCGCCTTTCACGCCCATCGGATTGGTCGTGCAGGGTGAGTTGTGCATGTCGAACTTCACCGGCGGCACGATGTCGGCGCGCGGCACGGCGTAGTCCATGAAAGAGCCGCTCAGGAGCTGACCGGAGTCCTTGTCGTAGACCGTCTTCTCCGACAGCGCCTGGCCCACGCCCTGGCCGACGCCGCCGTGGATCTGGCCCTGCAGCAGCAGCGGGTTCAGCGCCATGCCGAAGTCGTCCATCACGTTGTAGTTCACGATCTCCAGCGTGCCGGTGTCGGGGTCGATCTCGAGTTCGCAGATGTGGCAGCCGTTGGGGAAGGTGTCGGCTTCCGGCGTGCGCGTGAACTCGTCGTCGAGGCCGGCGCCCGGCTTGCCGTCCTTCGGCGCATGCTTGGGGTCCTTGGCGGCCCTGGCGACGTCGAACAGCGACAGGGTGCGGTCGGTGCCGACGATCTTGAAGGTGCCGTCGGCATAGTCGATGTCGGCCGCACTCGCCTCCAGCACCGATGCGGCCACGAGCTTGCCCCTGGCGATGATCTTCTCGGCTACGCCCATGGTGGCGACGCCGGCAACGGCGATGGTGCGGCTGCCGCCGGTCATGCCTTCGGGCGTCACGTCGCTGTCGCCCTGCACGATGCGGATGCGCTCCGAGTCGATGCCGAACTTGGCCGAGGCGATCTGCGTGATCGCCGTCTCATGGCCCTGGCCGTTGGTCTGGTTGCCCATGTAGAGCGTGACCGTCGAATCGTCGTTGAACTTGGCGATTGCCGTCTCCGGCGGGCCGCCCGAGCATTTTTCGACATAGGTCGCCATGCCGATGCCGCGCCATTTACCCTTGGCGGCGGACTGCTGGCGGCGGGCGGCGAAGCCCTTCCAGTCGGCCTTGTCCATGCCCTTGCGCATGACCGTCTCGAAGTCGCCCGAGTCGTAGCTGTCGCCCAGCGCCGTCTTGTAGGGGATCTGGCCGGGCTTGATGAAGTTGCGGGCGCGGATCTCGTCGGGAGCGAGCCCGGTTTCGCGTGCGATATGGTCGACGAAGCGTTCCATCAGGTAGGAGGCTTCCGGCCGGCCGGCGCCGCGATAGGCATCGGTCGGGACCGTATTGGTCATCACGCCTTTGACGTTCACGTAGATCGCCGGCGTGGTGTAGAGGCCGTTCAGCATCGAGCTGCCGGCCAGGGTCGGGATGAAGGCGCTGAAGTGGCTGAGATAGGCGCCAAGGGCTG
>JBBRFD010000200.1:0-8655 GCA_038224985.1 Reyranellales bacterium
GGGCGGCTATCGGTGTCGCTGCTTTTTTTGTGCCGTAGAAGCGCTCCGCCAGATTGTCGGGAATGGCACTGTTGGGCGCGGCTCCACCGCAGGCCGCGAGCGTCAACAACAGACAAAGAATACCGAAACGGCCGGCACCGGTCGTAATCCTAAAGCGCATGGACAGACTTTAAAACCCCTCTCACACTGAGAACGCCATCATTGCACAAAAGGTTGCACTCTCAATGAGCAGCAAAGCATCGCAGATCGGCTGGATCGGTCTTGGCCGCATGGGCGAAGCCATGGCTGCCCGGCGGTGAAGGCCGGCCACGGCCTGTCGGTGTGGAATCGCACCGCGTCGAAGGCCGATCCGCTGGCCCAGATTGGTCCCGAGGTGGTGACCGACAAGACTGCGATGGCCCATTGCGCCACCGTCTTCACCGTGGTTTCGACCACCGACGAGCTCAAGGATATCCTGTTCGGCAAGACGGGGGTACTGGCGGGCAATGCGCGCCCCAAGCGGGTGGTCGACATGTCGTCGATTTCGGACTCTGGCTCGGCGGAAATCCGCAAGGGATTGACCAAGGCCGGCGTCGCCTATCTCAGCGCACCGGTATCGGGCAATGCCAAGGTCGCGAAGGCCGGCAAGCTGCTGGTCGTTGCCTTTGGTCCCTGCGCCGAATACGATGCCGTTCAGCCCCTGCTCGCAGCCCTTGGCCGCTCGGCCGAGTATGTCGGCGAAGGCGAGCTCTCGCGCATCTGGAAGATCGCCCGCCTCAACGCCGAGGTGAAGAAGGCGCTCGAATCGCCCGAGGTCAAGGAACGCCTGGGCGCACTGGGCACCGACATCGCGTCAACCACGCCGAGCGAACTCGACAGGATCGTCGAGCGCGAGCTCAAGGAAAATGCCGTGCTCGTCAAGGAAGCCGGCATCAAGGTGCAATAGGGACAGTTCATCATGGCCACACCCCTCCTGCAGACCACCGTCGTCGGCAGCTATCCGCAGCCCGACTGGCTGGTGAATCGGGAAATGCTGTCCAAGGTCGTGCCGCGGACCCGCTTCAGGGAGATCTGGCGCGTCGCCGAACCTCATCTTGAACAGGCGCAGGACGATGCCACCCTGCTGGCGATCCGCGACATGGAACGGGCCGGCATCGACATCATCACCGACGGCGAGATGCGGCGTGAAAGCTATTCGAACCGCTTCGCCACGGCCCTCGACGGCATCGACGACGCGAACCCGGCGGAGATCGTCAATCGCGCCGGCCAGAAGACCGCCGTGCCGCGCGTCGTCGGCAAGATCCAGCGCAGCCGGCCCGTCGAGCTGCGCGACATGCAGTTCCTGCGCGCCAACACAGAGCGGCAGGCCAAGATCACCCTGCCCGGTCCCTTCACCATGGGCCAGCAGGTGAAGAACGAGTTCTATACCGACCATGAAGAGATGTGCATGGACTACGCCGCGGCGGTGAACGCCGAGGCGCTCGACCTGGTCAAGGCCGGCGCGGACGTGATCCAGCTCGACGAGCCCTGGTTGCGCAACAACCCCGAGGAAGCCTCACGCTACGCGGTGAAGGCGATCAACCGCGCCCTGCAAGGCATTGCCGTGCCGACCGTCGTGCATCTCTGCTTCGGCTATGCCGCGGTGGTCCATACGATGAAGCCCACGGGCTATTCCTTCCTGCCGCAGCTTGCCGACACCATTGCCCGGCAGATCTCGATCGAATCGGCCCAGCCCAAGCTCGACCTCGGCGTGCTGAAAGATCTCGCACCCAAGAAAGTGATGCTGGGCGTGATCGACCTCGCCGATCCCACCATCGAGACGCCGCAGCAGGTCGCGGAACGCATCCGCCGCGCGCTGAAATTCATCTCCGCCGACAAACTGCTGCCGGCGCCGGATTGCGGCATGAAGTATCTGCCGCGCGCCACGGCGTTCGGAAAACTGAAGGCTCTGGCGGAGGGTGCGGCGATCGTCCGGGCGGAAATCGCCTGACCGGTTGGCGGCCTGCTGGCTCTCAGCGGGCTTGCTGCGTGCTGCCTGTGGGATCCGTGGTGATCGTAACACTTCTATCGTTACGCGTGGCGCGCGCTTGCCAGCGGCCGTCCGGCGTCTTTCTCACGTCGCGGATATCTTTGTAGCCCAGCGACTCCAGCCGCGCCTTCACGCCGGCCGATCCGGCGGCGCCGGTCTGGCTGGGCGATGGCGCGAGCTTGGGCGGCGCGGTCGGCGGCATCTGCGCCTGAGCAGCACTTGCTGCGAGTACAAATACAAGAGCAAGCGTGAGTCGTTTCATGCCGTCGAGTATCCCGGCAAAATATGGCCAGAATTGGACTCAGTCGAGATCAGGCTAGAGCCGAGAAAACTGGAAGCATCGCGAATCGCCGAACGGCGGAACGGATGGATCGCCCGAGTCGACCACGGTAAAATTCATCTCGGCGAGTTTGCGATTGCCTTCCCAGATCTGCGTCGTCCAGGTGCCGAGTTGCATCTCCCAAGCGTGGTCGAACGCGTAGCCCGTGTAGGACACGCTGCCGATCAGCTTGCTGATCTGGAATTCAGCCGTCTTCAACGGCGGTGAACCGGGGGGCCGCATATCGGCCGGGAACACGATGATCTTCCTCGGTCCGACGATCCCGTTGTTTGGTCCGTTGGTGCGAAAGCGAAAGCCGAAGTGCATGCCCATCTTTGCCGGCACGTTGTAGGTCGTCGCCACATGGCAAAGGCTGCTGAGCGTGTTCGCAGCGAGCCCATTCGGCAGAACCTCGGTGTTCTCGACATCCGCCACATACAATCCGTACTCGACGATATCGATACTGCTGACGGCCTGAGCCCGCGCCTCGACGTCGGCAAAGATTAAAGCGAAAAGCGCAATCGGAACTCCAGAGACGCGACGCAGCATGAGCCTCTATTCCGCCGATACATTGCCGCGTGCATCGACGCGCACAGTCACCTGGTTGGTGCCGCGTAAGGCCTTGCCTTTCCAACCGCCGTCGATGCCTCGCACAAGGCCGGTCACTTGCTTGTAGCCGTCCCTCTCGATCGAAGCCCAGGCTGCTTCCATGGAATCGGCGCCTCCCGATGAATTGCCTCGCGAGAAGTCCGGCGCCGGGGGCAGCGTTACCGTCTGCCAATGGATTTCCTTCGAGCCGTCGGACTTCTGCGTCGGCTCAGCCGGCACCAGCGTCCGGTTGGCGCTCGGCAGCGTCCGTTCCCGGCGGTCGACCGGATTGACCACCGGACCGCTGCCGCTGGGGAAGACCGTCAACGGCGGTGGCGTGCTCACCACAGGCGCGGGCGCCGAGATCATCGGAACGGGCGCTGACGGCTGCGGCGCGGACGGCGGCAACGGAATGGGATTTCGCAGCCGCTCCTGCTCCGGCGACAATCCCGGATATTGCGGAAAGCCCTGCGCCAGGGCCACGCCGGGGCCCAAAGCCAGAACCAACAGGATCAGAGTGCGCTGCATCAGGAGTTGCTCCTTGAGGGAGTAACGCCATCCTAGCATGGCCGGTTGCCCTCCGAAGGGCTTCTGACGTCGCCGTGATGTGCTAGCGTCGGTCCCAACAAGCCGGCTCAATGAACTGGGGAAACGCGTGGATTACGACTACATCATCGTCGGCGGTGGTTCGGCCGGCTCGGTATTGGCCAATCGTCTTTCGGCGCGCGGCAGCAACAAGGTGCTGGTCTGCGAGGCGGGACAGGACACGCCGCCGGGCGAGGAACCGCCCGAGATCGCCGATTCCTATTCCGGCACGGCCTATTTCGACCCACGCTTTCACTGGACCGAGCTCAAGGTCCATACCCAGGTCGTCAGCCACAACAATCCCGACGAGAACCGTCCGCCATTGCGCACGTACGAACAGGCGCGCGTGCTGGGCGGCGGCTCGTCGATCAACGGTCAGATGGCCAATCGCGGCGCCCCCACCGACTATGCCGAGTGGCGGGCGCGCGGCGCCGAAGGCTGGGGCTGGGACGAGGTCCTGCCCTATTTCAAGAAGGTCGAGCGCGACCTCGATTTCGACGGACCACTGCACGGCAAGGACGGCCGCATCCCCGTGCGCCGCATCAAGCCGGAACTCTGGCCGCTCCATGCCAAGGCCGTGGGCGAGGCCTGCAGGCTGGCGGGCTATCCCTTCCTGCCCGATCAGAACGGCGAGTTCGTGGACGGCTACTTCCCTGTCACCCACTCCAACGCCGAGGAGCGCCGCGTCTCCGCCGCCATGGGCTATCTCGACCGCGAGACGCGCAAGCGGCCGAACCTGACGATCTCGACCGAGACCCAGGTCACGTCCCTGATCTTCGAGGGCACGCGCTGCGTCGGCGTGAAAGCCCGCGTCAATGGCAAGGAACAAGAATTCCGGGCGCGCGAGATCATTCTCTCTTCGGGCGCCATCCACTCGCCGGCGCATCTGATGCGCGCCGGCATCGGCCCGGTCGGCCAGTTGAGCGATCTCGGCATTCCCGTGATCGCGGCCCTGCCGGGCGTCGGCCAGCGCCTGATGGATCATCCCTCGATCGCACTGTCGTCCTTCATCCGGCGCGAGGCGCGGATGAATGCCAATACACGCCGGCACATCCAGGTTGGCCTGCGCTATTCCTCCGATCTGCCGGGCATCCCCAAGGGCGACATGTTCGTGGCCGTCATCAGCAAGTCCGCCTGGCATGCGGTAGGCGAACAGATCGCCTCGCTGCTCACCTTCATCAACAAGACCTATTCGGAGACCGGCCAGGTCAAGCTCGCTTCGCGTGACTGGCGCATTGAACCGACCGTCGAATTCAACCTGCTCTCCGACAAGCGCGACCTCGACCGCTTGATGAGCGGCTTCCGCAAGATGGCCGGTCTGCAGATGAGCGCGCCCCTGAAGGCGGTGACGGACAATCCCTTCCCCGCCTCCTATTCCGATCGCGTGCGCAAGATCGGCGTGGTCAATGCCAAGAACAGGTTCCTGACCTCCGTCGTGTCGAAGTTCCTCGACGGGCCGGCGGCGCTGCGCCGCTACATGATCGACAAATTCGTGATCGAGGGTTTCACCTTCGATCAGGTCATGACCGACGACGAGGCGCTCGAAGCCTTTGTGCGCAAGGCCGCGATCGGCGTCTGGCATGCCTCCTGTTCGTGCCGCATGGGCCGCGCCGACGATCCCATGACGGTGGTCGACACGGCGGGCGTCGTGAAGGGCGTGCAGGGCCTACGCGTCGTCGATGCCTCGATCTTCCCCGTGGTGCCCTGCGCCAATACCAATTTCCCCGTGCTGATGACGGCCGAGAAAATCTCGGACGCGATTCTGGCCGGCCGTTAGGAGCAGGCATATGTCGGTCATCTTGGGCAGCGGCGAGCATCGCTATCGCGTGGTCGAGAAGTGGGCAAAGCTGCCCGACGGCTGGGAGTTCCGTGACGTCGCCGCAGTCGCCGTCGACAGCAAGGACCAGGTCTACGTCTTCAACCGCGGCGAACATCCGATGATGGTTTTCGACCGCGACGGCAATTTCCTCAAGTCCTGGGGCGAGGGCCTGTTCAGCCGCGCCCATGGCCTGCACATCGACAGCGACAACAATCTCTATTGTACCGACGACGGCGATCACACCGTCCGCAAGATCAGCACCGAGGGCAAGGTCCTGCTCACCATCGGCGTGCCCAACCAGCCGGCGCCGTTCCTGAGCGGCAAGCCGTTCAACCGCTGCACCCATACGGCGCTGTCGCCCAAAGGCGAGATCTACGTTTCCGACGGCTACGGCAATTCCCGCGTCCACAAATACTCGCCGGACGGCAAGCACCTGATGTGCTGGGGCACCACCGGCACCGATCCCGGCGAATTCAACGTCGTGCACAATGTCGTGGCCGACGAGGATGGCTGGGTTTATGTCGCCGACCGCGAGAATCATCGCGTCCAGGTCTTCGACGGCAACGGCAAGTACGAGGCGCAGTGGAACAACATGCACCGGCCTTGCGCGCTCTATTGCTGCGGCGGCAAGAACCCGCAATTCATCATCGGCGAGCTGGGACCGGGCATGCCGGTCAACACGCATCACACCAACCTCGGCCCGCGACTGGCCATCGTCGATCGGAAGGGCAAGACCCTGGCGCGTTTGGGTGGCGAGAGCGGTCCCGGCTCGGAGACCGGCCGGTTCCTGTCGCCACACGGCCTCGCCGTCGATTCCAAAGGCAGCATCTATGTGGGCGAGGTGAGCTACACCAACTGGCCCAGCACCTTCCCCGGCGTGCCCGTGCCGAAGCACCTGCGCTCGCTGCAGAAGCTGGAGAAGGTCGCCTGAAATGAGGCGCAGGGAACGCCTGCATCTGATCGGCAGCATCCCGCTCGACAGCAGCGCGCAGGTGTTTCGCACATTGTCAAAGGAGCTCGGCCCGTATCTCGGCCGCATACCGGATGGCGAGACCGGCGATCGGTCGCGCTGGGTGTATTTCCAAGGCCAGATGCTGCGCACACATCCCGACATGGAGATCGATCCGACCGTGCCGCCCTTCCCGTTCGTGCAATGGGACGGCAAGGTCGTACGCGAGATCCCGCAAGTGCGATTCAAAACGGGAGTCGATCTGGCCAAGGTCGTATTCGAGACGGGCTATGACAAGGCAGCCAGCGCTTCCTACGAAGTCTTCAAGCGGTTGCGCGACTCGGCCGCCATCACCAAGGGTACGCGCTTCCAAGTCTCACTACCAACTCCGCATTCGAGCGGCTATCTCTATGTAAGTGGCCCGGCACGGCAGAGCTACTTCGACATCTATGAGCGGTCGCTGAAAGGGGCGTTGGCCAATATCGTGAAGGCGATCCCGGCCCGGGATCTGTCGATCCAGTGGGACGTCTGTCAGGAAGTGCTGGCCTTCGAGAACTACTTCAAGGACCGCCCGGCCGACTACAAGAAGCAGACTTTCGACATGCTGGGACGGCTGGGCGATTCGGTGCCGGTGGATGCCGAACTTGGCTATCATCTCTGCTACGGGTCGCCCGCCGACGAGCATCTGGTGCAACCGGAGAATTCGGCCATCCTGGTGGAGATGCTGAACGGCATCGCCGCCGCAATGAAACGGCGCATCGACTTCCTGCATATTCCGGTGCCCAAGCCGCGCACCGACGATGCCTATTACGCGCCGCTCGAGGGCTGGAAGCGGCCCAACGGCACCAAGCTCTATCTCGGCCTGCTGCACCATGACGACGAAGCAGGCGACAAGGCCCGCATTGCCGTGGCGCGGCGCCATCTCCCCGATTTCGGCCTCTCCGCGGAATGCGGCTGGGGCCGTACCGAACCCGGGCGGCTGCCCGGATTGCTCAAAGGTCATCGTGTTGCTGCGGAGGCGTTGTAATGGTTGAACGTGTTCTCGTTGTCGGTCCGGCCGACACTCTTTCCATGGTCGACGATCTGGCCCCCAAGGGCTTCGAGATCGTCAAGGCGCCGCACAATTCACCCGAGATGAAAGCTGCCCTGCCCGGCACTGACTATTTCGTCGGGTTCGTGCAGCAATACGTAAAGCCGCAGCTTTACACGGACGCACCCAAGCTCAAGCTGATCCAGCTGCTGAGCGCCGGCTACGACCGCGCCGACCTTGCCGCCGCGATCAGGAACAAGGTGCCGCTCTGCAACAACGGTGGCGCCAACTCCGTGGCCGTCTCCGAGCACGCGATCCTGCTGATGCTGGCCATGTCGCGCCAGCTGATCGTCCAGCACAGCAACGTCACGGCCGGCCGCTGGCACGGCAATTCACCGCCGACCGTCCACGAGGTGCGCAACAAGGTGCTGGGCATCGTAGGCCTCGGCACCATCGGCAAGAAGGTGGCGCGTCTGGCGCTGGCCTTCGGCATAACCGTTCATTACTACGACATCTCCCGCCTCAAGGAAGAGCAGGAAGACGCGCTGGGCGTCCGCTTCCGCCTGCTGCCGGAGATCCTGCGGCATTCCGATATTCTGTCGCTGCACGTGCCGCTGAACGCCTCGACGCGCCACATGATCGGCGCGCAGGAACTGGCGGCGATGAAAAACTCGGCCATCATCGTTAATACTTCGCGTGGCCCGGTGATCGACGAGAAGGCGATGACGGAGGCCTTGTCGGCCGGCAAGCTGTTCGGTGCGGGCCTCGACGTCTTCGACGAGGAGCCGACGCCGCCGGACAACCCCCTGCTCAAGCTGCCCAACGTCGTCCTGACGGCGCATCTCGCCGGCCCGACCTGGGAAAGCAACGTCACGCGCCTGCGCAACGGCTTCGACAACGTTCAGCGCATTGCGCGCGGCGAGGCGCCGCTTTGGGTCATCGAGGAAATGGTGGGCATCGCGTGAAGGCTCTCAACCGTCGCAGCCTTCTCGCCGCTTGTCTCGCGGCGCCGCTCCTCGCCCGGCACGGCTGGGCACAGCCCAAATGGCCAGCCGGGCCTTTGCGCTGAGTCGTGGCCTTCGCCGCCGGCGGCGCCGCCGACACCGTGGCGCGCAATATCGGCCTGCGGGTTTCGGAAATCCTCGGCCAGCAGGTCATCATCGACAACCGCACCGGCGGCAATTCACTGGTCGCGGCCGGCGCCGTCCTGCAGGCGCCGCGCGATGGGCTCACTTTCCTGATCGACGCCGCCAACCAGGTGACCAACGAGTTCCTGATCAAGGACCTGCCCTTCGACTATCAGAAGACCTAGATCCCGGTGACCCGCCTTTCCGACTTCCTGCAGGTTCTGGCCTTG
>JBBRFD010000201.1:0-8600 GCA_038224985.1 Reyranellales bacterium
GGCTGGCCGTCCAGCGCATGGACGCTGAGGCCCGAATCGTCGGCCAGCGCCGGCAGGCCACTGGCGCGTGTGGCGGCCAGCGCCTTGATGGTGGCGTTTGCCTCGAAGGTCGTGCCGGTTTCCGCCGGCGCCGGCAGGCCGAGGTCGCCGGCGGAGACGATCTCGACACCGAAGGGCGACAGCAGCGTGGCGATCTCGCCCGCCTTGCCACGGTTGTGCGTGGCGACGACCAGCTTGGGCAGGACGAAGCGACGGGGCATCAGGTCTCTTTACCCCTCACCGGCCGACCGCCTTGAGCTGCAGCTTGGTGAGCTCGCCGATGCCCTTCTTGGCCAGCACCAGCAATTCCATGAACTGCTGCTCGCTGAAGGGCGCCTCCTCGGCGGTGCCCTGGACCTCGACGATGCCGCCCTTGTCGGTCAGCACGAAGTTGGCGTCGGCCTGCGCCTTGGAGTCTTCCGGGTAATCGAGGTCGAGCACGGCAGTGCCTTCCCAGAGCCCGCAGGAGACGGCGGCGACCTGGCCGGTCAGCGGATTGGCTGTCATCTTGCCGTCCTTGATCAGGCGCTCGAAGGCCAGGTGCAATGCCACCCAGGAACCGGTGATGCTGGCGGTGCGGGTGCCGCCATCGGCCTGCAGCACGTCGCAATCGATATTGATCTGGCGCTCGCCCATGGCCGGCAGGTCGACCACGGCGCGCAGCGAGCGGCCGATCAGGCGCTGGATCTCCTGGGTGCGGCCCGATTGCTTGCCGCGCGCGGCCTCACGGTCCGTGCGCGTATGGGTCGAGCGCGGCAGCATGCCGTATTCGGCGGTCACCCAGCCGCGGCCGGAATTGCGCAGGAACGGCGGTACTTTCTCGTCGACCGAGGCCGTGCAAAGCACGTGGGTATCGCCGAATTTGATCAGGCAGGAGCCCTCGGCATAACGGGAGAAGCCGGGCTCGAGGCTGACGGTGCGAAGCTGGTCGGGGGCGCGGCCGGAAGGGCGCATGAAGGTCTCCTGGGGCTGGCCGGGAAGGGTGGGAGGCGCGGGTGTAGCGCCGGTTACGGGTTTAATCCAGCTACGTTGACCGATGTTACTGTGCTACCTACCGTTTTCGCATGCCAATCCAGCGCATAGGTTCACTCGGATCTCTAGGGGGCGGCGTCATCTCCGACGGCGGCCCTCGGCAGGCGGCAACGGTTGCCGAGCTGAACGATCGTGCGCGCGAAGTGCTGAGACATGTCGTCGAGGCCTATGTCGAGACCGGCGAGCCGGTCGGTTCTCGCGCGCTCACCCGCAAGCTGACCGAAACGCTGTCGCCCGCGACCATCCGCAACATCATGGCCGACCTGCAGGATGCCGGACTGCTCTATGCGCCCCATACCTCGGCGGGCCGGCTGCCGACCGACGCCGGACTGAAGCTTTTCGTCAACGGCTTGCTCGAACTCGGCAATATCTCCGAGGAAGAACGCGAGAGCATCGAGGTGCGCTGCGCCGCCGTCGGCCGCAGCGTCACCGAGGCGCTGGAGCAGGCGACCTCCATGCTGTCGGGCCTGTCGCGCTGCGCCACCGTGGTCATGGCGCCCAAGACCGAGCAGCCGCTGAAGCACATCGAATTCGTCTACCTCGGACCGGGCCGTGCGCTGGTCGTCATGGTCTCGCAGTCGGGCCAGGTCGAAAATCGCGTTATCGACATACCCCTCGGCCTGCCGGCGGCGTCGCTGGTCGAGGCGACCAACTATCTCAACGCCCGCCTGATCGGCCGCACCATCGAAGATTCGCGCCGCCTCATTTCGGAAGACCTGAAGCTGAAGCGCGCCGAACTGAACGACCTCACGGCGCGGGTGATCGAATCGGGCATGGCGAGCTGGGCCGGCGAACCGGGCGGCGCGCTGATCGTGCGCGGCCAGGCGCGGCTCCTGGAAGATATCACCGCGCTGTCCGATCTCGAGCGCGTGCGCACGCTGTTCGACGCGCTGGAGCGCGGCGAGAATTTCGTGCGGCTGCTCGAACTCACCAACGTTGCCTCGGGCGTGCAGATCTTCATCGGCTCGGACAATCCGCTCTTCGCCAACACCGGCTGCTCGATGGTGGTGGCGCCATTCCGCGGCTCCAACGAAAAGATCGTCGGCGCCATCGGCGTCATCGGCCCGACGCGCCTCAACTACGCGCGCATCATCCCGCTGGTGGACTACACCGCGCGCATGATCGGACGCGTGGTCGGCTAGCTTCCCGAGGATGGCCTTCAGTCATACCTTCGTGGTGCCGTCGCACAATCAAGCCAGGTATCTTCCCGCGACCCTCGACGCCCTGCTCGCGCAAGACGAGCCGTCGCAAATCATCGTTTCGGAAGATTTCTCGACCGACGAGTCGCCCGCCATCGCCCGCGCCTACGCCGACAAACATCCCGGTCGCATCCGCCTGACGCAACCGCCCGAGCACAAGGGCATGTTCCCCAACTGGAACTGGGGCCTCGGTCTCGTGCGGACGGAATGGGCATCGATCATGGGCGCCGACGACATCGCCCTGCCGCTCTTCAGCGCGACCATCCGTGAGGGCGCGGCCAAATCGTCGAACGCCGTCGTCGTCTGCGCCAACTGGGACTTCATCGACGGCGACGACAAGTTCGTGTTCTCGGAGAAGGTGCTGACCCTGCCCGATGTCGGCCATCCGCCCGAGACGTTCTATCGCCTGCTCGCCGCCAACAAGATTCACGCCGCCGCGCATGCCTTTCGCAGCGATGTCTGGAAGAAGGTCGGCGGCTTTCCCGAGAGCCTGCATTTCTATGGCGACTGGGCCTTCTGGCTCTCGGTCGCGCCCTTGGGCGACATCGTCCATATGAAACGCACGATCGCGCGCTATCGCGTCGGCTATCGGCCGGGCATCGCCAATGCCCGCATGCACCAGCAGTTCGCCGACGAGGTGGCGATGCAGATGGAGTTGATCCCGCGTGTCGCCGCTCAGATCCCCGACCTCAAGCCAGAGCGCCTGCGCGCCGCCGGCCGCCGCCGCCTGCGCCACAGCCTGCACCACATCACGACGGTGACGGAGCCGTCGGAACGGCCCGCCGTCGCCCGCATCGTCGAGCCTTGGGCCGCCACGCTGGGGCCGCGGGCGGTGGGCCTGGTCCAGCGTTTCGAGCGCGGTGAGCCGATTCCGCTGGATTGGTTTGAAACTTGGGTTCGCCAACCGGCCCGGCGCGTGTACAAATCCCTGCGGCGTTAGCCGCAGTCCTGCTGCGGTTTGCACTTGCGCACCGCGCGGCGGGGACTCATTAGTCGTTTCAAGGGCCCAGAGCGGCCCCTTTCGGACAGGAAAAGGTTCAGCGGCGTGGCTTTTTCACACTGCTTCGTCATCCCCTCGCACAATCAGGGGCAGTTTCTCGAGGCCACGCTGGAGTCGCTGCTCAAGCAGGACGACCCGTGTTCGGAAATCCTGATCTCCGAGGACTTCTCGACCGACAACTCGATGGCCATCGCCGAGGCCTATGTCGCCAAATATCCCGGCAAGGTCCGCGTCACGCGCCCGCCCACCCATGAAGGCATGTTCCCCAACTGGAACTGGGGCATCTCGCAGACCCAGTGCGAGTGGATCTCGATCATGGGCTCCGACGACCAAGCGCTGCCCAACTTCGTCACCACCATCCGCGAGGGCATCGCCAAGACGCCCAACGTCGTCGTGGTCGGCGCCAACTGGCACTTCGTCGACGGCAACGACAATCTTCTGTTCACCGAGAAGATGCTGTCGCTGCCGGAGGTGATGAAGCCGCCGCAGACCTTCTACAAGCAGCTCTTCGCCAACCGCGTCCATCCCGCCGCGCATGCCTTCCGTCGCGATGCCTGGGAGAAGGTCGGCGGCATTCCGGCCGAAACCAAGCTCTACGGCGACTGGGCGCTGTGGCTGCTGATGACGCCGCTCGGCGACTTCGTGCATATGCGCCGCGTCATCGCGCGCTATCGCATCAACTACCGGCCGGGCCTCGAGATCGCCCGCATGAACCAGAACCTGCAGGACGAGATCACGGTTCGTCTCGACCTGATCCCGCGCATCGCGCGGCAGTTCCCGCATGTCGCGCAATGGCGCCTGAAGCTGGCGAGCCGCCGGCGCTTCCGCCACATGCTGAATCGCATCAACCTCGATCTCGTCGGCGCCGATCCCAGCGAGCAGGTCAAGATCTTCGAGCCCTGGGCGCGCGAACTCGGACCGGGCGCGATGCGCCTGCTCGACCGCTTCGCGCGCAGCGAGCCGATCGGCCTCGACTGGTTCGACTCGGTCGTGATCATGCCGCTGCGCGAGATCTACAAGGTCTTCCAGCCGAGCTCCGGAGGGGCGAAGCCGCCGCCGGAGGAAAAGAAACCGCAAGCTCCACCTGAAAAGGTGAGCTTGAGCATCGTCGTGCCGGTCAGGAACGGCGATGCTGAATGGACCGAAACCTTGGCCAGCGCTCTCGCTCAAACCGCAACGGCCGATGTGGTGGCCGTGGTCAGTGGCGACGATACTCTGAAGACCGACGTAGAACGCGCGGCCGGCGGGCGTGCTCGTGTCGTCGTGGCGCTGGGCCCTGCCGAGGAGCTGGCCTCGCCGGGGATCGAAGCGGCCAGCGGCAACTGGATCGTGGTGGCGCGTCCGGGCGCGCGTCTCGATGCCAATCTCGCCGCTGCCGTGGCCGATCTGGCGGGACGTACGCCGGGCGCGGTGGCCCTGATCGCCGGCGTCGGTGCCGCGACCTGGCCGGACAATTTCATGCGCACCGCGCGCACCTCGCTCAATGAGGCACCGGTCTTCGCCTTCAGCAAGGCGGCCTGGCGGGCCGTTGGCGGCTATCAGCCGGAAGTGCGGGCGCTGACCGACCGGGCATTGCTGCTCAAGCTTTCCATACAAGGGCCTTGCGCCAGCGGGCTCGTGATCGGCACGGTGCCGGCTGTCGCGGCCAGCCATTGGGATCGCCTGCACGATGCCGAGTTCATCCATCGCCTGCTGGTGCCGGCGCTGGCCTTCCGGCGCGGCGGCATTCCGCGCGGCCAGCTCGACGACACCAGCCGCCGGGCCTTCCGCACGCTGGCCAAGGGGTCGCTGGGTCTGTCCGAGGCCGACCGCGCCCGCACCGCCGAACTGCTGGCCGACTGGGGCTGGAACCTGGGCGAATCGGATGTGCTCCACGAGCTGCGCGCCGGCCGCTCGACGGCGATCCGCCGTCCGGTCAACCGGATCAAGCGTCGCCTGCGCTCGCTCTACAAGGCGCTGCGCTAGCTACCAATCCTTTTCGTCGAAGCCCTCGGCCTCCGCGTCGGGGTTGACGTGGCCGGGCGCGATGCTGCCATCGGCCAAGGGGATCGACAGCACGCGCAGGCGCGTCTCCGGCGTGATCAGCGTTACCAGTTCGAGCAGCGCGTCGCGTTCGAAGGCGACGCAGCCCTTGGTCGCCGACCAGTCCTCGCGCGCGATATGGAGGAAGATGGCGCTGCCCCATTCGCCTTCCGGCGGGTCGTCGTTGTAACCGACCACGACGATCAGGTCGTAGAGCCCGTCCTGGCGCCACAGCTTCTCGCTGCTCCAGTCGTTGGGCACCTGGACGTAGCGGTTGTAGGTCGACGAGCGCGGGTCGTCGCACCAGCCGTCCTTCGGGCCAATCGGCCGGGCGGGCAGGCGGACCTTGGGCAGGACCAGGCGATCGTTGCGGAAATAGAGGCGGCGCAGCGGGTACTCGCCAGCCGGCGTGGCGCTGTCGCCCTCGACCTTGTCCTCACGCACACCGCCAGCACCGACGACGCATCGCCAGCGCTTGCCACCCAGCCGGGCCCAGCCGAGCGACGTATCGCTCGAATCGGCCTGCACAATAAGAACGTTCTCGCCCCGGACTTCCTGCTCTGACATTGTCTCGGTCTCCTGCAAGCTTCATAAAGGCACGTTTTTCGAGGAGAAAGCGATGGCTTATGTCGTAACGCCGCCGGCTACGGTCGGCGTACCGGTGCAGGGCACCAAGGATCTGTTTCCCGTCCGCCGCATCTTCTGCGTCGGCCGCAACTACGCCGCCCATGCCCGCGAGATGGGCCATGACCCCGACCGCGAGGCGCCTTTCTTCTTCACCAAGCCGGCCGATGCCATCGTCGTCTGCGCCGACCCGAAGAACCCGACCAAGGTGGCTTATCCGCCGGCGACCAAGAACCTGCACCACGAGATGGAGCTGGTGGTCTGCCTGAAGTCGGGCGGCGCCGATATCCCCGTCGACAAGGCGCTCGATCACGTCTTCGGCTATGCCGTCGGCCTCGATATGACCCGCCGCGACCTGCAGAACCAAGCCAAGGACATGGGCCGCCCCTGGGACATGGGCAAGGGCTTCGACCAGTCCGCGCCGATCGGCGAGATCCATCCGGCATCGAAGATCGGCCATCCCGCCAAGGGCACGATCCAGCTCGATGTGAACGGCAAGACCCGCCAGAAGTCGGATCTCAACGCGCTGATCTGGAGCGTGCCGGAGACGATTTCCTACCTCTCGGGCCTGGTCACGCTCGCCGCCGGCGACCTGATCTACAGCGGCACGCCCGATGGCGTGGCGGCTGTGGTCAAGGGCGACAAGCTCGAAGGCTTCGTCGACGGCTGCGGCACCGTGAGCTGCGTGCTGGTCTAGCTAATATCGGACCTTGTCCGGCTTGTCGGTCCACGCCTTGAAGGCCTGGGCGGCTTCCGGCAGGTCGAGCTTCACGAACGGAATCGAGCGGCCGGCCATCGGTTTGGCGAACTCGCGATAGATGTGGTCGTCGTCGAAGCCGATGCGCGCCGCATCCTCGCGCGTGTTGCCGTAATAGACCGCGTCGAGCCGCGCCCAATAGATCGCGCCCAGGCACATCGGGCAGGGCTCGCAACTCGTGTAGAGCGTGTGGCCCTTGAGATCGAAACCGCCGATGGCTTTGGCTGCGTTGCGGATCGCCGTGATCTCGGCATGCGCCGTCGGATCGTTGCTCGACGTCACCCTGTTGTAGCCCTCGGCCACGATGGTATCGCCCTTGGCGACGATGGCGCCGAACGGCCCGCCGAAGCCCGCATCCATGCGCTCGCGCGACAGCCTGATCGCCGCGCGCATCATGTCGAGGTGAAGCTTTTCCATGGCGCGAGCCTACACGCGCTTTCCTCCCCATATGAATGGGAGGAAAGGTTTTTAGAGCTGCTGTGCCCTGAACGTATCGCAGCGGTTCATCTCGCCGCTCTCGAGACCGGTGCGGAACCAGCGCACGCGCTGGGCGCTGCTGCCGTGGGTGAAGCTGTCGGGCACGACGCGGCCCTGCGACTGGCGTTGCAGGCGGTCGTCGCCGATGGCGGTGGCCGCCGCCAGCGCCTGGTCGACGTCGGCATCGCCGATCATCTTGCCGGCGCGCTGCTTGTTGGCGTGATAGGCCCAGACGCCGGCGAAGCAATCGGCCTGCAGCTCGGTGCGCACCGACAGGGCATTGCCGTCGCGCTTGCTCATCGACTCGCGCATCTGCGAGACCTTGTCGGAGATGCCCAGCAGGTTCTGCACGTGATGGCCGACCTCGTGGGCGATGACATAGGCCTGCGGGAATTGACCCGGCGAGCGGAAGCGCGTCGCCAGCTCGTCGAAGAAGGCGAGGTCGATATAAACGCGTTGGTCGGGCGGGCAATAGAACGGGCCCATGGCGGCCTGGCCTGCGCCGCAGGCGGTCTGCGTGGCGTCGTGGAACAACACGAGGCGCGGCTGGCGGTATTGCTTGCCGGCCTTCTGGAACTGCTCGCCCCAGACGTCCTCGGTGCTCTTGAGCACGCGCGCCACGAATTGGGTTTCGGCATCGTTGGCCGGCGCGGTGCGGGCGGTGCGCGGCGGGGGCGCCGTCTCGAAAGCGGTGGAATTGCCGCCTGTCAGGCCGCCCAGCAGCGTCATCGGGTCGACGCCGAAAATCAGCGCCATGACGACGACCGCCACGAGGCCGAAACCGCCTTTGAACAGGCCGCCGCCGCCCATCGGGATGTGCATACCCCCGAGGCCGCCGCCGCCGAAGCTGCCGCCGCCAAAGCCGCCACCGCCGCCGCGGCGGTCCTCGATATTGCTGCTCTCGTCGCCATCCATCTGCATGGTGTGTTCTCCGTCCAGCCTTGCCATATAGTGTGGCCCCATGAGCCTCACCATCGCCACCTGGAACATTAATTCCGTGCGCCTGCGCATCGGCAACGTCGAACGCTTCCTGAAGTTGCGCAAGCCCGACGTGCTTTGTCTGCAGGAGACCAAGACCCCCGACGAATTCTTCCCGCACGCCCCTTTCGAGGCGCTGGGCTACAGCCACCGCCTGATCCACGGCATGAAGGGCTATAATGGCGTGGCGATCGTCTCGAAGATCCCATTCACTGCCACGACGATCCATCACCGCTGCGGCAGGGAAGACTGCCGCCACATCGAGGCCGCCCTCGATCTGGGGGGCGATCCCATCCTGCTCGACAATCTCTACATCCCGGCCGGCGGCGATATTGCCGACCCCAAGCTCAACGTGAAGTTCGCGCACAAGCTCAGCTTCTACGGCGAGATGGCCCAGTGGTACGCCGGCCACAAGCCCAAGCCGCGCGCCCGCAGGGGCTTGCGCCGCATCGCCGTCGGCGATCTCAACGTG
>JBBRFD010000202.1:0-8596 GCA_038224985.1 Reyranellales bacterium
ATGCCTCCGCGCGTGACTGCGGCAGTTGTGTATTGAACCGTGCTACCGGTGCTGGACAGCCACCAAGCGGCGCCGGCGGCGGCGAGCACTCCTATGGAAACCAGCGAACCGATCAACCAGAAATTTCGACGGCGGCGGGCGGGAAAAGCTGCAGGCTGCGGTTTTGCCACCAGCGCCATAGTGCCGGTTGGTCCCGGGCTTAATTCCACGGGTTTGTCGATCATGCGCTATCCGCCTTGGTCGCCCCCGAGGGGACCATAGCGGCAACGGCCTGACGTCAATTGATAAACGTCAAAACCGAAGAGATTGGTGATGTGGCAGCCCTAAGACGGACCTCAATCAGCCGATCGGTGGCTTGCCGGTGTTCACCGCCAATTGAGCATCGAATGCCCGCTTGTAGGCGGGCCGCGCTTCGCCGCGCGCCACATAGGCCGCGAGGTTCGGATATTCGTCGAGCATACCCGAGGCTCTCAATCTGAGCAGCACCGACACCATCATCAGGTCGCCGGCGCTGAACGCGCCATCGAGCCACTCGGCATCGCCGAGGCGGGCGGCGAGCTGCTTCAGGCGCTCGCGGATGCGATCGTGGAGCAGCGGCAGGCGCTCCGCCGTCCACGGCTTCTGGCTCTCCAGGATCCTGGCCGTCATCAGTTCGAGGATCGGCGGCTCGACCGTGTTGAGGGCGGCAAACATCCAGGTGATCGCGCGCGCACGGGCGTCGGCATCGCCAGGCAGCAGGCCGGCATGACGCTGCGCGATGTGGAACACGATCGCACCCGTCTCGAACAGAGCGAGGCCGCCTTCCTCGTAGGTCGGGATCTGGCCGAAGGGATGCAGGGCCAGATGCGCCGGCTCCTTCATGGCGACGAAGGAGACCAGGCGCACGGCATAGGGCTGGCCTACTTCCTCGAGCGCCCAGCGCACCCGCGTATCGCGCGCCAGGCCCTGGCCCTTGTCGGGCGAGCGTTCAAAGGCGGTGATGGTGACGGTCATGATGCCTCCAGCGGGACTTTCCGCAATTCGGGCAGGTCATTCGGGGGGGCCTTCGCGCGGAGAGAGTCATAGAACGGTCTCTATATATATTAAGGACGCCCTCTCCTGCTTTGACAGCAACGAGGCCACCCCCAAACGAGCTGCCCGAATTGCGGAAAAGATTCCCGCACTTCCGGCAGCTCATTGGCGCCCCGCTCTCCTCCCACTCGCAAACCCACCCCCCCAACCTCATCCTGAGGAGGCGCGCAGCGCCGTCTCGAATCCAGCGGAGTAACCTCCGCTTTGGGATGGGCCACAGACACCGCGCCCGTTGCCCATCCTTCGAGACGCTCGCGTTGCTCGCTCCTCAGGATGAGGGCGGGGGGTGGTGCAAGCGCGGCAGAATTATTTTCGATTATCCGCAAAATTCAAAGTCACACTGCTTGATTTCGTAAGTCACAAATACCTCTAACTGCTCAGCATGCAAAAACCGGACGCATGCACCGACTACCCCGACGAGCCTCTCACCCGTGAAGAAATGCCGGCACTGGCGTATCTGCCATGACCGGCGTCGAACTCCTGCGCGAGCTCATCGCCGCCTGGCGCGGGCTCGACGATCCCGAAGCAGCCGCCCTGCTCGAAGCCGGCGGCATCGGCCGCAGCGTTGGAAACGGCCGCCCGCTCTTTGGCCTCGCCACCGTCGAGACCGACGGCCCGTTCTACGTGCCCCATCCCGACGGCAAGCTGGCTTTGATCAACGGCGTCCGCGACGACGACGGCGCCCTGATCGACCTCGTCGCCACCTCGGTGCGCTCGCGCGCCATGCGCCGGCGGTGGGGCGAGGGCCGGTTCCTCGGCGGCGACGCCATCGAACGCGCCCGCTGGTCCAGCCGCCAGTCGCTCTATCGCTACACCGACGCCTGGTCGTGGATGCGCCACGGCTGCACCGGCGCCGTCGTCCTCGACTGGTCCGGCGCCGTCCATGCCTTCCACGATGTCTCGGGCATCGTCTGCGAGAGCGAGTTGCTCTCCGCCCGCCTCAAGCGCGCCGACGCCCGCCCCGTCGAACCGCCACCGATCTTCGTCCCGCTCTCCGCCCCCCAGCACAAGGAAGCCCGCCATGGATAATTGGGAACCCGTTCACGCTGCCAACAATGCCAGCTCCAACGACGTGCCGCGCCTCGACCTGCGCCCGCTCCAGGAAGTGGTGTCGGCGGCAACGCAGCCTGTTGCGCTATCTCCGTCTCAATCCGACTGGCCCGAGCTCGACGCCAGCCTTTTGGAAGACCGGCGCGGCCGCCTGCCCGCCTTCCCGCTCGATCTGCTGCCGCAGCGCTGGGCGCGCTGGATCGCCGACACCGGCCACTCGATCGGCGCCCCGGCCGACTACGTGGCGCAGGGCGTCTTCGCCGCCATCGCCGCAGTCTGCGGCGCCGGCCTGCATATCAGGGTCAAGCCCGGCTGGTCGGAGACGCTGGTGCTGTGGCAAGCGCTGGTCGGCTCGCCGTCGAGCGGCAAGTCGCCGGCATTGGCCGCGCCGCGCCGCCTGCTGGGCGAGATCGAGGACGCGATGCGCCAGGCCGACGCGCAGCGCCGCCTCGAACACGAGACCCGCGTCGAGCAGGCCGAGCTTCTCACCGCGCAATGGAAATGCTCCGCCGCCGATGCCATCGCCACCGGCCGCGCGGTGCCGCTCAAGCCCGCCGAAGCCAATGTCGACAGCAGCTTCTCGCCCAGCCAGCTGGTCGTGGCCGATGCGACGCTCGAAGCCATGGCCGATGTCGTGGCCGGCAATCCGCGCGGCGTCGTCATGTGGCGCGACGAGCTCGCGGCATGGCTGGCCAACCAGGGCCGCTACGCCAATGGCGGCAGCGACCGCGGCAACTGGCTCGAAGGCTGGTCGGCCTCGAGCCTCACCATCAACCGCCGCTCGCGCAGCCAGCCGCTGCATCTGCCCAAGTTCCCGGTCGGCGTCATCGGCACCATCCAGCCCGACCGCATCGCCGATACGCTCGACGGCCAGGACGACGGCATGGCCGCGCGCTTCCTCTATTGCTGGCCCGAGCCGGTCGACTATGTGCCGCTGCTCGACCGCCCCGTGGTCGAGGACGACGAGCCGCTCGAACTACTGCAGCGCATCGCAGCCATTGCCGCAACCGCCGCGCAGCCGCGCGTGCTCACCTTCGAGATCGAGGCCGTGCACGAGCTCGACCTGCTGCTGGCGTCCCTGGCGGCGGAGGCCGAGGCCATTGGCGGTCTCGAAGGCGGCTGGCTCGGCAAGGCCAAGGGCAGCGTGGCCCGCCTCGCCGTCGTGCTGATGCTGATGCACTGGTCGGAGGACGACAACGCCGCCGTCCCGCGCAGTATCGGCCGCGCCGCCGCCCGCTCAGCCGTTGCCCTGTGGCGCGACTACTTCCGCCCGCACGCCAGTGCTGTCTTCAACCAGGCCGGCCGCGCCGACCGCGACCGCCTCGCGCGCCGCGTGCTGCGCTGGATCCAGACCACCGGCACCACCGAAGTCTCGCGCGAGAATGTCCGCCGCGAGGCCTTGGCCCACGCCGTCGATGCCGAAGGCGCCGACAAGGTGATCGCCCGACTCGAAGCCGGTGGTGTGCTGAGGCTGGTGCCGATGGCAAAGGGCCGTGGCCGCCCGGCCCGGCGGTGGTGCGTCAACCCGGCGGTGGCCGGGTGACGCGGGGCGCGGGGCGCGGAGTTTCCGCAATTCCGGCAGGTGTCTCCACCCCGCCTTCGTGTGACACTCCCAACATGAACCCGTTGGCAACGGCCCGTCGCCTGCTGCGTCTCGCCTCGCGTCGTCTCTCGCACAAGCCGCTGCCGGCGTCGGAGCTTCTGGCACCCGACACGCTCGACCTGCTCGACGGCTACCTGTTTCGTGAGATGGTCGACATCTTCCGCCGCGAGGGGCCCGACGTCTCGGGCTATGCCAACTACTACACGCTGCGCGTCATCCGCGGCGGACGGGCGCTGAGTGGCTACGACCGCATGCTCGCCGGCTATATCGGCCAGCACTTCGACCGCGCGGCGCGGCGCGTCGTCCATGCCGGGCCCGGGCTCGGCACGCTGGCGGCGGCGCTGGCGGCCGATGGCTTCACCGTCGCGGCGGTCGAGCGCGATGCCTTGCGCTTTGCCTCGACCCTGCGGCTGTGCGCAGCCCTGATCGAGGCCTGGCCGGCGATGGCCGGGCGCTACCGGCTGGTCGCCGGCTCCTTCCCCGAGGTGCTGGAGCCCGCATGGCTGACGCCCGCCACGGTGCTGGTCTTCACCAATTGCGTGGCGAGCTGGTCGGCCGCGTTCACATCGGGCGTCGTGGCGCTGTTCCCGAGGTTCGGCGACGTGCTGCTCGACACGCGCACCTTCGGTATCCTGCGCGAGAGCGAGGCTGAGCGGCAGGCGCTGGTCGCCGAGATCGAGGCGCAGGGCATAGCCGTCTCGCCAATCGAGGCCTCGCCCACCGGCAGCTTCTACGTCCATGCGGTGCGGCGCGACGCTCCCGCTGGCGGTTGAGCCGGGACTTTCCGCAATTCGGGCAGGTGTTTCAGGCTGGCTTCGCCGGCCGCACCGTCCAGGCGCAGTGACGGGCGCGCTCGACGACCAGGGCGGCGTGACGCTCGATGGCGGCGGCGTCGAGACCGGGGCGCGACAGGTCGCCCGCGACTTTGCCGGCAGAAGCTTCGATGAGGGCGCAGACTTCGTCGACACGCCGGCGGATCAGCGGCAGGCCGATCCCGGCTTCGACGGCGAAGGCGGCCCAGCCGCGGGCATCCATTTCCTCCAGCGTCGCCCGCTTGCCGATCTTCATCGCCATCCCGGCCGACAGCTCCGGATAGAGAACGGTCGAGAGCAAGTCGTAGAGCGGCGTCAGCCGCGCGCCCTGTAGTCCGTGGAGCAGGGAAAAATTCTTGCCGTGGGCATCGGCGTTGCCGACCGCGAGATTGAAGATCACTGCGTCGAGCAGCTTCAGGACATCGACGGCGGGCAGCGCCGAGAGCAGCCGCACCAGGGCGAAGCAGTCCTTCAATCCCGGACCGCCCTCGCTGGCATACTTGATCTCGCTTGGCACGCCGAGCGCCTGGCAGAAGTCTTCCTGATGGACGCGGCGCACGGTGCCGTCCCCGGACAGCGCGCGGTCGTATCGGGTGACGAGCAGAAAGCTGCGCTGGCGCAGCGTGCGCGCCTCCACGGCGGCAACATCGAGGCCGATGGCGGCGGCGAGCCGCATGACGAAGGCTTCGTTCTCCGTCGTCGCCGGGAAGCCGGCGATCGGCGGCTTCAGGATATGCGTGGTCGGCTGTCCCGGCAGCGGCAGGGCGAGGGCGCCCTTCATCAGCACGACCGGCAGCTTGACCTGCGCGCCGGCAAGCGAAAGCCGCAACGCGCCCTCGCCCGCCAGCAGCGGCCGTGCCGGCAACCTGTCGAGCAGGGCAGTCAAGGCATCGTCGTCGAGCTCTCGAGGCAGTGCCGTCGTTGGCGGCAAGGGCCGTTCGCCGGGAGGCAGGAGTTGCAGTGCGCCGGCAACATCGCCGCCGAGACGATCCAGCATCGCGTAGTCGTTGGCCGGCGATACGCCCAGCGCCCGGGCTGCGGCCTCGCGCTGCGATTCCTCCGGCAGCAAGCCGCCGAAGAACGGGCGGCATTCGCGGCGCGAGAACGGCTTGACCCGCTTCGGCAGCGACGCCGAGAGCGCCAACGCCAACGGATCGTCGATCCAGCCGGAGTCGTAGGCAAAGCCGATGTCGCCATGGCGGTCCTGCGTGAGTTCACCGACCACCCGCTCGTCCCACCAGACAACCAGGCGCCGGATCACGGCTTGCGGCCCGGCGGCGGCACGATCTCGAAGCGGCAGCCCAGCGTCTCGATCACCTTGAGGACCTTGCCGAGTTGCGTGGTGGTCTTGCCCGCCTCCACATCGACGATGAAGCGCAGCCCGACACCAGCGGCGCCAGCAAGCTCGTCCTGCCGCAGGCCCTGCGCCTTGCGGGTGGTTCGAACGATATCGGCGATGTCCGCCGGCGTGAGGATGCGTCGAGTCATGGATTTCCCGAGCGGGAAATTATCACCGATTTTAGCCTGTCGTCTACATGAATTTACCGTTCGGGTAATTTTGAGAAATCAGCTCATCCGAAGTTCGAATTATCCCGTTCGGAATAATATCCGATTCAGAAGATCTTTTGCGTCGCGATGCAGCGCCACTCGCGCCACCCCCAAAGACCATCCCGACGCAAATGCTCGCGGGCACGCTCGGGCAATGTAAGACGCCAAGACATGCGACCCGTGATGCGATCTAGTTCGCCAGCTATGACGGCGGTAATGCCGCCCTTGGTTGGCGTCTCGGTGCCGCGAAAGAAAGCCGTCTTTTCGGTCAACTCATGGATGGGGAAATCGCCGAGGCCGGTGGAGATCGTCTTCTTGTCGAGATCCACGGTGGCCGAGATATCGGCGATCTTGTGAACCACCCGCTGCGGAACGAAGGCAGTTTCCGAGCCTTCGATGCAACGAAGGTCGGTGGTTTGTCCGAAGACGACAGTTGGCGCCATCGACAAAACCAGAACCAGCAACCCGCGAAAGGGCATAGCGACTCCCGAACGACAACCTCGTTGTCGTCAGTCTAGCACCGCCAGCCCTCGTTCGTATCCTTGCCTCGGCACGCGCGACTTTCCGCAATTCGGGCAGGTGTTCCCAGGGGTGACTTCGTGAGAAAGTAGCGGCTGCTCGGGAGGCAGCAGGACACGATCATGGCAAAGGCAAAAAGCAAGACCACGACGAAGAGTAAGCCCGCCAAGGCGAAGAAGCCGGCCGCGAAGAAGAAGGCTGCGGTAAAGAAGAAGGCCGTGGCGAAGAAGAAGCCTCCGCCCGCCAAGCCCGCGCCCAAGGCAGTTGTCCGCCCGACGCTGCGCCGCTCCGTCAAGAACCGGCCCTTGGCCGCGCGTATGCCCTCGCCTCGTGTCCCGGGGGCCCGTCCCGCGCCGCACCGCGCGCCCTCGCAGGGGCTGGGCATCTACGACCGCGATCTCGACAAGACGGCGGCCAATCATGCAGCGCTGACGCCGCTGCAGTTCATCGAGCGCAGCGCCAGCGTCTTTCCCGATCACACCGCCCTCGTCCACGGCGCGCGCCGCCAGAGCTGGGCCGAGACCTATGCGCGCTGCCGGCGGCTCGCCTCGGCGCTGGAGAAGCGCGGCATTGGTGCGGGCGACACGGTCGCGATCATGGCGCCCAATATTCCCGAGATGTACGAGGCGCATTTCGGCGTGCCGATGTGCGGCGCGGTGCTGAACGCGCTCAACACGCGGCTCGACGGGCCGATGCTGGCCTTCATCCTCGACCACAGCGAGGCCAAGGTGCTGCTGGTCGACCGCGAGTATCACCGCCAGGCGCGCGCGGCGCTGGCACTGGTCGCCCGCAAGCCGCTGGTGGTCGATATCGACGATCCGCTGTGCGAGGACGGCGCCCCCATCGGCTCGCTCACCTGGGAGGAGTTCATCGCCGATGGCGATCCTTCCCATGCGTGGCGCTATCCAGCCGACGAGTGGGACTCGCTCTCGCTCAACTACACCTCGGGCACGACAGGCAATCCCAAGGGCGTGGTCTACAGCCATCGCGGTGCCGCGCTCTCGGCCTATGGCAATGCCACGCAATGGCCGATCGGCCTGCATCCGGTCTATCTGTGGACGCTGCCGATGTTCCATTGCAACGGCTGGTGCTTTCCCTGGACGCTGGCGCTGGTCGCCGGCACCAGCGTCTGCCTGCGCAAGGCCAATGCGAAATCGATCTACGACGCGCTGGCCGACAACAACGTGAGCCACATGTGCGGCGCGCCGATCGTCATGCAGTTCATCATCAACGCCTCCGCCGCCGAGAAGCGCACGCTCAGCCGCCGGGTCGAGTTCATGACGGCGGCCTCGCCGCCGCCCGCCGCCATACTCGAGGCGCTGGAGGGCGAGAACTTCCGCGTCACCCATGTCTACGGCCTGACCGAGGTCTATGGCCCGGCGACGATCTGCTCCTGGCATGACGAATGGGACGGATTGCCGTCGGGCGAGCGCGCCCGGCTGAAGGCGCGCCAGGGCGTGCGCTATACCGCCGAGGATGGCGTCACCGTGATGGACCCGCTCACCATGAAGGAAGTGCCGCGCGACGGCGCCACGATGGGCGAGGTCATGTTCCGCGGCAACCTGGTGATGAAGGGCTACCTGAAGAACCCCAAGGCGACGCGCGACGCCTTCGAACACGGCTGGTTCCACTCGGGCGATCTCGGCGTGCTGCACGAGGATGGCTATATCGAGCTGCGCGACCGCTCCAAGGACATCATCATCTCGGGCGGCGAGAACATATCGACCATCGAGGTCGAGGGCGCCATCATCGCCCATCCCGCCGTCGCCAATGCCGCCGTCGTCGCCCGCCCCGACGAGAAATGGGGCGAGACGCCCTGTGCCTTCGTCATGCTGAAACCCGGTGCTGTGGCCACCGCCGAGGACATCATCGCCCACTGCCGCACGCTGCTGGCCGGCTTCAAGATCCCGCGCACCATCGTCTTCCGCGAGCTGCCCATGACCTCGACCGGCAAGGTCCAGAAGTTCGTGCTCCGCGAGTGGGCGAAGGCGGT
>JBBRFD010000203.1:0-8578 GCA_038224985.1 Reyranellales bacterium
CTGCCAATGCTTTAAGCGATGGTCGCCAGCTCGAGCTTCGCCGAATTCCTGCGCGAGCAGCTTGCGCCACTCGGCCGCGTCACCCTGCGGCGCATGTTCGGCAAGACCGGCGTGTTTTGCGACGGGGTGATGTTCGGCATGGTGACGGACAACACCCTCTACCTGCGGGTCGATGACGCAAACCGCACAGCCTTCAAGGAGGCCGAGGCCTCTCCGCCGCTCAACTACGAGAAGAAGGGCGTCGCCATCGACCTTTCCTTCTGGCGCGCGCCGGACCGGCTGTTCGACGAACCTGACGAGCTTGTCGACTGGGCGCGTCTGGCCCTTGCCGCGGCGCGCCGGGTCGCGGCGAAGAGAGGACGGATCGCGGCTAAACCGCGATGACGACACCGTCGTGGCCCGGATCGGCACCGCCATCGAGGCCGTCCTTGTGCACGCGAATGCCGTGCACGGCGGCGAAGCCAAAGCCGAAGGGGCTGCGGACGACGTCATAGCCCTGCCCCTGCAATTCGCGCTCGACGCGGTACTGGATACGATTGGAGATGTCGATGGCGTCCGAAGTCGCCGAGAAACGCGGCGCACTTACCGCCTCGACCATGGTCATGTCGAAGTCCAGCGCGTTTAGCGTGGCGTGCAGCACGCCCATGGCGATCTGCGTGGCGCCCGGCGCGCCGATGATCAATTCGGGCTTGTCGTCCTTGAAGACGATCGAGGGCACGACCGAACTGAAGCGCGCCTTGCCCGGTGCGATCGAGCCGGCGCGGCCGGGGCGCGGATCGAAGACGCCCATGCAGCCATTGTACATGAAGCCGAGGCCCGGCGTGACCACGCCCGAGGGCATGCCCAGCGAATGGGTCATTGTGAAACAGTTACCGTCCTTGTCGATCACCGAGATATGCGTCGTGTCCTTGGAGACCGCGCCTGAATTGAAACGCGTCACCTGGGCCTTCACGCCGCGCTTGATCTCGTCGGCCATTTCCCGGGCATAGGCCTTCGAGGTCAGACGCTCGAGCGGCACATCGACGAATTTCGGATCGCCGACGTGGGCGTCCTTGTCGATGGTGGCGCGCTTCATCGCTTCGCTGACGATGCGGACGTATTCCGCCGAATTGTGCTCCATCGCGCCGAGGTCGAAATTCTCCAGGATGTTCAGCATCTGGATCAGCATGACGCCGCCGCCCGGTGGCCGGTTGGACGAGATGCGCCAGCCGCGATAGTCGCCCCAGAGCGGCGCGTTGCGAACGGTCCGCCACTGCTCGAGATCGTCGAGCGTCAGCAGCGCCTCGTTCTTCTTCATGTCCTCGGCGACCGCGCGGGCGATCTCGCCGGAATAGAAGACATCGGCGCCGCCCTTGGCGATGGCGCGCAGGGTCTGGCCATAGTCGCGATTGACCACACTGTCGCCTACGCGCTTGGGCGTGCCATCGGGCCGGCAATAGAGCACTCGCGCCGCCGGCGTGAAGTTGGTTCGTTCGTGATTGGGCGCACGGCCGAAGGCACCCTCGTCAGACCACCAGTAATGAACATGCGGCCGCACGGTCCAGCCATTCTCGGCCCAGTGGATCGCCGGCTCGACGATGCGCGACCACGGCAGCGAGCCGTGCTCCTTGTGGGCGTCGTAGTACATCTTGAGATTGGCCGGCGCGCAGATCGACTTGTAGCCGATGTCGTTGATGCGGCCCTTCAGGATGAAGCCATAGCCGTCGCGCGCCTCGCTCTCGATCAGGTTGGCCCACATATCGGGCCGCGACGCCAAAGGCGCCGGCGCATGGGCGTCGATATAGCCGTGGAACTTCTTGCCCGGCATGTAGATGCCGCAGCTGCCGAAGCCAGCGATACCGCACATCAGCGGATCGACCACGCCCTGCACCAGCGCGCAGGCGATGCCGGCATCGACGGCATTGCCGCCCTCGCGCAGCACATCGGCCCCCGCCTCGGTCGGTTCGGGTTGCGGCGCCACGATCATGGCGGGTTTGGCATAGCGCACTTTTGGTTTCCTCCAGCCTCTTGCTGGCGTGACTCAATCCCAACCGTTGCGCTTGCGCAACACGGCCGAGAGCGGTGCCAACGCGAAGCCTTGCCCTGCGACACGCGGCAGCCATTCAGCCAGCACCTGCAGCGTCGATTCGTGCGGATGGCCGATGGCGACGACGAAACCCTGGCTGCGGGCCAGCCGCTCGGTATCCGCCAGCTTGCCGCGTACGGCAGAGATGGACTCGTCGTCGTCGAGGAAGACATGGCGCGTGACGCTGGGCAGGCCGAGCTCCTGCGCAACGGTATCGCCCACGGTCTGGGCGGTCGTACGCGAGTCGAGGAACAGCAGCCCCCGCGCCTTAAATTGGCGCAACACGGTCTCCATGCCCGGCCGGAAGGCGGTGAAGCGGCTGCCCATGTGGTTGTTGACGCCGACATAGCCGTCGAAGCTGTCGAGCGCCGCGGTCACCCGCTGGCGCAGCTCGCTGTCGCTCAACGATGTCAACAGCGCGTTGGGACCGGGGTCGTTGCGGCCGTTCGGCTCCATCGGCAGATGCAGCATCAGCTCATGGCCACGGGCTCGCGCCGCCTTCGCCTGACCCCGCAGATCCTTGGCGTAAGGCAGGAAGGACATCGTGAGCGGCCCCGGCAATTCCCAGGCGCGGCGCGAGCGTGGCCGGTCGAGGCCGACATCGTCGATGACGATGGCGATGAGCGGGCGGCTGTTGAGATCGCGGAACGGCACCGCATTGCGCCGCCACGCCGGCTGCTGCTCGGCCTCGATCACCGCTTGCGGCACTGGCTTCGGGCGCGGCTTCTCTTCGATCAAGGCAGGCTGTGGCTTGCCGGGTTCGGCCTCGCTGTATTGCGGCAGTCCCGGAATATCCTCAATGCGCGCATACTTCGCTTCGACCTTTGGCTCGCGTGAATCAAGGAAGGCCGCGATGCCATGACCGACGACGATGCTGGCGATGAAGAGAAGACCGAAACCAAGTGCCAGAGCACGGCCTCGATGCGCGTCAAGCCACGCGACGATAGCGCGAAAGCGCGATTCAAGACGCGCGCGCGGGCCTTCCGGTTTTTTCGGACTCCTTCTGTTCGTGGTCCCGCTTCTGTTCTTCCTCGACGTCATATCAACTCGCAGTCGTAAGCCCTTGTTTCGCCTTATTTAAAGCCGCCCATTTCAGGCCCTTGGCCAAAACGTCCGTTACAGTTCGTTGAGCGACTTCACGACTCGATAATCGGAGCCGCCGGAGACTCCGCCGGCGCGTACGAAGCCGACGCGTTCGGCCAGTCCGAGCATCGATTGATTCTCGCGCAGCACATGGCCCATGACTCGCTTGATACCGCGCGATTTGGCGTAGGCTAGCGCATGGCGCAGCAGCAACTCACCATAGCCCATGCGCTTCCTGTCCGAGGCGACGGCCAGCGCGAATTCGGCCTGCTCGAATCCGGGCTCGGCGGCCAGACGCCCGACGCCGATCAGCACTTCACCGTCGAACAACAGGAAGGCCATCTCGCGGTCGTAGTCGATCTGCGTGAGACGCGCCGCCATCTCGTGACTGATCTCGCGCAAGGGCCCGAAGAAGCGCAGGCGGATGTCCTCGGCCGATAGCCGGTGGCCGAAGGCGATGATCAGGGGTTCGTCCTCAGGCCGGATCGGCCGGATGCTGAGCTTCTGGCCGCGATGCTCGACCACCGTCTCCAGCTCACCGGGATAGGGCCGGATGGCGAAGCGCCGCGCCCGCTCCTTGCCTTCCGCCGCCTGCACGACAATGCGAGCGTCGAGTGCAATCGCGCCCTCAGCATCGACCAGGAAGGGATTGATGTCGAGCTCGGCGATCTCGTCGATATCGGCGATGAGCCGCGCCAGCCGCACCATGGCCTCGGTCACCGCGCCGCGCGCTGCCGGCGGCCGGCCGCGATAGCCGCGCAGCAGCTTGTCGATGCGGGTGCGGCTGAGCGCATCTTCGGCCAGCACCGGGTCGAGCGGCGGCAAGGCGAGCGCCCGGTCGTTCACGATCTCGGTGGCAACGCCGCCCTGGCCCACCAACAGGATCGGCCCGAAGACCGCATCCTCGGCCGCGCCCAGGATCATCTCGACCGACTGCGGCCGCTTGATCATCGGCTGCACGACGAACCCGTCGATCGATGCATGGGGCGCCCTGACCAGGACCAGCCCCTGCATCGTGCGGATGGCGTCGATCACTGCCTGCTCCGAGCCGAGGTCGAGCGCCACGCCGCCGACATCGGATTTATGCGTGATGGCGCGCGACAGGATCTTAACCACGACCGGAAAGCCGATGCGCTGCGCCGCCGACACCGCCTCGGCGGCATCGAGCACCACCTCGGTCGGCACGACCGGAATACCATAGGCCGCCAGCGCGCGCTTGGCTTCCGGTTCGGTCAGCGTCGTGCGGCCTTCGGCCAATGCGCTCTTGACGAGGGCGCGCACCAGCTCGGCATCGGCCCGCACCGTCGGCACCGAGGGCGGCACGCGCGTCAGCGCCCGCTGACCACGGCGATAGTCGACGATGTGCATGAAGCCGCGTACGGCGCGCAGCGGCGTGTCGTAGGCGGGAATGCCGGCGTCGTGCAGCAGCCGCCGCCCCACCTCGGCATCCGGCCCGCCGATCCAGCAGCCGATCACTGGAATGTTCTTTGTCCCCGCCGCACCAGCAACAGCCCTGGCCGCCTCGATGCTCGAGGTCAGCGCCGTCGGCACGTTCATCGCCAGTATCGCGCCGATGCCGCGATCGTCGGCCAGCGCATCGACCGTGGCGGCATACCGCGCGCCATCGGCATCGCCCACGATATTCACGGGGTTTTCTCGCGACCACGAGCGTGGCAGCACCTTGTCGAGGCGCACCACTGTCGCTTCCGAAAGCGTCGCCAGCTCGCCGTTCTGGTCCATCAGGAGGTCGGTGGCGATGACGCCCACGCCGCCGCCATTGGTCAAAATGGCGAGCTTGCTGTTGCGCGGCGTGATGCCGTGCACCAGCGTCTCGGCGGCATCGAACAATTCGCCCAGCCCCAGTACCTGCACGAGACCGGCGCGAGCGAAAGCCGCTTCATAGACCGCGGCCGAGCCTGCCATCGAGCCGGTATGCGACGCGGCCGCCTTGGCGCCCGCGGCATGGCGGCCAGCCTTGAGCACGATCACCGGCTTCATGCGGGCAAGGCCGCGCGCCGCCGACATGAACTTGCGGGCCTGCGTAATGGCCTCGACGTACATCAGGATGGCGCGCGTCTCGTGATCGCGCGCCAGCGAATCGAGCACATCGCCGAAATCGACATCGGCCATGTCGCCCATCGAGACCAGATGGGAGAAGCCGATGCCCTGCGCGGTGCCCCAATCCGCCAGCCCCGCCAGCACCGCGCCCAACTGCGCGACGGCGGCAATGCGGCCCGGCTTCAGCACCGCCGGCCCGAAGCTGGCGTTGAGACCGATGCGTGGAGCGGCGTAGCCAATGCAGTTGGGCCCGACGATGCGCAGGAGATTTGGCCTGGCGGCATCGAGCAGGCGTTGCCGCCAGCGCGCGTTTAACGACGTTGCCTCCGTTCCCGTCCCTGGCCCGGCCGAGATCACGACGGCCACTTTCGTCCCGGCACGTCCCAGATCGGCGATCAGGCCCGGCACGGTATCCGCCGGCGTCGTGATGATCGCGAGGTCGGCCGGCTTGGGCAGTTGGTCGATCGCGCGATGCACGCGGCGGCCGGCGATCTCGCCGCCCTTGGCGTTCACCAGGTAAATCTCGCCCTGGAAAGGGCTGCCCAGCAGGTTGCGCGTGATGGCGGCCCCGATCGAGCCCGGGCGCGCGCTGGCCCCGATGGCCACGACGGAGGTGGGTGCGAAGAGCTTATCGAGGTTGCGGGTCGACACGCTGCTAGAAGAGCGCCGGACCGTTCATCAGCACAAGGCCTGAAACGATCACCGCCGCCGCAGCCACTCGGCGGCCGCCGAAGGGCTCGCCCAGCAGCATCGTGCCCATCAAGGCGCCAAACAGCACCGACGTCTCGCGCAGCGCCGCCACATGCGCCATCGGGCCCAGCACCAGAGCGTAGATGGCAACACCATAGCCGGTATTGGCGATCACACCGCCGATGACGCCGCGATACCAGGTGCGCCGCACGTGCGCCCATACCTTGGCCGGCCGGAGATAAAACGCCAGCACCAACAGCCACGGTCCTTCGAGGATGCAGAGCCAGGCGATGTAGGAAATACGATGCTCGACCGTCGGACCGGCCGAACGCACGCCCAGCCCGTCGGCGATAATGTAGGCCGCGATGGTGAAGCCGGTCAGCACGGCGAACAGCGTGGCCAGTCCGTGACGCGCGCCCGGTCTGGGCACCACCGATTTCTGCGGCATGGCGAGCGCCACCAGGCCGAAGCTCAGCAGCACGACGCCCAGGATATCCTGAACGCGCAAGGCCTCGCCGATGAAACGGCCAGAGACCAGCGCCACCAGCAACGGCCCCAACCCGCGCGCGATCGGATAGGTATGGCTGAGATCGCCGTACGAATAGGCTTTCAGCAAAAAAGTATAATAGGCGACGTGGATCAACACCGAGGCGATCATGTACTTCCAGGCCGCCGGCTCGACCATCGGCACGAACGGCGCTACGCAGAGGCCCATCGCGGTGCCGGTCGTCATGATAACGCCGAAGGTCGCCAGCCGGTCGGACTGGTCGGACTTCAGTATAGCGTTCCAGGACGCATGCATCAGGGCGGCGAGAAGGAGCAGCCCGACGATCAGGGGTTCTACGACCATTGCGACGGACGTTACCGTTTCATAACAGCGCCTCACACCGAATTCGGCTACCATTTGCGCATGAAAAAGATTGGCGCCGTGGAGGCGATGCGCGGACTGGCCGCGACCTACGTCTTTCTCGGCCACGTCGCCATCGAGGTGATCGAGCGCAATTCGCCGCTGCTCCTGCCCATGCTGTTCGGCCAGGAAGCGGTTATGCTGTTCTTCATCGTGTCGGGCTTCGTCATCGTCTATTCGATGGAAGGCGCGCGCGACAGATCCTTCGCGAGCTACATCGACCGCCGCTTCTTCCGCATCTACCCGATCTTCATCCTGTCGCTGGTGATCTCGGCAGCGACCGCCGACAAGGGCTCGGTGGCCACTTTCTTCGGCAATCTCTTCATGCTGCAGGACTTCAAGTACGGGAAGCCGGGCGTGCTGTTCGACACCTTCGGCGGCAACGTGGCCCTGTGGTCATTGTCGTACGAGTGGTGGTTCTACCTGATGTTCTATCCGCTCTGGCGCTACGTGCCCGAGCGGCGCCAGTTCATGCTGGTGGCCGTGGTCGGCCTGGCAGCGGCGGCCCTGTTCTTCGCCGTGAAGTTCCAACCGCTGCTCTTCCTTGCCTATTTCCCGGTCTGGTGGGCCGGTGTCGAGATGGGGCGTGCCGTCTTCCGCGGTCAGCCCATGCCCTTCGGCCGCATCCTCACCGTGCTCGCCTTGCTCACCGCCGTCTTCGCCGCCGGCGCCGGCCTCGAAATCTGGCGGGCACGCATCGCCAGTTTTGGCCTGCATCCCGTGCTCGAGCTCCGGCACATCTCTGCCAGCCTGATCTTCGTGATCGTGCTCGCACTCTACATGCGCTTCAGGCCCTTCGACGTCTCGCCGCTGCTCAAACCCTTCGAGAAGCTGGCGCCGATCTCCTACGCCCTCTACGCGCTGCACATGACTGTGATCGTCTATGTCGTCGAAGAAAAACCCAGCAAGCCGGTGATGGCGCTGACCATGCTCACCATCCCCTTCCTTTTGGCATGGTTCGGCGAAAAGCCCTACCAGAGCGCGGTCATGTGGCTGCGGGCGCGGGTCCGCGCACGGCTTGGCGCACCGGCGGCAGCGCGATAAGCTGGGCCATGATCCTCCTCATCGATAACTACGACAGCTTCACCTACAACCTCGTTCACTTCCTGGGCGACCTTGGCGCGAAGTCGGTCGTACACCGCAACGACCGGATCACCGTCGACGAGGCTCTGGCTCTGAAGCCCGGCGGCATCGTGCTGTCACCTGGCCCCTGCTCACCTAACGAGGCCGGCATCTGCATGGATTTGATCCGAGCCGCCGCCAAGGCGCAGGTGCCGCTGCTCGGCGTCTGCCTCGGCCATCAGGCGATCGGTCAGGTCTTCGGCGGCACCGTCGTGCGCGCACCGAGCCCGATGCACGGCAAGCTCTCGGGCGTCGAGCACAAGAACAGCAGCGTCTTCGAGGGCGTGCCCTCGCCCTTCCAGGCGACGCGCTATCATTCGCTGATTGTCGACCGCAAGGGCTTCCCTGACGCGCTGGAAGTTACCGCTGAGACCGGCGACATCATCATGGGCCTGCGCCACAAGACCCTGCCGATCCATGGCGTACAGTTTCACCCCGAGAGCATCGCCTCGGAACACGGCCACAAGATCCTGGAAAATTTCCTGAAGATCGCCGGCGAGCATCCCGGCCAGCAGAACAAGAAGGCGGCGTAGTCGCCGAAAGCGCCTCTCCAGTAGTGCTCCGATGAGGAAACACATGCTTCGCCGTTCACTGCTCGCCGCACCGGCGATTCTTGCGCTTCCGGCCTCGGCCCAGGCCTGGCCCGCCAGGCC
>JBBRFD010000204.1:0-8485 GCA_038224985.1 Reyranellales bacterium
CGGCCTCTCGATCGTCCGCCGCCTTGCCCAGCTGATGAAGGGCGATGTTTCGGTGGAAAGCGCGCCAGGTTTGGGCTCGACCTTCACCGTCACGCTGCGCCTCCGGGCGGCGCCGGCCGATTCGCCGCTGGCTGAGCTCGCCGCCCTGCCCCAGCAACGCGTCGAAATCGCCCGCGCCCCCGTGCAGGTCACCAGCGGCGCGCGCGTCCTGGTGGTCGACGACCATCCGGTGAACCTCAAGGTGACGCTGCGCCAGCTGGCGACGCTCGGCGTTTCCGCCGATACCGCCGACGATGGCGTGCATGGGTTGGCGCGCTGGCACGAGGGCGGCTATGCGCTGGTGCTGGCCGACCTGCATATGCCCAACATGGACGGCTTCGAACTCACCGCGCGCATCCGCGCCGAGGAGACCGAGCGCGGTCTGCCGCGCACACCGATCGTGGCAGTCACCGCCAATGTCCTGCAGGGCGAGGACGAGCGCTGCCGCGCCGCCGGCATGGACGGCTACCTGCCCAAGCCCGTGGTCCTCGACCAGTTGCGCGCCGTCGTCGAACGCTGGCTTCCCGATAGCAAGCTTGAAGCCGGCGATCCCGACATACTCGACACCAACCAGCTCGATATGTGGGCTGGCGGCGATCCGGTCGTGGTGCGCGACCTGCTGTCGACCTTCGAAGGCGAGTTGGGCGACACCGAGCGCGATATCGACACCTCGCTCCGCGCCGGCGACCTTGCCCGCACCGCGCAGGCCGCTCATCGCCTCAAGGGCGCCGCTCAGTCGATCGGCGCCCGCGCCGTCGGCCGCGTCGCGCTGGAACTGGAGCAGGCCGGCAAGGCCGCCGACCGCCAGCGCTGTCAGGACGCGCGCGGCGATCTTGCCGTGGAGCTGCGAAGGTTGAAGGCAGCGATGGTACCGTTCAGGCCGGCGCGCCAGCCGGTGGTGTCGTAAGACTCATTGCTGTGAGCGCGCGCCAGTTACCTGGCTTGCACGATCATGTTTCGAACGGCGGCAATGATGGCACCCAGGCCGCCGCCCAGGATCAATCCACCAAGCGCCAACCCGATCGCGTAACTGGTTCCTTGTATTTTGACCTGGGGCCAGGCGCCGAAGAGAGCCATCGTGGCACAAGCGATCCCACACCAGAGCGCGATCTTGCGGATGTCCCAGCGCGTCGTGGCCATGTCGACTTAATCGTTCGGCGGGACGAACATGTATCCCGCGCCACGCACGGTGCGCAGCGACTCAGGGTGCGCCGGATCTTTCTCGATCTTGCGGCGCAGGCGCTTGATGCGCAGGTCGATGGAGCGTTCGAAGGCGTCCATGTCGCGGTGGCTAGTGACTTCGAGCAGCCATTCGCGGGTCAGCGGCCGGTTGGGATTCTCGGCGAAGACCTTCAGCAGATCGAACTCGCTGGCGGTCAGCGATTCTTCCTTGTTCCCGGTATCGACCAGCACGCGCTTGTCGAGGTCGAGCACGCAGCGGCCGATGCGGATGCGGCCGGCGGCCTTCACATGCACGGCGCCGGCGCCGGTGGCGCGGCGCAGGCCCGACTTGATGCGGGCCAGCAGTTCGCGCGGGTCGTAGGGCTTGGCAACATAGTCGTCGGCGCCGGTTTCCAGGCCGACGACGCGGTCGACCGGGTCGGAGGCCGCCGTCACCATGACGATCCAGACGCGGCCGCTCTTCTCGCGCAGGAAGCGGGCGAGGGTAAAGCCGTCCTCGTCGGGCAGGCCGACGTCGAGCAGCACCACGGCCGGCATCTCGCGCTCGACCAGGCGACGCAGGCCGGCGCCGTGTTCCACGCCGGTCACGCGCATGCCTTGGCGGGTCAGGTACTCGACGAGCATCTGGCGCTGCGAGGGCGAGTCCTCGACGACGACGATATGGGGCCGGTTTTCCATCGGTTGTGGCGAATTCTCTCTAGTTCAGCGGCCCGAAGATCTTGCCCGGGTTCATGATGTTATCAGGATCGAGTGCCCTCTTGATAGAGCGCATCAGGCTGACGGCATCGCCATGTTCGTCGTAGAGGTACTTGATCTTGCCCATGCCGACGCCGTGCTCGCCGGTGCAGGTGCCGCCCAGCGCCAGCGCACGTGCCACCATGCGGTCGTTCAGAGCCTCGGCCCGGGGCAGACAGGTCGGATCGTCGGGATCGACCATCATTGTGAGATGGAAGTTACCGTCGCCGACATGGCCGACGATCGGGGCAAAAAGCCCGTTGGCGACGATGTCCTTTTGCGTCTCGAGAATACATTCGGCCAGCCGCGAGATCGGCACGCAGACGTCGGTCGCCCACATGCCCCAGCCGGGCTTGTAGGCCTTGGCCGCCCAGGCGGCGTCGTGGCGCGCCTGCCACATCTTGCTGCGTTCCTCGGCCTGGCTGGTCCAGGCGAAGTTGCCGCCGCCGTGGTCGGCGGCGATCGCCTGCACCATCTCGGCCTGCTCCTTGGTGCCGGCTTCGGTACCGTGGAACTCCAGCATCAGCAGGTTCTTGGCCGGCAGGTCGAGCTTGGAATACTTGTTCAGCGTGTCCACGGTGTAGGTATCCAGCAACTCGATGCGCGCCACCGGAATGCCGGCCTGGATGGTCTGGATCACGGTATTGACCGCGCCTTCCAGGTCGTCGAAGGCGCAGGTCGCCGCGACCATCGATTCGGGCATGCCATAGAGACGCAGCGTGATCTCGGTGATGACGCCCAGCGTTCCTTCCGAGCCGACGAACAGCTTGACCAGATCGTATCCGGCGCTCGACTTGCGCGAGCGGCGACCGATCCGCATCATGCGGCCGTCGGCGGTGACGACCTGCAACGACAGCACATTCTCGCGCATGGTGCCGTAGCGCACGGCATTGGTGCCCGAGGCGCGCGTGCTGGCCATGCCACCGATCGAGGCATCGGCGCCGGGGTCTATCGGGAAGAACAGGCCCGTGGCGCGCAGGTATTCGTTCAGTTGCTTGCGGGTGACGCCGGGCTGCACGACGACGTCGAGGTCACTCTCGTTGACCTGCAGCACCTTGTTCATGCGGCTGACGTCGAGCGAGATACCGCCATTGGGGGCACTGATATGGCCTTCCAGCGAGGTGCCGGTACCGAAAGCAATGATCGGCGTCTTGTTGCGGGCGCAAAGCTGAACGATCCGCTGCACTTCCTCGGCCGATTCGGCAAAGACCACGGCGTCGGGCAGATGCGCCGCGTGATAGGAAATGTCCTTGCCGTGCTGCTCGCGCACGGCATGCGCGGTGCTGAGCCGGTCGCCGAACATCCGCCTAAGCTCGGCGATGGTGGCATCGACCTCGGGGCCCCGGGCTTGAATAGGGGCGGCTTGAACGACGGTGTCCATTCGGCTCTCCGGAAGGGGGTGACATGTGGATAGGCCGCCGGGCGCACAGGCGCAACCTTGTCTTGGCTGCCCAGCCCTTGCTAAGGGACTCGCATGACGCCCACCCAAGAGGCCATTGCAGGTGCGTTCCGGCGTTTTTTGTCGCCGCTCAGCCGCCTGATGCACGATGCGCTCGACCGTTTCGAACTGCCGATCCTGTCCGGCCTCAACCGCGGCCGGCGCTGGCGCATCGGCAGCGGTGTTATTGCCTGCTGGCTCGGCAGCTACGAGACCGACGAAATGGCGGTATTCGGCGGGCTGATCGAGCCGGGCGACACAGTCTACGATCTCGGCGCCCATTCCGGCTATTTCACACTGCTGGCCTCGAGACTGACCGGTCCCGCCGGCAAGGTGGTGGCGGTCGAACCGCATCCGCTCAATCTCAAGGCCCTGCGGCGTAATCTCGACATCAACCAGGTGAGCAACGTCACCCTGCTCGACAAGGCGATCATCGATCGCCACGACAGCGAGGTCGGCATGAGCGCCGACACGGCGGGCTTCGGCTATGCCGGTACGGTCGTTCAGTCGGGCGGCACCTTCACGGTGCGCACGGCCACGCTCGACGGGCTGATCGCGGCCGGTGCGCCGCATCCCGACGTCATCAAGATGGATGTAGAGGCCATGGAAGCGGCGGTCTGCGACGGTGCGCCCCAGGTCCTGGCAGCCTGCCGAACGCGCTGGCTGATCTCGATGCACGAGCACAGTGTCGCTGTGCGCACTGTCGAGGCGCTGCGGGCAAGCGGCCACGACGTCTATAATCTCGACGGTCCGCCGGTGCCCTTCGGTACGCCGACGACGATCGACTATCCGGAATATTTCTGGGTCGTGCTTGCCCTGCCGGCGGGTACGCCCGTGCCGCGCGTCGGCCGCTGGAAGCAATAACGACTAGGGGAGGCTCGCATGCGCGACGTCTATGTCATCGGTGCCTACACCACGCCCTTCAAGAAGCACCCGGGCATGAGCTTCGGCGATCTGGCGCGAGAGGCCTACATGGGCGTGCTGGCCGATGCCGGCCTGAAGACCGGCGCCGATATCGAATCGGGCTGGCTGGGCAATTGCGGCATGGGCTTCTGGGGCCAGAACTCGATCCGCGGCCAGGCGCTGTTCCAGCCGCTGGTGGAAGACGGGCTGTTCCCCGAGCGCGTGCCGATGTTCAACGTCGAGAACGCCTGCGCTACCGCCTCGACCGCCTTTATGGGCGCCTGGAAGGACGTGCTGGCCGGCACGCATGAGCTGTCCTTTTGCATCGGCATCGAGAAGCTTTTCAGCCCCGACGTGCCGGAGCGCACCGCTGGTCTCTTCAACCAGGGCTACATCACCAGCCAGCACGACCGGCTGCTGGCCGAGATGGACAAGGTCGGCACCCTGATCGGCTCGAAATTCGAGACCGGCCCCGACCGCACGATCTTCATGGACACCTATGCCATGCAGGCCAAGTGGCACATGTGGAAGTACGGCACGACCCAGGCCGACATCGCCGCCGGCGCCGCCAAGAACCATAACTACGGTGCGCTGAACGAGAAGGCGCAGTACCGCTTCCAGATGACGACGGAGGCCGTACTGCAGGACCGTCCCGTGTCCTTCCCGCTGACCCGCGCCATGTGCGCGCCGATCGGCGATGGGGCGGCTTCGGCACTGCTGTGCTCCGGGGAATATCTCAAGAAACTGCCCAAGGACGTGCAGGCACGCGCCATCAAGATTGCCGGCGTCGGCTTCTCCGGCGGCATGTACCGCCAACTCGACCAGCCCGGCCTGACGCGCGCCGCCGCCGACAAAGCCTACAGGATGGCCGGCCTCAGCCCGCAGGACATCGACGTTGCCGAGGTCCACGACGCCACCAGTTTCTGCGAGATCTACCAGTGCGAGATGCTGCGCTTCTGCCCCGAGGGCGAGGGCGGCAAGTTCGTGGCCTCCGGCGCCACTGGTCCCGGAGGCAAGCTGCCGGTGAATACCTCGGGTGGCCTCGTGTCCAAGGGGCATCCCGTTGGCGCCACCGGCCTGTCGATGCTGGCCGAGCTGGCGATGCAGCTGCGCGGCGAGGCGGGCCCGCGCCAGGTCGAGGGCGCGGAAGTTGCACTCGCCGAGAATGGCGGCGGCGTCATCGGCATGGAGGAAGCCGTGGCCTCGGTGGTGATCCTGCAGCGTACTGCATGATCGAAACCGCAGATCGTCTCGCGCCGGTGCTCGACTGGCTGCATCGCGAAGGCCGGCTCATGCCCAACATGGGCCGCTTCGTCGATCAGCTGATGTTGCGCGCGGTCGCGGTCGGCATGCCGATCTGGCGTTTCTACATCGGCCTGCAGCTTGTCCATCCGCAGATGCTGGCGACCGGCTTCCTGTGGCGGCGCGGTATCGGCTTGGAGGAAACCCAACGCGCCCATGGCATCCAGAACACGGCGGCCTATATCGGCAGCCCGATGAAGGAGGCGCGCGATGAGAATCGCATCGTGCGCTACAACCTGACGGCACTGCCGGCGAGCGCTCATGAGATGCTGCACGATTTGCGCGTCGGCCAGGGCACCGACTACATCGCCTTTCCCCTGCGCGTTAGCCGCGAAGGGCCATCGCCGATCGCCTCCTTCGCCACCGACCGTGAAGGCGGCTTCGACGCGCAGGATCTCGCCGACCTTCAGCGTCTTGTCGACGGCATGGGCGCCGTCGCTGAGATCTACATCCAGCGTAGCATCGCCGAGACGGTGGTGAAGACTTACCTCGGCCGCCAGGTCGGCCAGCGCATCCTGAGCGGCGCCATCCGCCGCGGCGACGGCGAGGAGATCAACGCCGTGCTGTGGTTCTCCGACCTGCGCGACTTCACCGGCCTCAACGAGCGGCTGCCGGCCGCCGACCTGCTGGAGCTACTGAACAATTACCTGCAGCTCGTCGGCGACGCGCTCGATGCCCATGGCGGCGAGATCCTGAAGTTCATCGGCGACGGCGTCATGGGCTACTTCCCCGCCGAGGACGCGCTCTTCCTGCCGATGATCACGGCCAATGCCCTGGCCGCCGCGCGCCGCCTGATCGAGGATGTCGAGGCCGCCAATTTCGCGCGCGCCACGGGCGGCCGCGACCCGCTGCGCTTCGGCATCGGCCTGCATATCGGCCCGGTGACCTTCGGCAATATCGGCACGCGGGACCGGCTCGACTTCACCGTCCTCGGCCCCGCCGTCAATCGCGCTGCCCGGCTCGAAGCCCTGACCAAGGAGCTGAAGGTGCTGGTCTGCGCCTCGGCCGATTTCAAGGAAGCCTGCACCCAGCCGCTGGTCTCACTCGGCCGCCATGTGCTGCGCGGCGTGGCCGAACCGGTCGAGGTCTTTACGATTCCCTAGAAGCCGGCTTCAAACCAGCGTCTTCCAGCCTTCGATCCAGGTCAGTGCTTCCTCGTCGGGCAAAGGCTGCTCGGAAGCATCGACTTCGAGACGCTCGCCGATTTTCTTCGCGCCGCAGAGTTCGAAGGCCTTGTCGACCTTCTTGCCACCGCCGCAGAAAGTGTCTTGGTATGTCATGTCGCCCAGCGCGATGACGCCGTAGCGATGGCCCGAGAGGTCGGGTCGGTCGCGTTCCAGCGCCTCGGCCAGCGGCAGGATATTGGTCGGGATATCGCCCGAACCATGGGTGGCGCAAACAACCAGAAGCACGTCCTTGCCGGCGAGATCGGCGGCGCTCGCGGCGCTGTCGCTGACGCCGACGGCATGGCCGGCGCCTTCGAGGACGGGCTTCAAGGCGTCGGCCACCATCTGGGCATTGCCCGATTCGGTGCCGACCAGGATCAGGATATTCGCCATGGGTTTCAGGCATACGTGCCGCCGTGCCGCGATGCGACGCGACCGGTTGGCGCGGCCAGTTGGCGCGGGACGTATGGGCATGCCAGTCTTCGCGCCCATGTCCATTTCAGTCTCTGAAGAAACACCCGTCATCGCCGCTCTCGAGAGCGGCGTTCTCATGCTAACGCTCAGCCGCCCAACCCGGCTCAACGCCATGAGCCAGCCGCTGATCGCCTCCCTGACCGAGCAAATCGGCCGTGCCGGCAGCGACGACGCCGTGCGCGCCGTACTGATCACCGGTACCGGCCGCGGCTTCTGCGCCGGCGCCGATCTGGCGGGCTCCGGCACCGGCGCGCTCGGACCCGACGGCAAGCCCGATCTCGGCGTGGTGATGGAAAAGACCTACAACCCGATGATCCGGGCCATTCGCGCGTTGCCCAAGCCGGTGATCGCCGCGGTCAACGGCGTGGCGGCGGGCGGCGGCGCCAATCTGGCGCTCTCGGCCGATATCGTGCTGGCGGCGCGCTCCGCCCGTTTCGATCAGGCCTTCGTGCGCATCTCGCTGATCCCCGATCTCGGCGGCACCTGGTTTCTGCCGCATACCGTGGGTGATGCGCGAGCCCGGGCGCTGGCCATGCTGGGCAGTTCCGTGCCGGCCGAAGAGGCAGAGCGCATGGGGATGGTCTGGCAGGTCTTCGACGATGCTGCCCTGATGGACGAGGCCATCAAGCTGGCGCGCAAGCTGGCTGCCGGCCCGACGCTGTCCTATGCCGCGATCAAGAATGCCCTGAACCGCGCCGGAACCAACTCGCTCGACCAGCAACTCGACCTCGAACGCGACGCCCAGCGTGCGCTGGGCCGCAGCGCCGATTTCAAGGAGGGCGTCTCGGCCTTCCTTGCCAAGCGCACCGCCACCTTCACGGGAAAATGAGATGACCTACAACACGATCCTGCTGGCCCGCGACAACGGCCTGGCGACGCTGACCTTCAACGCACCCGAGAAGCTGAACGCCGTCTCGCGCAAGATGATCGCCGAGATCAAGGACTGCTGGGCCGAGCTGGCCGCCGATACCTCGGTGCGCGCCGTCCTGATCACCGGCGCGGGCCGCGGCTTCTGCGCCGGCGCCGATCTCGCCGATCCCGACCGCGAGGCCGGCGCCACGGCCGATTCCGGTGCGGCCCTCGACAAGTTCTTCAATCCGGTGATCCGCGCCATGCGCGCGCTCCCCAAGCCGATCGTTTCCGCGATCAACGGTGTGGCGGCGGGCGTCGGCATGAGCTTTGCGCTGGCCTCCGACATCGCCATTGCCGGCAAGTCGGCCTCTTTCCTGCAGGCCTTCGCGCGCAT
>JBBRFD010000205.1:0-8473 GCA_038224985.1 Reyranellales bacterium
CTGACATCGACCACGTCGTCGTGCAGGAGCGTCGCCGAATGGATGAACTCGACGCAGGTCGCGAGCTTGATGTGGCGGTCGTCGACGGCGGTGTAGCCGCACAGGCGCGCGGCGGCCAAGCTCTGCGGCTATCCCGGCGACGACGAACGCCATATCAAGCTCGCGACCTGCGTCGAGTTCATCCATTCGGCCACGCTGCTGCACGACGACGTCGTCGATGCCAGCAACCTGCGCCGCGGCAAGCCCTCGGCCAATTCGCTGTGGGGCGACAAGGCCTCGGTGCTGGTCGGCGACTTTCTGTTCACGCGCTCCTTCGAGCTGATGGTCGATGTCGGCTCGCTCGATATCCTCGGCGTGCTGAGCCGCGCTTCCTCGACCATCGCCGAGGGCGAGGTGCTACAGCTCGTCAGTCAGCGCAACATGAGCACGCCGGAAGCCACCTATCTCGAGGTCATCAAGGCCAAGACCGCCAAGCTCTTCGCTGCCGCCGCCGAAGTCGGCGCCATGGTGGCCGGCCGCGAAGGCGCCGAGCGCGTGGCGCTGGAAAGCTACGGCATGAACCTCGGCATCGCCTTCCAGCTGGTCGACGATGCCCTCGACTATTCCGGCCGCGAGGCCGCCATGGGCAAGAACATCGGCGACGATTTCCGCGATGGCAAGATCACCCTGCCGGTCATCCTGGCCTTCCTGCGCGGTTCCAAGGTCGAGCGCGAGTTCTGGAAGCGCACCATCGAGAAGCTCGAACAGAACGACGGCGATCTCGCGCAGGCGCGGATGCTGATCGAGCGTCACGGCACGCTGGTCGACACCGCCGAACGCGCCCGCCACTACGGCGCCATGGCGCGCGATGCGCTGGGCCTTTTCCCCGACAGCGAACTCAAGGCGGCGCTGCTCGAGGCCGTCGACTTCGCCATCGTCCGCGCACACTAGAAGTTGCCGACGGCGATGGCCGGCAAGCACATTCTCGCCATCGACCAAGGCACGACCAGCACACGGGCCATTGTCTTCGACGCGACCGGCCATCCCGTCGCGTCCGAGCAGAAAGAGCTGCCGCAGATCTTCCCCAAGCCCGGTTGGGTCGAACACGATCCGGAAGAAATCTGGTCGGCCACGGTTGAAGTCTGCCGGGGCGCGCTGGCGAAAGCCAGGCTCGACGCCAAGGCGCTGGCCGGCATCGGCATCACCAACCAACGCGAAACCACGGTCGTCTGGGACCGCGCCAGCGGCAAGGCGGTCCACAATGCCATCGTCTGGCAGGACCGCCGCACCGCCGATTTCTGCGCCGAACTGAAGAAGGCCGGTCACGAGGAGATGGTGGCGGCCAAGACCGGCCTGCTGCTCGATCCCTATTTCTCCGGCACCAAGCTGCGCTGGATCCTCGACCATGTGCCGGGCACGCGCGCCGAGGCGGAGAAGGGCAAGCTCGCCTTCGGCACCATCGAGTGTTTTCTTCTCTGGCGGCTGACCGGCGGCAAGGTCCATGCGAGCGACGCCACCAATGCCAGCCGCACGCTGCTGCTCGACATCAACACCGGCGCGTGGGACGCCGAACTGCTGAAGACGATCGGCGTGCCGGAGTCGGTGCTGCCGAAAGTCGTCGACTGCTCGGGCGAACTGGGCACCACCACCAAGGATTTCCTCGGCCACCCCGTGCCCATCCTCGGGATGGCCGGCGATCAGCAGGCCGCCACCGTCGGGCAAGCCTGCGTTAAGCCCAGCATGGTCAAGGCGACCTACGGCACCGGCTGCTTCGCGCTGCTCAACACGGGCGACAAACCGGTGCGCTCAAAGCACCGCCTGCTCACCACCATCGCCTATCAGTTGAAGGGCAAACGCACCTACGCGCTGGAAGGCAGCATCTTCATTGCCGGCGCGGCCGTGCAATGGCTGCGCGATGGCTTGCACCTGATCGAGAAATCCTCGGAGATCGAGGGCCTGTCGCGCTTCGCCCGCGCCGACCACGGCGTCTACATGGTACCGGCCTTCGTCGGCCTCGGCGCACCCTATTGGGATGCCGGCGCGCGCGGCGCCATTCTCGGCCTGACGCGCGATTCGGGCGCCGCTGAGATCGCCGCCGCCACCCTCGATTCGGTCTGTTATCAGACCCGCGACCTCACCGAGGCCATGCGCGGCGATGGCGCGAAGATCGAGGCCTTGCGGGTCGATGGCGGCATGGTGGTCAACAACGCCCTGATGCAGCGCCTGGCCGACACCGTCGGCGCCCCCGTCGAGCGCCCCACCGTCACCGAAACCACGGCCTTGGGTGCTGCTTTCCTGGCCGGTCTTGCCGCAGGCCTCTGGCCCTCGCTGGACGCGCTTTCCGCCACCTGGGCCCTCGACCGCGCCTTCCATCCGATGGAATCCGCCACGGCCCGCGATAAACGCTACGCCGGCTGGCAGGACGCCGTGCGCCGGGTGCGGAGTTCGTAACGGCCATGCCGACCATCGCGATTGTCGATGGCGTTCTGATTCTGCTCTAATTCAACGACCACGCGCCACCGCATGTCCATGCGCAGGGCGCTGATTTCCACGCCCGTATCCGCATCGAGGACGGAAGCATTCTGGATTTCGAGGGCCGATGTCGCCACGCCAGCAACGCCAATTGCGGGATTGGACACTGGCCCACAGCACGGATTTGATTGAGAATTGGACTACGGTGAGAGCCGGTAAAGTGCCCAGGAGACTGGACTGATGGCTCGATATTCAATCGCGCGTGTGACGCCGCGGCCCGACTTCTCAGTCGAGGTCGAGTGGCGCGATGGTTCGTCCAGCAGGATCGATTTCCGTCCGGAAATTGCCCGAGGTGGCGCACTCACACTAAATCGGTAGCCGCCGAATAGGGTCGCTCGCTGTCCGATTCTTGATTGCTGGGAGGAGGCTCGACCATTAGGTTGCCGCCGCCATGCAGACCCCGACAAATCCCGTTTATTGCGGCATCGACACCATCGATCTCGCCCAGGCCACCCGGCTGATCCAGACCATCGCCGGCGGGCCGAGACCAGCCGTCGGTGGCATCAAGCTCGGGCTGGAATTCTTCCTCGCCCATGGCGCGCCCGGTGTGCGCTATGCATTCCCGACGCCGGTCCGGGCGACCGGGGTGGGCTTCTTCCTCGACCTCAAGCTGCATGACATTCCCAACACCGTGGCCGGCGGAATCCGCGCCGTGGTCGAGCTGGCGCCGACCTTCATCACCATCCATGCCGGCGGTGGCCGCGCGATGATGAAGGCGGCCGTCGACGAGGCCGGCGCGATGGCCGCCAAGCTCAACCTGCCGCGCCCCAAGCTGCTGGGCGTCACGGTGCTGACGTCCCTCGACCGCAGCGATCTCGAGTCGACAGGCGTCAATGCCGACCCGGCGGACCAGGTGGTACGGCTGGCGGCACTCGCACAGGAAAGCGGCCTCGATGGCGCGATCTGCTCGCCGCATGAGATCGCCGCCTTGCGCAAGCGTTGCGGCAAGGAATTCGTCCTGATGGTGCCCGGCATCCGTCCCGTCGGCAGCGCCGCCAACGACCAGAAGCGGGCGATGACGCCGCGCCAAGCGGTCGATCTCGGCGCCACCCATCTCGTCGTCGGCCGGCCGATCAACCAGGCGGCCGACCCGCGCGCCGCCGCCGAAGCGATCGCGCGCGAGGCCGGCGTCAACGACCTATGAGTGTCGAGGCGAAAATCTGCGGCCTCTCCACGCCAGAGACGGTGGACGCCGCCGTGAATTTCGGCGCGCGTTGGGTTGGCTTTGTGACCTTCCCGGCCTCGCCGCGCCATATCGGCCTCGAGACTCTGAAGGCGTTGGGCGCGCGCGTGCCGAAGAGCGTTGGCCGCGTCGGCTTGTTCGTCGATGCCGACGACGCGCTGCTCGACGCCCGTATCGCCACCGGCGCGATCGACATGCTGCAGCTTCATGGCAGTGAGTCTCCCGAACGCATCGCGGCGCTGAAGGCGCGTACCGGCCTGCAGATCATGAAAGTGATCAAGGTCACCAGGGCGGAAGATGTCGAACGCGGCATCGCGGCCTATGCCTCCGTCGCCGACCGTCTGATGTTCGAACCTGCCGAAGGCCTGCTGCCGGGCGGCAATGGCAAGCCCTTCGACTGGACGATCCTGTCGGGCCGGCAGGTGCCGCTGCCGTGGTTGCTGGCCGGCGGCCTGCGGCCCGACAACGTCGCCGAGGCAGTGCGCGTCACAGGTGCGCGCGCGGTCGACGTTTCCTCTGGCGTCGAAGCGGCGCGCGGTGTGAAATCCATCGAATTGATTCGCGCTTTTCTCGACACCGTGAAAGCGCTTTAGGGAGCATCGGTATGCAGATCGAAAAGCGGCTGAAGGAGCTCGGCATCGAGCTGCCCATCGCGACCACGCCGATGGGCAGCTATGTCAACGCCGCGCGCACCGGCAACCTGCTCTACATGGCGGGCAAGGGGCCGGGCCATCCGGGCAAGCCGCTGCCCGTCGGCAAGGTCGGCCGCGAATTCTCCCTCGATCAGGCCAATGGTTTCGCCCGCGACACCGGGCTCAGCATCATTGCCGCCCTGAAGCTGGAACTGGGCGACCTCGACCGCGTCGTGCGTATCGTCAAGGTGCTGGGAATGGTCAACGCCACCTCGGAATACGGCAGCCAGCCAGAAGTGATCAACGGCTGCTCCGACCTCTTCGTCGAGGTCTTCGGCGATGCCGGCCGTCACGCCCGTTCGGCGGTCGGCATGGGCTCGCTGCCGCGCGGTATCCCGGTCGAGATCGAGGTCATCGTCGAGATTCGCGATCTTCCCTCGCGCGCCGCAGCCGCGAAGCCCGTGGCCAAGACCAAAGCGGCGCCGAAGGCCAAGGTTGCCGCAAAGGCCAAGCCGAAGGCTGCGAAAAAGAAGAAGCGCTGAATCTGACGCCGTTTTCTTCCCTGCCGACGCGACCCAATGCGCTGCCGCTGCTGGCGGCGCTGCCGGCCGTTCTTCTGGCGGCGCAGGTGCATTTCACCTGCGGCCTCGTCTATTCGCTCGACGACCCCTACATCCATCTGGCCCTGGCGCGGCAGATCTTCCTCGGTCACTACGGCATCAATCCGGGCGAGGTCTCCGCGCCTTCGTCCAGCATCCTCTGGCCTTTCCTGCTGGCGCCGCTCACCTTCACGCGGCTGTCGGAATTCTTTCCGCTGGTCCTCAACGTCGCCTCGGTGCTGCTGGGCGTGTGGTGGATCCAGCGCTGGTTTGAGACCTACACGACACCATTGTGGGCGCTGCTGGCGACCACGACCGTGGCCTTCGCGCTCAACTTCTACGGTCTGGCGCTTACCGGCATGGAGAACGCGCTGCAGGTGGCGCTGACGGCGGTCATCGGCATCTCGCTGATGCGCGAGCGCCTGGGCTGGCCGTTCTGGCTCGCGGTCATCGTGCTGCCGCTGATCCGCTACGAGGGCCTGGCGATCTCGCTGCCAGCACTTGCCTCTGTCTTCTTCACGCCGCGCCAGCGCCTGCTCTCGGTGCAGGCGGTGCTGGCAGGCACGGCCATCGCCGCCACCGTCGGCGGCTTCTCGGTTTTCCTCAACGAGTTGGGCCTCGGCATCCTGCCCTCGTCGGTGCTGGCCAAGACCGGCCTGATGCTGGGCACGGAGATACACGTCGCCGCCAATTTCCTCGACAATGTCGGGAACCAGCTCTTCTTCGTTGTCGTCGCACTGTTCGCGGCCTTTCTCTATTTCTGCGAAGGCCGGCTGCGTGCCTGTCTGTTCCTGGTACTGGTGCCGACGGTCCTGCATCTGATGTTCGGTCGCTATGGCTGGTTCGGCCGCTATCACATCTACTTCGCCACCTGGATACTGATCGTTTTCTTCGCGGCTTACGTGCGCACGGCCTTCGCGCGCTGGATGCCGCTCAACCTCCTGCTCGCTGCGGGCTTTGCCGCAGCCTCGTGGAGCGCCATCACCTGCACGCTCACCACGGCGTCGGGATCGCGCAACATCTTCGACCAGCAGAAGCAGATGGCGACCATCGCCGGCGACTATCTCGACGAGCCGGTCGCGGTGAACGATCTCGGCTTCGTGGCTTTCCATTCCCGGAAATACGTCCTCGATCTCGGCGGGCTTGCCTCCTTCGAGGCGCTGAAGCTGCGGGCGGATCCGGCGACCGACGTCTGGATTCGCCGCCTGATGGACCGCTACCAGGTCGAGCATGCCATGGTCTACGATTCGTGGTTCGCGCGCCGGCCGACCAACTGGATCCGCGTCGCTACGCTCGATCTGCCGGCGCCCTGGGTCACGGTGGGCGACGACAAGGTGGCCTTTTATTCGACTAGTCCGCAGGCCGCGGCGCGCCTGCGGCGGGCCCTGGTCGAATATCGCAAGAGTTCGACGCAGGCGGCCATGATGCTGGTCCTAGCCCCGCAATAACGTCGCTTTGACCGACCCGGTCCGGGACTGCTATTCCCGCCCGGCCTCATAGGGACAGCCATGACACCGACACCCAACAGTTTCCGCACCGGCCCGGACGAGCGCGGCCATTTCGGCATTTTCGGCGGCCGTTACGTCGCCGAGACGCTGATGCCGCTGATCCTCGAGCTGGAGCAGGCGTATGCCGCCGCCAAGGCCGATCCGGCCTTCCAGAACGAACTCGACTATCTGCTTGAGCACTACGCCGGCCGGCCGAGCCCGCTCTATTTCGCCAAGCGCCTGACCGAGAAGCTGGGCGGCGCCAAGATCTACCTCAAGCGCGACGAGCTCAATCACACCGGCAGCCACAAGATCAACAACGTGCTGGGCCAGGTGCTGATGGCGCGGCGTATGGGCAAGACGCGCGTCATCGCCGAGACCGGCGCCGGCCAGCATGGCGTGGCGACGGCCACGGCCTGCGCGCTGTTCGACATTCCCTGCGTCGTCTTCATGGGTTCGGTCGATGTCGAGCGCCAGTCGCCCAACGTCTTTCGCATGAAGATGCTGGGCGCCGAGGTGCGGCCGGTGACGGCGGGCTCCTCGACGCTGAAGGACGCTATGAACGAGGCGCTGCGCGACTGGGTGGCGACTTGCGAGAACACTTTCTACTGCATCGGCACGGTCGCTGGCCCGCATCCCTACCCGGCGATGGTGCGCGACTTCCAGTGCGTCATCGGCAACGAGACGCGCGAGCAGATGATGAAGGCCGAGGGCCGGCCGCCCGACACGCTGGTCGCCTGCATCGGTGGCGGCTCCAATGCCATGGGCCTGTTCCATCCCTTCCTCGACGACAAGGGCATCCGCATCATCGGCGTCGAGGCGGCGGGCCACGGCATCGAGACCGGCGAGCATGCCGCCTCGCTGAGCGGCGGCCGTCCCGGCGTGCTGCATGGCAACCGCACCTATCTGCTGCAGGATAACGAAGGCCAGATCACCGAGGCGCATTCGATCTCGGCCGGCCTCGACTACCCAGGCATCGGACCCGAGCATTCGTGGCTGAAGGAAATGGGCCGCGTCGAATACGCATCGGCCACCGACGACGAGGCGCTCGAGGCTTTCGCGCTGCTTTGCAAGCTGGAAGGCATCATCCCGGCGCTCGAATCGGCGCATGCGCTGGCCTATGTCACCAAGCTCGCGCCGACCTTGCCCAAGGACAATCTGCTGGTGATGAACCTCTCCGGCCGCGGCGACAAGGACGTGCCGCAAGTCGCCGCGCGCATGGGAATGAAGGCCGAGTCATGAGCCGTATCGAAAAGCGCTTTGCCCAGCTCAAGGCCGACAAGCGCGCCGGGCTCGTCACCTACATCACCGCCGGCGATCCCGATACCGAGGTCAGCTACCAGATCCTCAAGGGCCTGCCGGCCGCCGGCGCCGACCTGATCGAGCTCGGCATGCCTTTCACCGACCCGATGGCCGATGGCCCCTCGATCCAGCTCGCCGGCCAGCGCGCGCTCAAGGCCGGTATGACGATCGGCAAGACCTTCGACATGGTGAAGCGCTTCCGCACGGAGACCGGCGACAACGACACGCCGATCCTGCTGATGGGCTACTACAATCTCGTCTACCAGCGCGGGCCCGAGAAGTTCTGCAAGGACGCCGCCGCCGCCGGTGTCGACGGCTTCATTTTGGTCGACCTGCCGCCGGAAGAAGCCGACGAGTTGAAGCCCTTCGCCACCGCCGCCGGTCTCGACACCGTGCTGCTGACCGCGCCGACCACCGACGACAAGCGGCTGCCGGCCGTGCTGAAATACGCCTCGGGCTTCGTCTATTTCGTCTCGGTGCTGGGTATCACCGGCGCCGCCTCGGCGACCGAGGAAGCCGTGCAAACCCACGTCGCCCGCCTGCGCCGCCACACCAAGCTGCCGATCGGCGTCGGCTTCGGCATCCGCACGCCCGATCAGGCCGCGGCCGTTGCCCGCCACGCCGATGCCGCCGTCGTCGGCACCGCCATCATCGATCGCGTGAAGGCGGGCCTCGACGACAAGGGCAAGGCCAAGCCCGATCTCGTGCCGGGCGTCTTCGCCTATATCAAGGCGCTGGCCGATGGTGTCCGGGGCGTGC
>JBBRFD010000206.1:0-8240 GCA_038224985.1 Reyranellales bacterium
GGCTTTAGCGTAGGCGATGAAGCCTTTGAAGTCGGTGACCGGCAACGAAGGATGGCTGACCAGCAGCATCGGCACGCGACCTACGATCGAGATCGGCGCGAAATCCTTCTCGGTGTCGTAGGGCAGCGACGTGCGGAGGGCGGCGTTGATCGTGTGGCCGGGCGTGGTGAACAGGATCGTGTAACCATCGGCCGGAGCCTTGGCCACGATGTCGGTGCCGATCACGCTGCCGGCACCTGCCTTGTTGTCGACCAGCACCTGCTGGCCGAACTCCGTCGTGAGGCGATCGGCGATGAGGCGTGCCACGACGTCGGTTACACCGCCCGGTGGGAAGGGCACGACCATGCGGATTGGCCGCTCGGGGTACTCGGCGTGCGCCGTGGACGCTCCTAAAGCGAGGAGGAGGGCAAGGACGAGGCGCTTCAAGAGAGACCCATCTGGCGGCACAGCAGCACAAGCGTCTCGTAGATGACGTGCGCGCAGAGATGCGCGGCCATGCCGTTCACATCCTGCGGCGGGCTCACGGTGTTGACGTCGACAGCCACGATGTTGAGGTCGTTGAGGCAGCGCAGCAGGTCGATGCCCTCGCGTGCGCTGAGGCCGCCCCACGACGGCGTGCAGACGCCCGGCGCGCAGGACGGATCGAACACGTCCATGTCGAAGCACAGATACACCGGCCGCTTGCCGACCTTATCCTTGAACTCGGCCATGCGCTGGGCGAAGCCGCCGCGGATCAGCTCGTCGATCGACACGACCTTGTAACCCAGACTCATGGCGCGCGGCACGACGCCCTGTGCGTAGGTCGTGCTGCGGATGCCGACATGCCAGGAGAATTCCGGATCGACGAGACCTTCCTCGGCGACATGGGTGAACTGGGTGGCGGAGTTGTACTTCTCGTCTGATCCGTAGGGATAGGAGTCGGTGTGCGAGTCGATGTGGAGCGCCGCCATCTTCGGGTATTTCTTGCCGACGGCGCGGGCTACGGGAACGGTCACCGAGCCGTCGCCACCGATGGTGATGGGAATGGCGCCGGCCTGGACGATGCGGTCGACCGCCTGCTCGGTGCGCTCAAAGGCATCGACGATCTTCGACGGCGTCAGTTTCACGTTGCCGCAATCGACAAGTCCCAGCGCCTCGACCGGATCGAAGTCGGCATTGGTGGGATTGAAGCGGCGCATCAGCTGCGACTTCTCGCGCACCGAATCGGGACCGCCGCGCGCGCCGATGCGCAAGTTGGTGCCGCAATCGAAGGGAATGCCGAGGATCGCCGCCTTGTTGCCCGGGCCCGGCCGGCCATAGGGCGCGCCCATGAAGGTATTGGGCAGGGTGAAGAGATCAGCGTCGGACAGGCGTTCCATGTTCATTGCTCCGCGGAGAGGAAGTCGTAGGCAGTCAGGGTGTGGATCTTGGCCACCGCCAGCAGCTCGTCGACCAGAACATACTCGTCCGGCCCGCCCATGTTGAAGGGCGTGAGGCCCAGCACCACTGTCGGCACGTCGTACATCCGGTACCAGCGCGAGTCGGAACCGCCGACGCGCATATTGACGGCGGGATCGACACCCAGCACCTCGCGCGCCACGGAGGCGGTGCGCTTCACGATCTCGTGGTCGGGGGAGGTGAAGGAGGGCTCGAAACGACGGATGGCACGCCAGGTCACACCTTCCATCGGACCCAGCCATTCGTCGAGCCTGGCGACCAGCACATCGGTGGTGATGCCGACGGGCAGGCGAATGTCGCCACGGGCGATGCAATGCGTCGGCACGAGATTAAGCGAGGTGCCGCCCTCGATGGTGCCGATATTGACTGTGACGCGCTGCAGGGTATGGGCCTCGCCGTCGCCCGACAGTGGCTCGGAGATCGGCTTTGCCCTGGCGATGGCGGCAGTGACGACGGGCGGCGCCTGGAAGGGCACGTCCTCCAGTTCCATCACGCGGTCGAGGGCCTTGCGCAGGCGGTCGATGGCGTTCTTGCCCTTGTGGACATGGGCGCCATGGGCGGGCGAGCCGGTGGCCTCGACCTCGATCCACATCAGGCCCTTTTCGCCGAAGCGTACGACACGGGGCGAGCCGACATCGCCGCAGATATTGGCATCGCCCTTGGCCAGCGGCCGGTGTTCCAGCATCCAGCCGCTGCCCAGTGAGCCCATGTTCTCCTCGTCGCCGGCCAGTGTCAGCACGATCTCGCCGTTCCAGGCGTCGCGATTCTCGGCCAGCAGGGTGGCGGCCAGGATCGAGCAGGCGATGCCGCCCTTCATGTCGCAGACACCGCGGCCATACAGTTTCCCATCCTTCAGCACACCGCCCAGCGGCGGCACGGTCCAGGCGAGGTTCTCCATCAACGGGAAGGTGTCGAGATGGCCGTTGAAGATCAGGCGGCGTCCCGGGCCCTTGCCCTTGATACGGGCGATCAGGCTGACGACGCGCGGTTCCGGCTCGACGCGCTCGACCTCGACGCCGGGCAGGGCGCGCAGCAACTCCTCGACCACCTTGCCGATCTCGAAGGTATCGGAGGGCGGGTTGGGCGAGGCGACGCCGACCAGCCGTTGCGTGACGGCGATCAGACGGTCGAGCGAGGCGTCGACGCGTGTGGCAAGATCTTTGCGGAGTTGAGCGGACATCAGCGGTTCTGCAGCCGGCGTTCCCAGAAGCGGATGCCCATGGCGAGCGGCCAGCAGATGCAGAAGTAGACCACGGCGATGAAGGTGAAGGTCTCGAGCGGCCGGAAGTTGGTGGCGCTGAGTTCCATGCCGCGCCGCGTGATCTCGCTCACCGAGATGACCGCGCCGAGTGAGGAGAATTTTATCAGTTGGACGAAGTTCGAGGCCAGCGGCGGCAAGGTCATGCGGATGGCCTGCGGCATGACGATGCGGCGGAAGCCCTGAAAGGGCGTCAGGCCCAGGACCCTCGCGGCCTCGCGGTGGCCGACCGGCACGCTCTGGATGCCGGATCGGTAGACCTCGGAGATGAAGGCGGCCTGGTAGAGCGACAGGCCGATGATCAGTGCCGTCAGCGATTCGATGCGAACGCCGAAGACGATGGGGAGCACGTAATAGACCCAGAGCAATTGCACCAGGATCGGCGTGTTGCGGATGATCTCGCCGATGGTGATGCCGATCCAGCGCAGCGGGGCGAAGCGCGACATGTCGAGGAGCGCGATGATCAGGCCGAAGACCATCGCCAGCACGAGGGTTATCGCCGAGATGATCAACGTCATCTGCAGCCCCGACATCAGAAAGTCGAAGCTGCCCCAGACAGTGTCCCAGCGGAACTGATACTTGAACATGCGCGCGCGACGCCTCTTTTACGGCGCCCCCTTATGGAGCGACGATCGGGTCGAGCTTGTGCTTCTTGGCGTATTTCATCAGCCGGCCGTCGAGCTTGATGGTGTCGACGAAGAGGTTGATGTAGTTCAGCCAGATCTGGTCGCCCTGCGGCACGACATAGGCATAGGGCGTGATGGCGAGCTTCTCGTCGGGCAGGAGGTAGACGGCCCAGTCGAACTCGTCGGTGACTTTGATGGCGGTCGGGAAGTCGGTGATGATGACGTCGACGCGCTGCGCCACCAGCTCAGCCTCGCGCGTGTTGGGTGGCGCCACCGAGACCAGCTCGGCATTCTTCAGGTAGCCTTTCATGAAAGGCTCCATGTAGCTGCCGAGAGAGACGGCGGCCTTGACGCCCTTCTGATCGACATCGGCCCATTTCTTGATTTTGCTGTCCTTGCGGGTGACGGCATAGAGGTTGGTCAGCAGGTAAGGCTTGGAGAATTCGACGGCCTGCGCGCGGCGCAGCGTGGCGCCGACGCCGAACATGCCGATCTCACACTTGCCCGACTGCAGGTCGGCGATGAAGCTGCCGAAGCTCGCCTCGACGATCTGGAGCTCGGCGCCCAGCTCCTTGGCCAGTTCTTCGGCCAGGTCGGCGTCGATGCCCTCGATCTTGCCGGTCTTCGGATTGCGGAAGGAGATTGAGTAGTAGAGCGGGAACTGGCAGACGCGCAGTTTCTTGCTCTTGGTGATCTCGAACAGGCGCGATTGTGCCTGCTGGGCCTCGGCGGCGCCCAGTCCCATCAAGCCGACGGCGCCGGCAATCAGTGCCGCTGCCAGAAATTTACCAAAGCCCATGATGATCTCCCCTTGTTGTCCGATTGGTGTCTAAGCTTCAAGTTGTTGAAGGAAACGCTGCGCCCGCTCGGTCTTGGGCGCGGTGAAAAAGTCGCTGCCGGTCGCCTCCTCGGCGATCTCGCCGCGGTCCATGAAGATGGTACGCGTGCCGACATTGCGGGCAAAGCCCATCTCATGCGTGACCACCAGCATGGTCATGCCTTCAAGCGCCAGCTGGCGCATGACCAGCAGCACCTCGCGGCGCAGTTCCGGATCGAGCGCGCTGGTCGCTTCGTCGAACATCAGCACTTTGGGCGACATGGCAAGTGCGCGGGCGATGGCGACGCGCTGCTGCTGGCCGCCCGACAGCCGCGCCGGATAGGCGTCGCGCTTGTCGGCAAGGTCGACCTTGAGCAGCAGCTTCTCGGCGATTTCGATGGCCTGCTTGCGCGGCATGCGCTTCACCATCACCGGCGCCTCGATGATGTTTTCCAGCACGGTCATGTGCGGCCACAGATTGAAGTGTTGGAAGACCATGCCGATCTCGGAACGCACGGCCCGTGCGGCGCTTTTCACCGCAGCCTTGGGCGCGGGCGTCGAGATCGTGGCGCCCTCCATGACGATGCGGCCTTCGCTCGGCGTTTCGAGGAGTGCCAGGCAGCGCAGCAGCGTAGTCTTGCCCGAGCCGCTGGGGCCGACGATGCAGACGACGTCGCGTTCCATCACCGGCAGGGTGACGCGCGTCAGCACCTGGTTATCGCCGAATTTCTTCGACACGCCTTCCGCGACGATGATCGGCGCTGCCGCCATTCCCCAGAATCCTCCCCTTCGCGAGGTTACACAGACAGTCCCATGAGAAGCAATTCCTATGCTAGAAACTTCCTCATGACACTGAAACTCGACACCGAATTGATGGGCCGTATCGCCGCCGACGAAGGTCTGTGGCGCGATTTCAACGACATCTGCGATTGCGGCGGCAGGCTTGCCGGCACAGAAAGCGAGAAGCGTGCCTTCACGCTGCTGCGCGAACGCGTGCGTGCGGCCTCGCCGGCCAATGCCGGCCGCTCGATCCCGGTGAACTACGGTGGCTGGAAAGCCACGCAGGCGACGCTGAAGCTGGCGGGCGGCATGGCGCCCTGCCATCCGCTGGTGCGTACCATCGCCACCGGCGAGGTCGGCCTCACTGCCGAGGTCATCGACATCGGCCGCGGCACGCCGGAGGAATTCAAGTCGCATGGCCTGGAGATCAAAGGCCGCATCGTGTTGGTGCGTCACGAGCTGATGTTTGCCGCCGGCACCATCCATCGCCGGCGCAAATACGACATGGCGCGCGCCAACGGCGCCATTGGCTTCCTGATCGCGGGACCGCTGTCGGGCCATGTCGTGGCGGGATCGTCGGGCCGCGAAGGCGGCGAGGGCATTCCCGCACTCGGCATTTCGCCCGAGACCGCCGCGCGCCTGCGTCGCCGCGCCGATGGCTATCCCACGGTCACCATGACCATTGAGACCGACGAGGCGCCGGCCGAGACCGAGACTCTGGTCTACGACTATCCCGGTCAGACCGACGAATGGGTCGTGCTCTCGGCCCATGTCGACGGCCACGACCTCGCCGAGAGCGCCATGGACAACGGCACCGGGCTGGCCTCGGTGCTGGCCGTGGCGCGCGCGCTTTCGCCCGAGGCGAAGAATTTCCGCCGGGGCATCCGCGTCATGTTCTTCAGCGTCGAGGAATGGGCGCTCACCGGCTCGGCGCAATATGTGAAGAGCCTGAGCGAGCCGGAGAAGGCGAAGATCGCGCTCAACGTCAATCTCGACTCGGTGGCTGGCAGTCCGCATCTTGCGGCGCTAACCAGCGAATTCGGTTGCGTCGAGCCTTTCGTGCTCTCGGTGGCCGAGGCCAATGGCCAGAGCCTGCGCACGGTGCGGCCGTTGATGACCAATTCCGATCACGCCAATTTCGCCGCCGGGGGCATTCCCGCCATCCGCCTCGTCGCGGGCTTCGACGATCCCGCCGCGCATCTCCGCGTCGTGCTCACGCCCGCCGATACGCGGGACAAGGTGGCGCAAAGCGAATTGCGTCAGGCGACGCTCTTGACGGCGGCACTCGTGACGGCGGCCTGCAATGCCACGCCTGCCGAGGCGGCGAAATGGCGGGAAGGACAACCCTAGACGGCGGCTTGTGGCGCGGTCGCCTGGTCGAGCCAGTCGCGGGCGGCAGCGACATAGAGGTAGATGTCATCTCGACCGGCCGGATGAAAACAAAGCGCCATCAAAGCCTGGGACCAACCATCTAGCGCGCGGATTTGTTCCCGTCGAGAAACGCCACCAGAAGTCGGCTTACTTCTGCCGGTTGTTCCTGCTGCACCCAATGGCCCGCACCGGGGATCAGATGGATGCGGTCCATGCGCGTGCAGGCCGATTTCTGCATTCTCTTGATGGCGCCCGGCACCTGGTGGATGCCCCAGTCGCTGGCGCCGGAAATGAAGGTCGCCGGGACGTCGATGGTGCGGCCGGCGAAGACTTCCAGCTCGCCGCTATGCCCGCCACTGGTGCGCACGCGATACCAGTTCAGCCCGCCCTGAAAGCCGTTGCGGCCGTATTCCCCGCTATAAACCTGCAGCTCCGCCTCGGGCAGCCAGGCATTGGCCGCGATCTCCGCCGCCGTCGGCATGACCTCGGCCACCGTCTCGGCCATGCCGTTGGCGAGATCCATGACGTAGTAGGTCGGCAGCTTCGCCAGCTCGTCGGCGGTCCAGCCTGTGAGCGGGGTGGGCTGGTTGGCTTTCCAGTCGGCACTCTTGTGGTGGTAATAGGCGCGCAGGAAATCGTGCACGCCCTGCGGTGGATGCCACATGTTCTCGTTGGCCTCCCGCGTCGAGTAGTAGCGCTGGTAATGCTTGCGCGGCCGCGCGAGTGCGGCGAGCGCGTCATGGATATTCGGTACAGTGGCGCGCGGCTTGTCGAGCGTATCGAAAGGCAGCGCGGGCGGGCCGGAGAAGGGCGCGCTCATCAGCGCCAGCGACCTGAAGACGTCGGGACGGATGAGTGCTGCATAGCCCGCGACCGAGGCACCGAAATCGTGGCCGACCACGGCCTTGACCTCGCGATAGCCCAGCGCCGCGACCAGTCCCATGGCGTCGCGCAGGAGGTTGAGGAAGCGGTAGGAGGCGAGATCGCCATCGTAGGACGCATCCCAGCCCGTGGTACGTCCGTAGCCGCGCTGGTCGGGCGCCACGACGTGATAGCCCGCTGCCGCGATCGCCGGCATGACCTTGCGCCAGCTATAGGCCAGCTCGGGAAAGCCATGCAGCAGCAAGACGAGCGGGCGGCCTTTGGTCTCGAAGCCGGCTTCGAGAAAATGCATGTCGAGGCCGTTGATGCCGGGCGCGATGCGGGCGCGGATGCCGGCGGGCAGGACGGAGGGGCTGAGCGGTTCCATGGCCGGGTTCTTACACCGGGAAATATAATTCAACTAAATGGTTGAATGTTGTCTCGGCCTTCTTTATATTCAACCGTATGGTTGAACAACAACTCGATACCGTGTTCCGTGCCCTTGCCGATCCGACCCGCCGGGCGATGCTGCGCCGGCTGGCGGATAGCGAAAGCACCGTCGGCGAACTGGGCGAGCCCTTCGACATGTCCTTCGCCGCGGCCTCCAAGCACGTGAAGGTGCTGGAGGGGGCAGGACTGCTCAAACGCGAGGTCAGGGGACGCCAGCATGTCTGCCAGCTCGCCGCCGGCCCGCTGGCCGCGGCCGATGAATGGCTCTCGTTCTACCAGCGCTTCTGGAACCAGCGGCTCGACGATCTCGAGCTGGCGCTGGCCCGTCACCATCGTAAGAAAGGAAAACGATCATGAGCGATTACGGCACCGTCATCGCACCCCTGGAAGTGCGCTTCGAGCGTCTGCTGCCCGGCCCCATCGAAACCATCTGGGAATTCCTCGTCGATCCGGAAAAGCGCGGCCAATGGCTGGCGCCTGGTGCCACCGATGCCCGGCCCGGCGGCAAGATGACCCTCAGTTTCCGTCATCGCGATCTGTCGCCGCACAAGGCGACGCCGCCGGAGAAATTTCGCGACCACGACGAGAAGGGCCACGAATTCACCAGCGATATCCTGCGATGCGAGCCGCCCCGCCTGCT
>JBBRFD010000207.1:0-8240 GCA_038224985.1 Reyranellales bacterium
GGCCTGCCGCTCACCGGCCCGCACTCCAAGTTCCAAGGCTGCATCGATATCGGCGCGGTCGTAACCGAAGCCAACAAGCGCAAGATTTTCAGTGTCGGCATCGGCGATCACGGCAACGAACTGGGTTTTGGCACGATCTACAACGCCGTGGTCAAGACCATGCCCAAGGGGAAGACGCTGGCGACCGTCGTGAAGACCGATGTCGTCATCCCGGCGATGATGTCGAACTGGGGCTGCTACGGCATCGAGGCCTGTCTTGCCTATTTGCTGCGCAAGCCCGAGCTCATCCATTCCCCGGAGATGGAGAAGCGCATCGTGCAGGCATGCCTCGATGCCGGAGGCCTCGAAGCCATGTATTGCACCACAGAATTCATGGTCGACGGTCTCGACGGCGAGACCTCGATGGCCTGCATGCAGTTCCTGTCGAACATCGTGCGCAAGAACCTCGAGCCGCCGGATGCCGGGCTGACACACTAGGCACCAAGGATCATGACCGTCACCGCCGAACAATTCGACCTGATGGGCCGCCACATCGACCGGCTGGTCACGGTCGAGGCACGCATCTCGCCCACCTCGCGCAACGTCATCGTCCAGCTCTACGAGGCCGCCTGCGTGGCTCAAGGCGGTGGACCGCTCTCGATGCTGGCGGCGCGCCAGATCCTCCAGCATCTCGGTCCGGGTAAGACAGTATTCCTCACCACCGGCGCCGGCGACCCGCGCTATCTCCCGGCCGGCGAGACCGATGGTCCGCCGGGTGTCGCCGCTCTGGCGTTGGCCATCCATGCCGCGACCGGAGCCGTGCCGATCCTTTTCACCGAAGAGCCTTTTGTCGAAAATCTTGCCGCCACGACACTGGCAGTCGGCCTCGGCATTCGCGAACCCAAATATGCGCTGAACACCGGCTTCACGACCGCCGTGCTCCCGCTCGCGCATGACGATACGGCCGAGAAGCAGGCAGCGGACTATCTCGACGCCTATAGGCCGTCGATGGTCATCAGCATCGAGAAACTCGGCCCCAATCCCGCAGGCGTTGCGCACACTTCCACGGGTACGCCAACGGCGGGCGATCGTGCCCGCGCCGAGTGCCTTTTCGACGAGGCCGCCAAACGCGGCATCCCCTCTCTCGGTATCGGCGACAACGGCAACGAGCTGGGTTTCGGCCTGATCCCCGAGGCCGTCGCCAAGTACAAGCCCAACGGTGCAAAGCTCTGCACGCGGGTGAAGACTGACGTCCTTGTACCCGCCAATACATCGAACTGGGGGGCCTATGCCGTCGAGGCGGCGCTGGCGGCGCTCACCGGCCGGCCGGAAATCATGCATACGGCCGAGATCGAACGGCGCATGATAGACGCCTGTGTCGCCACGCACGGTGCCGACGGCAGCACCGGCCGCCATATCCTGCAGGTCGACGGCATGCCCGCCGAGGTTTCCTGCGCCATCGTCACCATGCTGGGCTGCATTGTGCGCAACGGCCTTGTCACCGGCTTCAGGCGTGCCTTTTAGGAGAGCTTCATGGCAATCGATGAAATCGTCGGCGACTCGATCGATCGTGCGGTCAATATCGAGATGCGCTTCCGCTCCGGCCTGCCGCGCGGCGTGACTTATCCGCTCTACGAGGCGGCGCGCAAGAAGCAGAAGAAGCCGCTAACCTGGCTCGCAGCGAAGCTCCTGAAGGACAACGTCAAGCCGGGCCAGCATGTCTTCGTCATCACCGGCGCCGGCACTCCGCCCGGCCTTCCGGCCGGCGAAACCGACGGTCCGCCGGGCGCCGCGGCTATCGCCCGCGCCATTGAAATCGGGCTGGGTGCCAAGCCGATCATGATCAGCGAAGCGCGCAACATGCCGGCGGTCATCAAGTCGACCGAGGCGGCCGGCCTCGCTGTCGTCGACGAGGAGCTGTTCAAGCAGCGCCGCTCCTGCGCACTGGCCATCGAATATCCGCTGGGCGACGCCGCCGGCAAGAAGGCCGCCGCCGCGCTCTGCAAGAAGTACAAGCCGGCAGCGATGATCTTCATTGAGAAAGTGGGCCCTAACATCAAGGGCATCTACCATTCGATCATGGGAACGCCGCGCACGCCCGACAAGATCGCCAGCGCCTATCACCTGGCCGATCTCGCCAAGGCGACGGGCATTCCCACCATTGGCGTCGGCGACGGCGGCAACGAGATCGGCTGCGGCGTCATCAAGGAGGCGGTGCGCGAAATCCAGCCTTTCGGCAAGGATTGCGGTTGCCCCTGCCACGGCGGCGTTGGCACGGTTACTGAATGCGATGTTCTCGTATACGCCGCTGTGTCGAACTGGGGTGCCTATGGCATCGCGGCGGCACTCGCGGGGCATCTGGGGGATCGCGAAGTGCTGCATGACGAGGCAACGGAGCTGCGCATCGTGCACGCCTCCGTCGCCGGCGGGGCGATGGACGGTGCCTATTCGCGCCTCATCCCCTATGTCGACGGCACATCAGATCGCGTGCAAGCCAGCCTGATCACGATCCTTCACCAGATCGTCGAGAATGGATTGAAGGAATACGACCGAGGCTTCTAACCCAAACGTCCGAACAGGAGGCAACCATGGCAGGCCAGCAGATCAAGAGCGTCACGCGTCGCGGATTTACAGCGGGCGCCCTGGGAAGTGTGGTGGGCAGCGGCCTTCTCCTCGGTACCGGCCGCGCGCCGGCCATCGCCCAGGGCAAGCGCGACTTGCGCGTCGGTGTCTGGGGCGGCGAATTCGGCAACCTGAGCCCGGTGATCCGCTACGACATCCAGGGCGGCCTGGTACTCTACAATATTTTCGACAGCCTGGTGGAGATCGACTTCGCTAAGCGCACCATGTTGCCGATGCTTGCGCTGGAATGGGCCAATCCCGATCCGCTGACCTGGCGCATCAGGCTGCGCGAAGGCGTGAAGTGGCAAAAGGGCTTCGGCGAATTCACAGCGGAAGACGTGGCCTATTGCTGGAACTTCCACCTCGAGTCCAAGAGCTTCCAGGTCGGCACAGCCCTCTTCCCCGTCGATACGGTGAAGACCGATGGCAAATACGTCGTGGAAGTGAAGACCAAGCAACCTTTCGGTGCCTTCCCGGGCGTCACCATGGGCTATGGCGGCACCATCATTTCGGCCAAGGCGCACAAGGAGATGGGCAACCAGGCCTATAGCGCCACGCCGATCGGCAACGGCGCCTTCCAGATCGAGAGCAAGAAGGGTACCGAGATCACGCTGGTGAAGAATCCAGACTACTGGAAGGCCGGCTTCCCCAAGCTCGACAAGATCGTCTACCGCGCCATCCCCGATTCGACGACGCGTCTGCAGGCACTGATGAAGAACGAACTCGATTTCGTCACGCATCCCGATCCCAAGGACCTAAAGGAGGCGCGCAAGAACACCAACTTCACCGTCAAGTCGACGCCCGGCTGGGAATGGGACTACCAGCAGTTCAATCTCAAGGGCAAAGCCGACACGGCTTACCAAAACAAGCTGGTGCGGCAGGCAATCTCCTACGCCATTGACCGCGAGGCCATCGTAAACGAAATCTTCTATGGCGAGGCGCTGGCAACCGACAACCAAATCCCTGCTGGCTACATGGGCCATCGCGGGCCGTTCCTGAAGTATCCGAAGAACGGCGATTTGAAAAAGGCCAAGGAGCTCATGGCCCAGTCCGGGATGAAGGGCTACGAGGTCGAGGTTATCACCTCGGACAAGGACTGGCTGCGCAAAGAGCTCGAGCTGGTCGCCGCCATGGTGAGCCAGATCGGCATCACCTACAAAATCAAGAATATGGATATGGGTGGCTACAACAATCTCTGGCTCAACCAACGCTTCGAGCAGGTGCTCGAAGATATCACGCTGGTGGCGCCCGATCCCGATGCTACCTCCTGGTGGTTCCTGCACAGCAAGGGCAATGCCTCGGGCTACAACAACCCGGCCATGGACGCCATGCTCGACGGCGCGCGCAGCGAGCGCGACCAGGGCAATCGCGAGGCGATGTATCACAAGATCGTCGACACCACGCTCGAGGAATGCCCGCTGATCTATCACTGCAACACCAACAACATTCAGGTCTTCAACAAAAACCTGACGGGCTTCGTGCCGACGCCGCAGGAATACACTGAGAAGCTCGACACCGTGTCTTGGGCGTGAGGATGTCCACATAAACACCATGTGGCGCTATCTTGGCCGCCGTCTTGTCCAGGTGCCGCTGGTCCTGATCGTCGTCTCGCTGATGACCTTCCTCATCACGCGGGCGACGCCGGGCGATCCCGTGCAGATCATGCTGGGCATGCAGACCTCACCCGAGGCGGCAGCCGCGATGCGCGCCGAGTTCAACCTCGACCGCTCGCTGCCAGTGCAATACTTTATGTGGATCGGCAAGGTCCTGGCCGGCGATCTCGGACGCTCCATCCGCCTCAACGATCCCGTGACTACGCTGCTGGCCGAGCGTTTTCCCGTCAGCCTGCAGCTCGCCACAGCCGCCATGGTCTTTGCCCTGCTGGTCTCGATCCCGCTCGGCGTCATCGCCGCACTCAAGCGCAACAGCTGGATCGACTATCTCTGCACCGGCTACACCGTCGTGGGCTTCGCGGTGCCCAATTTTGGCCTCGCACTGATCCTGATCTACGTTTTCTCGATCAGGCTCGACTGGCTGCCCATCACCGGCATCGGATCGTCTGAAGCGGCGGCCGGCGGATTGTGGAGCTACATCAAGCCCTTCATCGTGCCGGCGATCGCGCTCGGCACGCTGCAGACCGCCATGCTGACGCGGCTGCTGCGCTCCAGCATGATCGACGTTCTGTCGCAGGACTACATGCGCACGGCGCGCGCCAAGGGGCTGCTGCCGACGACTATTGTCGTCGTTCATGCGCTGAAGAACGCGCTCATTCCTTTTGTCACCATGGTGGCCGTGCAGTTTGGCTACATGATAGGCATCCAAGTGACGATCGAATATATCTTCGCGGTGCCCGGCATGGGCTCGGCGGTGCTGAATGCCGTGGTCAACCGCGACTTCCCGGTGATCCAGGGCTTCACGCTGGTGATCGCGGCGTTCTTCCTCCTCGCCAATATTGTGGCCGACCTTCTCTATTCCCTGCTCGACCCGCGCATCCGGTATTGAGCGTGGCCCTGGTCCAGCCCTCTTCCCGTCGCTTCGCCGGCTCGCTGGTCCTGGCCGCGCGCCAATTCCCCAGGCATCGCGCCGCCATGGTCGGCTTCATCTGCCTCGCCCTGATTTGCATCGTGGCCATCCTGGCGCCCTGGATCGCGCCCTTCGATCCCATCCAAATTAAGCTCTCCGCCAAGCTTAAGCCGCCCTCGCTCGAACACTGGCTGGGCACCGACCATTTCGGCCGCGATATCCTGTCCCGCATGCTCTATGGCGGTCGCACCTCGCTTTCGGTCGGATTGCTGGTCGTGGGCTTCGCTTTCGTGCTGGGCGTGCCGCTTGGCCTTGCCTCGGGTTATTTCGGCGGCCGAACCGACAATCTGCTGATGCGGCTGGTCGATGCCTTCCTCACCTTCCCGCCGCTGCTGCTGGCGGTGGCGCTGGTCGGCCTGTTGGGACCCGAGATCCAGAATGTCATGCTGGCGCTGGGGCTCGTGCAGGCGCCGGTGCTGGCCCGCATGGTGCGCGGCAGCACGCTGGCCGTGCGCGAGGACGTCTACGTCATGGCGGCGCGGGCGCTGGGTGCCGGTCCTGCCCGCATCGTGCTCTCTCATCTGCTGCGCAACGTCATGTCGCCCATCGTCGTGCAGCTCACCATCGTCTTTTCCGCCGCCGTGGTGGCCGAAGCTTCGCTCAGCTTCCTCGGCTTCGGCGCCCAGCCGCCGCAGCCAAGCTGGGGCCGCGACATGAGCGAGGCCCGGCGCTTCCTGGGCGATGCGCCGTGGATGTTCCTCGCCCCGACCGGCGCCATCATGCTTTGCGTGCTCAGCATCAATTTCGTCGGCGACGGCCTGCGCGATGCGTTGGATCCGCGCGCCTGGCGAACCAGGCGAACCGTCGAACAGGCGGAGCGCTGACATGGCCCTGCTCAGCGTTCGCAATCTCAACACCCGCTTCGCCACCGACCGCGGCATCGTTCGCGCCGTGAACGGCGTGTCGTTCGACCTGGCGGAAGGCGAAGTGCTGGGCCTGGTCGGCGAGAGCGGCAGCGGCAAAAGCGTGACGGCGCTTTCGATCATGCGGCTGGTGCCCGAACCGCCGGGCCGCATCACGGCCGATTCGATGAGCTTCGACGGCACTGAATTGCTGGGGCTGACTGAAAGCCGGATGCGCGAGGTGCGCGGATCGAGCATGGCCATGGTCTTCCAGGATCCCATGCGCTCACTCAATCCTGTTTTGACCATCGGCCGCCAGCTCACGGAAGTTTTGCGCCGCCACCAGAAGCTCGACGGACCAGCGGCTCGGCGGCGCGCCATCGAGCTGCTCGAATCGGTCGGCATTCCTTTCGCCGAGAAGCGGCTCGCCGCTTATCCGCACCAGTTCTCCGGCGGCATGCGCCAGCGCGTCATGATCGCCATTGCGCTGTCCTGCAATCCCAAACTGCTGATTGCCGACGAGGCAACGACGGCGCTCGACGTCACCATCCAGGCACAAGTCGTTGACCTCGTGAAGAGGCTGACACAGGAGCGCGGCACCTCGGTCATCTGGATCAGCCACGATCTCGGCGTCGTCGCCGGCCTCTGCGACCGTGTAAATGTCATGTATGCCGGCACCGTCGTCGAATCAGGGCCGATCCGCGAACTGTTCCATCGGCCGAGCCACGGCTATACGCTCGGCCTCATGGGCTCGACGCCACGTGTCGACGGGCTGGGCGGACGCCGGCTGACGCCGATCGAGGGCCTGCCGCCCAACCTGATCGACCCTATAACGCTCTGCCCCTTCCTGCCACGCTGCCGTGTCTCGGTCGCGGCCTGCAAGGTTCACCCCCCCGGGCGCCGTGCCTTCGGCACCGATCATTGGGCCTCCTGTCTGGCCGATCTCGCGCCCGGACAGACATCATGAGTACACTTCTCGAAATCGACGATCTCAAGGTCCATTTTGGTGCCGTCAAAGCCGTCGACGGCGTGAGCTTCAGTGTCGAGCGCGGCCGGACGCTGGGTCTGGTCGGCGAATCGGGGTGCGGCAAATCAACGACAGGCTATGCCCTATTGCAGCTTATCAAGCCGACAGCCGGCCGCGTGATCTACGACGGCACCGACATCTGCAAAGTCGACGGCGCCAGCCTGCGCAAGCTGCGGCGCAAGATGCAGATCATCTTCCAGGACTCCCATGCCAGCCTCAATCCGCGCATGCCGATCGGCGATCTGGTGGGCGAGGCACTCGACATTCACGGCCTGTTTCCCGGCTCCGCGCGGGCTGGCCGCATTCGCGAGCTACTCGAAATGGTGGGCCTCGCCGAGCATCTCATCGAGCGCTATCCGCACGAGCTGAGTGGCGGACAGGCGCAGCGCATCGCCATCTGCCGCGCGCTGGCGGTCGAGCCGGAGCTGATCGTTTGCGACGAACCGGTATCGGCGCTCGACGTCTCAATTCAGGCTCAGATCGTCAACCTGTTGCAGGACCTGCAGGAACGCCTCGGCCTAACCTATATCTTCATCAGCCACGATCTCAGCGTCGTGCGCCACATGAGCGACCGCATCGCCGTCATGTATCTCGGCAAGATCGTCGAGCTCGCCAATAAAAACGAGATCTACACTGCGCCGGCGCATCCCTATACCAAGGCGTTGATGTCGGCTGTCCCCATACCCGATCCTGACGCCGAGACGCAGCGTCAGCGCATCATCCTGCAGGGCGACCTGCCCAATCCCGCCGATCCGCCATCGGGTTGCCGCTTCCGCACCCGTTGCCCGATCGCCGTCGATGCCTGCGCAGCGACCGATCCACCGCCACAGCCACTTGGCCCCGGGCACTGGGCCAAATGCATTCGTCTCACCGAGGGAGTCTAAAAATGGAAATCGCCTGCGATAACATCGACAAGCTGATCAACATCGAAATGCGCCGCAAAGGTCTGCCGCGCGGCAAGAAATGGGTGTTGTGGGAGATCGCCCGCGAAATCTCGCCCGAGCCGCTGGTACTGGCCGCCGCGCGGATGCTGGTCCGCGATCCCTGCGACATCGCCATTGTCACCGGTGCCGCCGTGCCCAATCACATGCCGGTTGGCGAGAACGACGGCCCCTTCGGCGCCGTCGTACTGGCGACGGCCTTGGTCAAGATCGGCCACAAGATCACTATTTATACGGACCCCGACG
>JBBRFD010000208.1:0-8240 GCA_038224985.1 Reyranellales bacterium
AAGTAGGGCCGCCATGGCTCGCAGCCGGCAGATCGGCGAATTCGACTTGATCGCCCGCTACTTTGTGCCCCTGGCCAGAGGCTTTGCCGGTGCCGACAATCTCAAGAGCGACAACGCCTTCCTTGCCGTCGACGCCAAGCACGACCTCGTCGTCAAAACCGATACCGTCATCTCCGGCGTCCATTTCCTGGCCGACGAGAAGCCCGCGATCGTCGCCGCCAAGGCATTGCGTGTCTGCCTCTCGGACCTCGCCGCCGGCGGTGCCAAGCCCTATGCCTATCAACTCTCACTCTCGCTTCCGCCGGACTGGACGGCGGATTGGGTCGCGCGCTTCGCTCGTGGTCTCGGCGCCGACCAGCGTACCTACGGTATCGTCCTTTGCGGCGGCGACACGGTGCGCACGCCCGGGCCGCTCTCGGTCACCATCACTGCCTTCGGCCGCGTGCCCAAGGGCAGGGGCCTGACGCGCAGCGGCGCGCGCGCGGGCGACGAGTTGTGGGTGAGCGGCACGATCGGCGACGGCGCACTCGGCCTGCTCGCGGCCAAAGGCCTCCTCGATAACGCCAAGGCGCTGGAGCGCCGATATCGCCTGCCATTGCCGCGCAGCCTGCTCGGCCCGAAGCTGCTGGGTATCGCCAGTGCCGCGGCGGATGTTTCCGATGGCCTGATGGCCGATGTCGGCCATATCGCCGACGCCTCCAGACTCGGCTTCACCCTGGAACGCGATTTGGTGCCCCTGTCGGCTGCCGCGGCGCGCGCGCTCGCGGCAAAGCCGTCGTTTTGGGCGAATGTGCTGGGCGGTGGTGACGACTACGAACTCGTCATCGCAGTTCCGGCGCGCAAGAAGGTGGCGCTGCTGGCGGCGGCACGTGCTGCTGGTGTGCGGGTCGCTTGCATCGGCGGCTTCACGGCCGGCAAGCGAAAACAGCTGACCGTGAGAGGCCGTGCCGTGCGCGCGCCGCGCGCCGGCTATGTCCACTTCTGAGGGACGGGTGCCCACGATTCGCTTATTGTGCGCGCAATGAATGTGAATATTGAGGAAACGCTCGGCCGGACCGGCAGCACCAAGATGCCGCGCCGTTCCTTGCGCAATATTGGTCTGCTGGCGATTTGCCAAGCGCTGACGCAGAGCAGCAACACGCTGATGTTCGCGTCCTCGGCACTGGCGGTGCTGACCATTGTGCCGCCGGACATGCGCATGTGGGCCAACCTGCCCGTAACCTCGCAGCACCTGGGCGTCATGCTGTCCGTGTTTCCGGCCTCGCTGCTGATGATGCGGCTTGGCCGAAAGATCGGTTTTCGCTTCGGATCGATCGCCGGCATGCTGGGCTCGGCCTGTGCCGCCATCGGCCTGGGACTGGGCAGTTTCCCGATGATGTGCATCGGCGGCCTGATCCTGGGCTTCGCCGTCGCCAATATGCAGCTTTATCGCTTCGCCGCCGTCGAGCTGGCGCCCAGCGCTTTCCGCGCCCAGGCGATCTCGTACGTGACGGCAGGCGGCATCTTTGCCGGCATCCTGGGGCCCATGCTGGCGCGCTATACGCCGGAACTTTGGCTGCCGACCTTCCAGGCGAGCTTCTGCGCCGTGATCGTGGTCCATGTCGTGGTTTTCTGCGTGCTGGGCTTTATTGAATTTCCCTCCATCAAGACGGAGGAGGTGAGCGGGCCGCAACGCCCGCTACTCGAGATCGTGCTGCAACCGACCTATCTGGTGGCGGCGTCCGGCGCGATGATCGCCTTCGGCGTGATGTCTTTCGTCATGGCGGCGTCGCCGCTGGCCATCGTTGCCTGCGGTTTGGACAAGGCGGAAGCGCCCTACACGATCCTGGCGCATGTTATGGGCATGTTCGTGCCGGCCTTCTTCACCGGTCACCTGATTTCCCGCTTCGGCGTGTTCAACATCATGATCTGGGGCATCGTGCTGCTGGTCGGAGGCGTGGCGGTGGCGTTGATGGGGGAAACTGTCTGGCATTTCCGCATCGCGCTCGGCCTGAACGGTGTAGGCTGGAATTTCATGTTCGTCGGCGCCACGACATTGCTGACCACAACCTATCGCCCATCCGAACGGGGCAAGGCCCAGGCTTTCAACGATTTTATGGTGTTTGCCACTACGGCTGCGGCCAGCCTCATGGCGAGCATGGTGCTCGAGCTGCAGGGCTGGGCGGTGCTCAACTATATTGCCTTCGTCCTTGTCTGCGTGGCCCTGCTGGTGATCGGCATTTTTCGCTTCAGGCACCCGTCGCGCGTCTAGGAGCGGCACCAGATGTTGCGCTTGGGGTGACGTTCTGTCATTTTCCGCCGTCCTCGCGCCGGGGGAGACCGTTCTTGGCGCGGACGGGATAAGAAACGCCGTAAAAACAATAGGTTACCCATAATGTCTTCCGTACTTTGGGCCGTCGTTGGCTGCGGCATCATCGCCGTGCTGTATGGCGTTTACACCGCCTCGCGCGTCATGGCCGCCGATGCCGGCACTCCTCGCATGCAAGAGATCGCCCAGGCGATCCAGGAAGGCGCCGCCGCTTACCTGCGCCGCCAGTACACCACTATCGCGATCGTGGGCGTCGTCGTCCTCGTCGTGCTGGCGTTCTTTCTCGGCAAGTATTCCGCCGTCGGCTTCCTGATCGGCGCGGTGCTGTCGGGCGCCACCGGCTTCATCGGCATGAACGTGTCGGTGCGCGCCAACGTCCGTACCGCGGTTGCGGCGCAGAAGAGCCTGGGGCAGGGCCTCGAGCTCGCCTTCCAGGCGGGCGCCGTCACCGGCATGCTGGTGGCCGGCCTCGCCCTGCTGGGCGTCGTCGGTTACTACGGCACGCTCCTGTCGTTGGGCATACCGGGCGGCAGCCGCGAGATGATCGACGCGCTGGTCTCCCTGGGCTTCGGCGCCTCGCTGATCTCGATCTTCGCCCGTCTCGGCGGCGGCATCTTCACCAAGGGTGCGGATGTCGGTGGCGACATGGTCGGCAAGGTAGAGGCGGGAAGTCCCGAAGATGACCCGCGCAACCCGGCCACCATCGCCGACAACGTCGGCGACAACGTCGGCGATTGCGCCGGCATGGCCGCCGACCTGTTCGAAACCTATGCGGTGACTACGGTCGCCACCATGATCCTGGCCTCGATCTTCTTCGCGGCCGATCCGGCGCTCGTCACCAAGCTCATGACCTATCCGCTGGTCATCGGCGGCGTCTGCATCATCACCTCGATCATCGGCACCTACTTCGTCCGCCTCGGCTCGGACAACAACATCATGTGGGCGATGTACAAGGGCGTGATCGTGGCCGCGGTGCTGTCGATCCCGGCCATCTGGTTCGTCACCAGCTCCGTCGTCGGCATGGATCAGGCGATGACGGTGAACGGCAAGACCTTCAACGGCATGGCGTTGTTCTGGTGCTCGCTGGTCGGTCTCGCCATCACCGGCCTGATCGTCTGGATCACCGAGTACTACACCGGTACCGACTATCGCCCCGTAAAGGCGGTGGCGCAGGCTTCCGTCACCGGTCACGGCACCAACGTCATTGCCGGTCTCGCGATGTCAATGGAAGCCACGGCCTTGCCGGCCCTGCTGATCTGCACGGGCATCGTCGTTTGCTACCTCCTGGCCGGCCTCTTCGGCATAGCCATCGCCACGACCGCCATGCTGGCGCTTGCCGGCATGGTGGTGGCGCTCGATGCCTATGGCCCGGTCACCGACAATGCCGGCGGCATTGCCGAAATGGCCGGACTGCCGAAGGAGGTGCGCAAGAACACCGACGCGCTCGACGCCGTCGGCAACACCACCAAGGCCGTCACCAAGGGCTACGCCATCGCTTCGGCCGGCCTCGGCGCCCTGGTGCTGTTCGCGGCCTATACCGAAGACCTCAAGTACTTCATCAAGCTGGGCAAGCTCGGCGTCACCGCGGTCGATTTCTCGCTGACCAACCCCTACGTTGTGGTCGGTCTGCTGATCGGCGGCGGCCTGCCTTACCTGTTCGGTGGCATGTCGATGCTGGCCGTCGGCCGTGCGGCACAGGCAGTTGTCGAAGAGGTCCGCCGCCAGTTCCGCGAAAAGCCAGGTATCATGGCCGGAACGGATCGTCCGGATTACGGCCGCGCCGTCGACATGCTCACCAAGGCCGCGATCAAGGAGATGATGATCCCGTCGCTGCTGCCGGTGCTGTCGCCGATCGTGCTGTACTTCCTGATCGCGGCGGTCGCCGACAAGTCGGCCGCTTTCGCCGCGGTCGGCGCGATGCTGCTTGGCGTGATCGTCACCGGCCTGTTCGTCGCCATCTCCATGACGGCGGGCGGCGGTGCCTGGGACAACGCCAAGAAGTACATCGAGGAAGGCCATTTCGGCGGCAAGGGATCCGAGGCCCACAAGGCCGCGGTGACCGGCGACACCGTCGGCGACCCGTACAAGGATACGTCGGGCCCGGCCGTCAATCCGATGATCAAGATCACCAACATCGTGGCGCTCCTGCTGCTCGCCGTGCTTGCGCACTAAGAGCCAGATATCACAAACGAAAAGCCCCGGTCGAAAGACCGGGGCTTTTTTGTTGGCCGGGAGGAAGGAGGGATCAGCCGCCGCCCATCACCCACCGCTGGTCGGCGCGCCCGGATTGCCCGTCTGCTTGGGTCCGCTGAACTTGCCGATATTGCCCATGATCTGCTCGAGCACGGTGAGTTCCTTGCCGGCGCTCGGCGTGATGCGGGAGGTCATGGCGATGTCCTGGGCGTCCTTGAGGTCGTAGTTCTTGATCTGGGCGATGCGGCCCGATTCGCTGAACGTCACCTGCATGACCTTCTGTTCGGTGACCGTCGGCTTGAAGAAAGCGAAGGTTTCCTGGCGCTGGCTGACGTAGAACCAGGTGTTCGGGTTGAAAGTCGCGACCGCCGAGGGCGTGCCGATCAGGCGCACGACGTCCTCGCGGCTCTGGCTGCCGACCTCGAGCTTCTCGATAGTGCCCGGCGTGGGCGCGAAGCCGCGCTGATCGATGATGGAGTCGCAGGCGCCAAGCGTCAGGAGCGAGGCCGCGAGCAGGGCGACGGTAAGGGGACGGCGCATGATTGATTCTTGGGTTCCGTCTAAAGAGGGTGCACAAGATGTCGTGGGCGGCGGGCCGGGTCAACCGAGGCGCGCTGCCGGTCCGGGAGAAGCCGTTGTTCCGCCGCAAGAAAAAACCCGATGTCGAATTCGCCGCAGCTCTCTACGCGCGCACGGCAGAGCGCGCGCGGGCGCCCGAATTGTTCGAGCGCTTTGGCATCCCCGATACGCTCGATGGCCGTTTCGATGCACTTTCCCTGCATGCCTGGCTGATGATCGACCGGCTGCGGCTCGAGCGCGATGGCGAGGAACTGGCGCAGGCCTTCTTCGACGCCATGTTCAGTCATCTCGACCAGACCCTGCGCCAGATCGGCGTCCAGGACTTGGGCGTCGGCAGGCGGATCAAGATTATGGCCGAGGGGCTGCACGGCAGGGCCTTGGCCTATCGCGAGGCCTTGGGCGGAGACGGGAAAATGACCCTGGTCGAGGCCTTGCGGCGCAACGCATACGGCGGTAGGCCGCCGGCCAGAGATGAGATGGTGCCGTTGCTCGAAACTCATATTCGTCAGCTGGCCGTCGAATTGAGCAAGATACCGCGCGAGGAACTGGCCGTTCGCTAGTTTAATAAAATGTCACAAGATACTGATAAAAAAGAAAAATCTGAGATTGAACGCGTAGTCGACCTTGATCGCATAGGGCCGCGTGGCGTGGCACTGGAGATCACGCCGACCGACAGCGAGCGGGCGGCGCTGGCCAAGCGCTTCGGCTTTCTCGGGCTGCCGGCCTTTTCCGCCCGGGTGACGGTCGACCGCCAGATCGGCGACCAGATCGTGGTCGAGGGCCGGATGCGCGGCAAGATCGTCCACGCCTGTATCTTGACGCTCGACCCGGTTACCCAAGAGCTGGACGAAGCCTTCCGGCTGGTATTCCAGTTCAATCTGGACGAGGAGCGCGACCCGGAAAGCGGCGAGGCGCTCGTCAGCGCCCAGCCCGACGCCCCGGAGCCCCTGACCGATCCCCATCTGGACGTAGGCGAGATTGTCGCGGAGCAGCTCTCTCTGGCCGCCGATCCCTATCCCCGGCGCCCCGGTGTAAGTCTGGAAGACGTGCTGCCGAAGCCCCGTGACGGGCAAAAGCCGGCCAAAAGTGAACAGAAGCGGCATCCCTTCGCCGGTTTGGCGGCCTTGAGAGACAAACCGCGCCGCGAGCGCTAAATTGTTGCGGTGGCGCAATGATTTGGCTAGATAGGCCGCCCGCCGCGCCTCTATGAGCGCGGCTGTGACTTTTTTTGGGGCAGGTGCTCCCGCGCCGCCCGGTTGGAGATCGTTATGGCCGTTCCTAAAAAGAAAGTATCCAAGTCGCGTCGCAATATGCGCCGCTCGCATCACGCCATCGCCGCGATGCCGTTCCTCGAGTGCAAGAACTGCGGCGAGCTGAAGCGGCCGCACATGCTGTGCTCGCATTGTGGCTACTACCGCGAAGACATGCCGGTTCTCGCCGACGCCCAGTCGGCCGAGAAGTAGTCTACTCCGCGCCGCCGGCCATGCGCTGGCATCCGACAGGCAGAGCCCACCGGTGAGCGCCGACAAGATCGTTCTCGCGTTGGACGGAATGGGGGGCGATCACGCCCCCGAGGTCGTTGTTAGCGGCGCAGCGATTGCTCGCGAGCGTTATCCCGGCACGTCGTTTCTGTTGTTCGGCGACCAGGCCCGACTGAAGCCACTGGTCGAGGCCAAGAAAAGTCTCTCGCAAGTCCTCGAAATCGTCCATACCGACGACGTCGTCACCGGCGAGGACAAGCCGACGCACGCGCTCCGCCGCCGCCGCAAATCGAGCATGTGGCTGGCCGTCGAGGCCGCCTCGCAGGGCCGCGCCGATTGCGTCGTCTCTGCCGGCAATACCGGGGCGCTGCTGGCCATCTCGATGTTTTCCATGCGCATGCTGCCTGGCGCTCATCGCCCGGCGCTCGCCTCTTTTTTGCCAACGGCGCGCGGCGAGATGGTGATGCTCGACCTCGGCGCCAATATCGAGTGTGACGCCGAGAATCTCGCCGAATTCGCCGTCATGGGCACTATGTTCTCCCAGGTGTTGCAGGGGCAGGATAAACCGCGCGTCGGCATTCTCAACGTCGGCTCGGAAGATCTCAAAGGTCATGACGAGTTGCGCCAGGCCGCTGGCTGGTTGCGTCGCGACGGCGTGCCGGTGAATTTTCTGGGCTTCGTCGAGGGCAACGATATCGTCTCGGGCGCGGTCGACGTCGTGGTTACCGACGGCTTCACCGGGAACGTGGCACTCAAGGCGATCGAGGGCACGGCCAAGCTATATACCGGCGTGTTGCGTGAGGCGTTCCGGACCTCGACCCTGGCCAAGATCGGCTTCCTCTTCGCGTCGGGTGCGTTGGTCAAGATGCGCAAGCGCGTCGACCCCCGGCGCTACAACGGCGGTGTATTTCTCGGCCTGGACGGCATCTGCGTGAAGAGCCATGGCGGAACTGATGAAACCGGCTTTGCCTACGCCGTCGGTGTGGCGGTCGATCTGGTGCGCTACAATTACAAGGACAAGGTAATCGATGGGTTGGCGCGGCTGCATCAAGCCATGGCAATGCCCGATCCGGTTCTGGCGGAATCCGCATCGGCGATTCAAGCTGACGGGAGCAGTGCATGATTCGGTCGGTGGTGCTGGGCTGCGGTTCTTATTTGCCCGAGAGAGTCGTCACCAACGCCGATCTCGCCAGCAAGGTCGAGACGTCCGACGAGTGGATTCAGCAGCGCACCGGCATCAAGCAGCGCTATATCGCAGCCGATGGCGAGTTCACCTCCCATCTGGCGCTCAAGGCCTCGCAGCGAGCTCTCGACCATGCCGGCATCAAGGCCTCCGACCTCGACCTGATCGTGCTGGCGACCGCGACACCGGACGAGACCTTCCCGGCGACGGCCACGCGCGTGCAGGCCGAACTCGGCATGACCAAGGGCGCTGCCTTCGATCTGCAGGCCGTCTGCGCCGGCTTCGTTTACGGCGTCTCTGTCGCCGACAGCATGATCAAGAATGGCATCGCCTCGACCGCTCTGGTCATCGGTGCCGAGACCTTCTCGCGCATCCTCGACTGGAACGATCGCGGCACCTGCGTGCTGTTCGGCGACGGCGCCGGGGCCATCGTGATGCGCGGCGAAGAGGGCAAGGGCACCTCCGCCGACCGCGGCGTGCTGGCCCATGCATTGCA
>JBBRFD010000209.1:0-8235 GCA_038224985.1 Reyranellales bacterium
CTTCGGGCGACAACACCGGCACGGGCGGGCTGTTCTTGTCGAGCGTCTCGCGGTGCTTGGCCAGCTGCACGTCGTCGATGCGCGCGCCCTTGAGCGAAATCGAGCCCAGCAGTTCGGGCGTGGAGAAGGCGATGCGCGGGCTGCGCTTGAGGGCCTCGGCGCGGCTGACGATGGGCTGCGCGGCCTGGGTCTGCGCCGGAGCGCCCGGCTGCCCGGGCGTCGTGGCCGAGGGCGTCGTGGCGGGCGCACCCGGCGCGCCGGGCGCGGTGGCCTGCGTCGTCGGGGGCGCGACCGGCGGCTTGGACGGATAGAGCTGCTGCCAGCCGACGATGATCAGCACGGAGAGCACGAGCGCGACGATGAAGTTCTTCTGATCCATGTCTCAAAAACTCTGGTGACGAGTCAGGTGCGCTCGATTTGGTGACAGGAAAGCGGGACGCGCGGCCCCAAGGACGGGGGCGGCTCCGGAACGGGGTCGTAGCCGCCATGGCCCCAGGGGCCGCAGCGGCAGAACCGGTGGGCCGCCAGGTAAACGCCGCGCACCGCACCGTGACGCTCGACCGCCTCTACGGCGTAGCGCGAGCACGAGGGTTCGTAGCGGCAGGCGCCGACGAAGAAGTAGGCCAGCGTGAGCTGGTAGAAGCGGATCGCGCCGCGGAGAAAAAGCGAGATCATGCGGCCCGGAAACTGGCGATTTGCCGGCTCCGGCGCAAGGTTTCCTTGGCGGTCATGGCGTCGCTAGGGGTGCCGGCGGAGCCGGTCTTTGGGCCACCGGCGGAGCCGGTGTTTCGGCCAATGCCTTCAGGCGCTTGAGGGCCTCGATGAGTTCCTGGCGGTGAACGGCGAAATCGCGCGTGATGGCGCCCTGGCGGCCGACCAGCACGTAGTCCTGATCGGCGCGGGCCTGCTCGGGGATGATCATGCGAGCGATTTCGCGCAGCCGGCGGCGGACGCGGTTACGCACCACGGCATTGCCGACCTTGCGGCTGACCGTGAATCCGACTCTCGCGGCGGGGTAGGGTTGGTCGGCGGGGGCCATTTGCAGGACAAAGCCCGGCATGGCGACGCGGCGTCCGGCCTGTACGCGCAGGAAGTCCCGACGGTTGGGCAACCGGCCGGGACGCGCGGGGGCCAATTTTGCTAGGCCGACAATCCGCTAGGCCGACAGGCGCTTGCGGCCGTTGCGGCGGCGGCTGGCGATGACCTTGCGGCCGCCTACCGTCGCCATCCGGGACCGGAAGCCGTGGCGGCGCTTGCGGATCAGCTTGCTCGGCTGATACGTGCGTTTCATGACGCAACTCCTTCAAAAACAAGACCCCCGCACGTACCGGCGGGGGATAAATCCGTGGGCGAGGGTAATAAGGGTGGAGGGGCCGTGAGTCAACGTGGCGAAGGGCTAGAATGGTGGCCATGGCCCTTACCCTGCACGGTTACCATTACAGTGTTTATGTCCGGATCGCCCGCCTGGCCTTGGCCGAGAAGGGCGTGGCCTATGACCGGATCGAGGTGAATCCCTTCGCCCCCGATGTCCCGGCAAGCTACCTGACACTCCACCCCTTCGGCCGGGTACCGGCCCTGGTCCATGACGGCTTCACGCTTTACGAGACCGCCGCGATCGCCCGCTATATCGACCGCGCCTTCGACGGGCCGGCCCTGCAGCCGACCGCACCACGGGATCTCGCGCGCATGGACCAGATCGTGGCCATCGTCGATTCCTACGGCTATTGGCCGATGGTGCGGCAGGTCTTCTCGCACCGCGTCTTCCGCCAGCGCGCGGGCAGTTCCGTCGACGAGAGCGAGATCGCGGCGGGCCTCGCCGGCTCGGCGAAGGTCCTGGCCGCGCTCGAAGGGCTGGCCGGCGGCGGAAGCTTCCTCGTCGGCGACCGGCTGTCGCTGGCCGATCTGCACCTCGCCGCCATGACCGCCTACTTCACGGCTGCGCGAGAAGGCCGAAGCGAACTGGCGCTGCACCCCAGGCTTGCCGCATGGTGGCAGGCGATGCAGCAGCGCCCGACACTTGCCGCGACAGATCCCGGTCTTCCGGGATGAAACGGCTCATCCCCGCGGCGATCCTTGTGCTCGGACTGGTGCTCTTCTTCGTCTTTCGCCTCGACCGCTATTTCTCCTTCGAGACCTTGAGCCGCAATCACAAAGAGCTGGCCGCCTGGGTGAGTGCCAACGGCCTGCTCGCCGCCGCCGCCTTCGTCGTTGGCTATGCGCTGGTCGTGGCCTTCTCCTTGCCCGTCGCCATCATCGTCACGCCCCTGGGCGGCTTCCTGTTCGGTACCTGGATCGGCGCGGCACTCTCCGTGCTCGGCGCGACGACGGGCGCGGTCGCGGTGTTCCTCGCGGCACGCACCGCCTTTCGCGACCTCTTTCGCGCCCGCGCCGGCAAGACCCTGGCAAGCCTCGAAGCAGGCTTCGCCCGTGACGACTTCAGCTATCTCTTGTTCCTGCGCCTGGTGCCGGTGTTTCCCTTCTGGCTGGTCAATGTCGTGCCGGCGCTGCTTGGTATGAAGCTCGGCCGCTATGCGCTGGCCACACTGATCGGCATCATTCCCGGCGCCGTCGTCTATGCCGGCCTCGGCGCGGGCTTCGGCGTACTTTTCGAAAGCGGCCAGACGCCGAACTTCGGCATCGTCTTCGAGGCGCGCATCCTGCTGCCCCTGCTCGGTCTTGCCGCGCTGTCGCTGGTGCCGATCGTTTATGGCCGCCTGAAGAAGAGGAAGACGTGAGCGAAGTTCTCGCCCCCCCTATCTGCCCCGATGTCTGTGTCATCGGCGGCGGCTCCGGTGGCCTCGTCGTCGCGGCGGGTGCCGCACAGCTCGGCCTCAGCGTCGTGCTGATCGAACGCGGGTTGATGGGCGGCGACTGTCTCAACTTCGGCTGCGTGCCGTCGAAGGCTTTGATTGCGGCGGCGAAGATGGCGCAGGCGCAACGTTCAGGCGCACCCTTCGGCATTGCGCCCGTCGAGCCCACGGTCGATTTCGCCAAGGTGATGGACCATGTCGCCGGTGTGATCGCAGCCATCGCGCCCAACGACTCAGTCGAGCGTTTCGAGAGCCTGGGCGTGCGCGTGCTGAAGGAGGAAGCCCGCTTTCTCTCGCGCGACGAACTGCAGGCTGGTCCGCATCGCCTCAAGCCGCGCCGCATCGTGCTGGCGACCGGCTCGCGGCCCGTGGCGCCGCCGATCCCTGGCCTCGCCGAGGCGCCTTACTTCACCAACGAAACCATCTTCGCCAACCGCACCCGGCCCGCGCATCTCATCGTGATCGGCGGCGGCCCCATCGGCATCGAACTGGCGCAGGCACATCGCCGGCTCGGTTCGCAGGTGACGATCCTCGAAGCCGCCAAGTGTCTGGCCAAGGACGATCCCGAACTCGCCGCCCTGGTGGTGCAGCGTCTGGTCGAGGAAGGCGTCGTCGTGCGCGAGGGCGCGAGGATCGCCCGGGTCGAAGGGCTGTCGGTGATCCTGGAAGACGGCGAGCGGATCGACGGTTCGCATCTGCTGGTCGCCGCCGGCCGCGCGGTCAACCTCGAGGAACTCGATCTCCACAAGGCCGGCATCGCTTTCACCAGGAAGGGCATCACCGTCGACGACTCGCTGCGCACCAGCAACCGCAAGGTCTGGGCGATCGGCGACTGCAACGGCCTCTACGCCTTCACCCATATGGCGGGCTACGAGGCTTCGCTGTTCATTCGCGGCGCGCTGTTCCGCGCGCCCGCCAAGCTCGACCGCCGCATCGTGCCCTGGGCAACCTACAGCGATCCCGAGCTGGCGCAGGTCGGCCTGACCGAAGCAGAAGCCCGCAAGCAGCACGGCGATACGATCAAGGTGCTGCGCTGGCAGATGGCCGAAAACGACCGCGCGCAGGCCGAGCATCAAACCGGCGGCAGGGTGAAAGCCATCGTCGACAGCCGCGGCCGCGTGCTGGGCGCCACGATCCTGGGTCCCCATGCCGGCGATCTCATCCAGCCTTGGTGTCTGGCAATCTCCAGGCGCCTCAAGATCGCCGCCCTGGCGAGCTTCGTGCCGCCCTATCCAACTCTCGGCGAAGCCAGCAAACGTGCCGCCGGCAGCTATTTCACCGAGGCGCTGTTCGGCCCACGCACGCGCTGGCTGGTGCGGTTGCTCGCGCGCCTGCCGGTCTAGGCTCAAATCCGCGCGACTTGGCGAAGGCGAGCCGGTGAGCTTAGCCGCTACTCAACCGATGCCGTTCTGTCGCCGGGATCATCGTCAGATTGGCGAGGATCTTGTGCTGCGGCTCGTTGCTGGCGGCGAGCTTGGGCTGCAGCGCGAGGAGCGTTTTGGCGAAGATCGTCTCGTCCCAGAACCAGGCTTTGCGCGTCTTGGCGGTGCCGGGATCGGGAAAGGCCGAGGCGGCTTCGAGGTAGTAGGCCTTGAGGTCGTCGATCGCCTGCTTGAGGGCCTGCGCCTCGGGGAGCACCCCATCGAACGCTGCGCCCAGCAGCTTGCCGGCCGCCGGCATGTCGAGGCCGGAGACACCGACCGTCGTGCGTTTCTGGATGGCGACGGCGCGGTCGTACCAGACGGCCAGGCGACTGATTTCGGCGGCGAGCGTATCGGCCGCGCTCGGCGCCAGATTGATCGGGCAGGCCCAGCCGGTGAGATCGATGTCGCCGTCGATATGCTCGGGATAGTCGGCGATCAGGGGGCCGTCGGTGCGCGCCAGGAGCGCGAGCGCGGCGTCGAGCACCCGGCGCTGAAAGGGCGCATCGTCGGGAATGCCGAACGGCCGGCCGAGTTCAAACGTAACCCAGAGGGCACGCGGCGGACGGATCGTCTCGCTATGCTCGCGCACCAGGCTGATGCCGACGGTGGGAATGCCTTCGCGTTCGAGGAAGTGGCCCAGCGCGCCCACGGCGCGCGTGCAGGCGGGTCAAACGGGAACGAGAAGAGCAGCGTCGACCTTGTCGGCCTTGAGCAGGCCCGCAAGGTGCTTGGCATGCGGCTCGGCGGCCTCGGGCGGAAAGGCCCCCATGAAGGAATAATGGATCGCCGCCATCGAACTGATGGCGCCATCGGCCGCCGCCTCGCGCAGGCGATCGATCGGAAAGGCGACGTTGAGATCCTGCTGGAAGCCGGTGCGGTCGAAATTGACCGAGATATGGCTCATCACCAGCTCGCCCGCCGGCGTTTCGGCCGGAATGACGCGATAGCTGCCGTCGCCAGGCTGGAACGGCCGGTCGCCGCGGCGATGCAGCCCCGCCGTCGAGATGATGGCGACGCGGCGCTGGCCGAGCGGCTTACCGGCAAGCAGCGGCGTGTCGTCGTAGGTTGGACAGACGATCCGCCGCAGGTGATTGGCCTCGACCTCGGGCATATCGCTCAGACGCTTGACCATGACACTCAGCTCCTGCCGAATTTGTTGTAGGTTTCGCGGATCGCGAGGATCGTGTGATCGGCACAGCCATTGGTGCGCTCGACGTTGGCGACGGCGTAGTGCGGCGACGTCATCATCGCAAGAAAGGCGGCGCGCGAAGGATAGCGGACCAGTGCGGCGTAGTCCCAGCGGTTGTTCTCCGGCAGGCCCAGCGCCACAGCCTCGGCGTCGCCTGCCCAGAAGATGGTGCCACCGACTTTCTTGATCTCCTTGATGGCAAGCGCGCTGTAGCGGAGATAGGCATCCCAGCCACTGCCATTGCCATCGAGCGAATGCTCACGGAAGCGCATGAGGTTCAGCATCACCACGGGCCCATCGTCCGGCAACGCCTCAAGCGTTTCGATATTGAGCAGATCGACCATATCGCCAGTTTGCCGTTATTATTTCGGGCAAAGCCAGTCCTTCATGGACGATGACGCCGACCGCGCGTTGGCCGCATGGACTTCCAGCCGCACCTCACGGATATTGGCTCGCAGGTCGCGTCACCGACATCAGAGAGAAACCCCTTTGAATCGAGCCCAGATTCTCGGCTTGTCGGCCATGCCGGCAGCCAGTCCGAGCTATCCGCTGCCGCCCTTCCGCTTTGTCGACCGCGAATACATGACAGTGATCTATGAAAGCGATCCCGACGCAATCCGCGCCGCGCTGCCTGAACCGCTGGTGCCCGATCCCTCCAACCAGGTCTTCTATGAATGGATCCGCATGCCCGATTCCTCGGGCTTCGGTGACTACACCGAATCGGGAGTGGTTATTCCCTGCTCCTTCGAAGGCATGCCCGCCAACTTCGTCTCGCAGATGTATCTCGACGACGATCCGCCGATCGTGGCGGGCCGCGAGATCTGGGGCTTCCCCAAGAAATACGCCCAACCCAAGCTCGAACTGGTGCACGATACACTCACCGGCACACTCGACTATGCCGGCCAGCGCGTCGCCATGGGCACCATGGTCTACAAGCACGAGGTCTTTTCGCGCAATCCGGCCAAGACGGCGAAGTCGCTGCAGAAGCTGCAATGCCTGCTCAAGGTCATCCCCGACGTCGACGGCAAGCCCAAGATCGCCCAGCTCGTCGGCGTCACCCTGACCGAGATCACGGTGAAGGGCTCCTGGTCGGGTCCGGCCCGGCTGCACCTGATCCCGCACGTCAATGCACCGGTGGCCGACCTGCCCGTGCGCAGGATCATCGGCGGCCGGCATTTCGTCGCCGATCTGACCCTGCCGGGCGGCAAGGTACTGCTCGACTACATGAAGAGTTGAACGGCCGGCGCCTAGGCCCTCCGGGCCCGGTCCGCTAAGCTGCCGCGGTGACCATCGAAAGCACCGTGACTGCACAAACCGCGACCGCCGCGCGCCCGGCGCGCCGGCGCTCGCTGGTCTTCGGCCTGTCGTGGCGCGTGCTCGGGCTGGTGATTGCGGCCCTGATGATCGCCGAGCTGCTGCTCTTTCTGCCCTCGATCGCGCGCTTCCGGCAGGACTATCTCGAACAGCTGATCGAAAGCGGCACGCTGGCCGCCTTGGCACTCGACGCCACGCCCGACAACATGGTGACCGAGGAGGTCAAGCGCGCCCTGCTTAGCCACGCCCGCGTGGACACTGTCGTGCTGGTCGAGCCCAATAAGCCCAAGCGCGCACTGATGACCATCGAGCCGCGGCCCGACATGCTCAACTTCAACTTCGCCGAGCGCGGTCAGGCTGGCATGATCTGGGACGCCTTGGCGGCGATGTCGCGCGACGGCTCGCAATACATCAGAGTCGGTGGCCATTCGATGCGCCTACCCGACGCCATGGTCTGGATCATTGTCGACGAGCAGCCGATGCGGCTGGCGATGTACGGCTATTCCGGTCGTATCCTGTTGATGTCGGTGGTGATCGCGCTGTTCACCGGCATTCTTCTCTATCTCGCGCTGCGCTGGCTGATCGTGCGCCCGCTTGAGGATCTTTCCGCCGACATGGTGGCCTTCCGCCGGGCGCCCGAGCAAGCCGGCAACACGCGCGCGCCGGTGGCGCGGCGCGACGAGATCGGCGTCGTCGACCGCGAGTTCCAGAACCTGCAGCGTGAGCTGCGCGCCTCGCAGCGCCAGAAGACGCGCCTGGCCGAAATCGGCGCGGCCACCAACAAGATCAACCACGACCTGCGCAACATGCTGTCGACGGCGCGATTGCTGTCGGATCGCCTCGCCCATATCGGCGACGAACGCACGCGGGCGCTGGCGCCAATGATCCTCGGCACCATCGACCGCGCCGCGCGCCTTGCGGGCGACGCCCTCGACTACGTGCGCGGCCGGCCGACGCCCAAGCTCACCGATCTCGAGTTGATCGATCTGGTCGACGAAGTGGGCGTGGCGCTGCAGGAACAGGGCGAGGACGCCGATCCCAACAAGCTGCGCAACTGGGTCAACCGCGTCGATCCGGCGCTGCGCGTGCGTGCCGATCACGACCTGCTCTACCGCGTCTTCGTCAATCTCGGCCGCAACGCCTTCGATGTCGGCGCCTCGGAAGTCACCGTGTCGGCCGAGGCCAACGGCCGTTATCTGCTGATCGACGTTTGCGACAACGGCCCCGGCCTCACCCCGCCGGTGGTGGCGCAACTGTTCCAGCCCTTCATGACGGTGGGCCGCAGCGGCGGCGCCGGCCTCGGCCTCGCCATCGCCCGCGACCTGGTGCGCGCCCATGGCGGCGACATTACGCTGGCCGACAACGGCAAGAGCGGTGCGACCTTCAGGTTCACCCTGCCGCTTTAAAACTGCGTACAGTTTTTAATAAACTCCCGTCATCCCGAGCGTAGCCGAGGGATCTCTTTTGTGGGCCGCACAAAAAAGTTCCCTCGACTACG
>JBBRFD010000210.1:0-8171 GCA_038224985.1 Reyranellales bacterium
CATACCCTACCGTTATACCCCATAAAGATAACGATAATCGAATCGGCAGGAGGCTGTGCCCTGTTCTCTGCTTCCTGTGCTCCTTGATGTGTGGAAAGCTCCCTGGTCCATCTCAGAAGGCCGGGAACAGACCATGCACGACATCGTCATTCGGGGCGGCAATATCGTCGACGGCACGGGAGCGCCCGCTTTCGCTGGCGACGTCGCCATCGACGGCGACCGGATCGTCCAGGTCGGCGGCAAGGCGGGTCCGGGCCGTCGCGAGGTCAAGGCCGAAGGGCGGCTCGTCACGCCGGGCTGGGTCGATGTGCACACACATTACGACGGCCAGGCGACCTGGGATCCCGTCCTGGCGCCGTCATCCTGGCACGGCGCCACCACCATCGTGTTCGGCAATTGCGGCGTGGGTTTCGCGCCCGTCCGCCAACATCACCAGCAGGCGCTGATCGAGATGATGGAGGGGGTGGAGGACATCCCCGGCATCACCTTGTCCGAAGGCCTCAAGTGGGATTGGGAAAGTTTCCCGGATTACCTCGATGCGCTGGCGCGGCTGCCGCGCACCATCGATATCGCCGCCCAGCTCGCGCACCACCCCTTGCGGGTCTATGCCATGGGCGAGCGCGCCATCGCCCGCGAGCGGGCAACGGCCGAGGATATCGAGACCATGGGCCGGTTGACGGAAGAGGCCATGCGGGCTGGCGCTGTCGGCTTTACGACCAGCCGCACCGATCAGCACAAGACGCTGGCCGGCGACCTCGTTCCCGGACGCTATGCCGAGCACGAGGAACTGCTTGCTATCGGCCAGGCGATGGGTCGAGCCGGCCGCGGTACCTTCGGCATGCTCTCCGACTTCGAGGACGAGGCCGCCGAGTTCGTCTGGATGCGCCAGGTCGCGAAGGACAGCGGCCGGCCCGTTTGGTTTCTGCTCACCGACCGCAGCTACGACCCGCAGCGCTGGCGCCGGTTGATGGACGGCGTCCGCGCCGCCCGCGCCGACAACCTGCCGCTCTCCGCCCAGGTCGCAGGCCGCCCGGTGGGCTTGACCCTCGGCCTCGGCACCTCGCTCAATCCCTTCGGTTTGCGCGAGGCCTATGCCGAGTTGGCCAAGCTGCCGCCGGCGGAGATGCTGGCGAAGCTGCGCACGCCCGAGATGCGCCGACTGATCCTGTCGCAGGAAGCCTCGCCGCGATTGCTCGATGTGCTGCCGCCGCTGTCGCGCCAGATCGCGACGCGCTGGGACCGCATGTATCCGCTGGGCGAGTCGCCGGACTACGAGCCGCCACCGGAGCGCAGCATCGCGGCCCTCGCGGCAGGCGAAGGCGTGACCCCGCCCGAGTATTGCTACGACTATCTGGTCGGTGGCGATGGCAGCCGGATGGTCTATTTCCCCGTCACCAATTACGTGCACGGCGATCTCGAAGTGGTGCGCGAAATGATCGAGGACCCGCACACGCTGCTCGGCCTGTCGGATGGTGGCGCGCATTGCGGCGTGATCTGCGATGCTTCGCTCAACACCTCGATGCTGGCCCATTGGGTGCGCGACCGCACGCGCGGCCCGCGTTTGCAACTCGAATACGTCGTGAAGCAGATGACGAGCGAGACGGCGGCCTTCTTCGGCTTTCGCGACCGCGGCCGGCTGCAGCCGGGCCTGAAGGCCGATGTCAACGTCATCGACTTCGAAGGCCTCCACCTGCATTCGCCGAAGATGATCTTCGACCTGCCGGCCGGCGGACGACGCCTCGTCCAGAAAGTCGACGGCTACGACATGACGATCTGCTCGGGCGCACCCATCTTCGAGAAGGGCCAGGACACCGGAGCCCGACCCGGCAAGCTGGTTCGCTCGACCGCGTAAATCACGCCTTGACGGGGCCGGGCAGGTCGAGCCCGACGCCGGTCAGATGTCCGAACGCGGCATGAAGCCGTTCGACGATCGGCTTCGCCAGGGGTGGGCGGAGGATCGAGTCGACGTTTTGCGCAACGTGATCCTTGTTGCCGGTGCCGAAGAGAATGACATCGGCCCCCTGTTCGTGGCGGGCGTAGCGATACGCCGCATCCGTGATGCTTGCCGCGCCGCCTTCGGCAACGAGGAACCCGAGCGGATCGCCGTCGGACAGGATCGACGCGTCGAGACGGCGCTGTTCGACCAGCTTGGCGAAGACGTCGTGGCGATAGGCGGCGTTGCTGAAGATGTTGCGGACGACGAACATCAGCAGCGTGCCGATCCCTCTGCGCTGGGTTGCTGGAAAGATCGCGCGGCGTGCGCCCTGGTTCATCAGGCTGTAGGCCAGCATGATGACTTCCCAGGGCGCTTCCTCGATCGCGCGAGCCAGCATGGTCTGCTCCGGATCGCGCGGGCCCGTCTCGGTAATGCCGACATGGCGCACCTTGCCCTGCTCCTTGAGCTTCAGCAGGGCCGGCGCCAGGACATCGCGATGATGGTCGTAGGCCACGGGATTGACGGCGTGGAAATGAAAGATGTCGACGTAATCGAGGCCGAGCCGCTGCAGCGCCGCCTCGACCCGGCGGGTCACCGATTCAGCCGTATCGTCGCCAGCCCGGAAGATCGCCTTGGTCGAGATCACCAGCTTGTTGCGGTCGTAATGCCGCACGGCGGCGCCGACGATCTCCTCGGTTCCATAGGCCTCGGCGGTGTCGAGGAAAGTGACGCCGAGATCGACGGCTGTCCGCACGACCGCCACACAGTCCTCGACGCTGGCGCCGCGGCCCAGGCCGAGACGGCTATTGCCGCCACAACCGAGCCCGGCGACACTTACGGTGAGGCCGGTTTTTCCAAGTGTCCGATATTCCATCGCCGCTTATTACTCGAATATCGCGCACTCGGCACAAGGAGATCGCATGGTCCATACGACACGCCGCCAGGCGCTCGGGTACATCGGTGCGTTTGCCGCTTCCAGTGTGCTGCCAGCCGCCGCGCAGACGACTCCCTTTCCGTCGCGGCCGATCCGGCTGATCGTGCCGCATGCGCCCGGCGGCAATTCCGACACCTTCGGCCGTATCCTGGCGCAGAAGATGTCGGACCGGATCGGCCAGCAGGTCGTGGTCGAGAATCGCGCCGGCGCCGGCGGAACGGTGGGAAGCGCGCTGGTCTCCAAGACGGCCGCGGACGGCTACACGCTGGTGGTCGCCGACAACGGCACGCATGCCATCGCGCCCACGCTCTATGGCGCGAAGCTGTCCTACAATGTCTTTACCGACTTCACGCCGATCACGCTGGCGGCGACCTTCCCGACGGTGATCGTGATGCACCCGTCGGTCCTCGCCAAAAATGCCCAGGAATTCGTCGCACTGGCGAAGAGCCAGCCGGGCAAGCTCACCTATTCGTCGGCGGGCACCGGCAACGGTTCGCATCTGACCGTGGAAATGTTCCGCGCCGCCGCGGGTGGATTGGACATGGTGCACGTTCCCTACAAGGGCGGCGCCCCGGCCATGCAGGCGCTGTTGTCCGGCGAGGTGCAATTGTCGTCGGTCAGCGCCAACACAGCGCTGCCGCATATCCAGGCCGGCAAGGTGCGGGCGCTGGGCGTGGCGTCGTCGAAGCGCTCGCCGGCGATGCCTGACGTGCCGACCTTCATTGAGAGCGGCATCGCGTTCGAAGGCGATAGCTGGCTGGCCATCATGGGCCCGCCCGGCATTCCGGCCGACGTGGCGGCGAAGCTCAACCAGGAGATCGCCGCCACCCTGCGCGAGCCCGAGACGCAGGAACGCCTGGCCAAGATCGGCCTGGTCGTGGTGGCCTCGTCGCAAAGCGGACTCACCGACCTGCTGCAAAGCGACGTGCCGAAGTGGGGCAAGGCGGTCAAGGATTCGGGTGCGGTCGCCGAGTAACGGGAGGAAACGAAGATGGAAAGAGCGACTTACGATCCCGACGCCCGGTTCGACTTGGTCGTCAGCGAGGTCGAGCTTCGACGCAACGCCGCCGGTCGCATGCTGATGGCGCGGATCTATCAGGCGAAAGGGCCGGGTCCATTCCCGACCGTTCTCGACCTTCATGGCGGGGCATGGACCCGCAAAGACCGGCTTACCGAGAAGCCGATGGATCGCGCGCTGGCGTCGAGCGGGCTGCTGGTTGTCGCCGTCGATCTCACGCTCGCAACAGAGGCGCCGTATCCGGCCTGCGTGCAGGACGCCAACCATGCCGTGCGCTGGCTCAAGGCGAATGCCGCGCGCTGGAACGGTGAGGCTTCCAGGCTCGGCGTCTATGGCTCATCCAGCGGCGGCCATGTCGCCGAACTGCTGGCGATGCGGCCGTACGATCCACGCTATAGCGCCATCCCGCTCGCGGGCGCGCCGGATGTCGATGCCGCCGTCGCCTGGGTGGCGATGCGCTCGCCGCCCAGCAATACCGTGGCCCGCTACGAGAATGCCGAGCGCCGCAAGAACGAGACCATGATCCAGAGCAACAGGACGTTCTTCTCGCCGTGGGAGTCGATCCGCGAGGGCAACCCGCAGGAAATACTCGAGCGCGGAGAGAAGGTTGCCCTGGTGCCGTTCCTCGTCATGCAGGGCGCGCTCGACGACAATGTCCTGCCGGCGATGCAGGAGAAATTCGTCGAGGCCTACAGGGCGGCGGGCGGCCAATGCGACTATCGCCTGTTCGAGGACTCCACCCACGAATGGGTGGCCGAGCCCGGTCCGCAGACCGACAAGGCGCGCGAAACGGTCAAGGCCTTCATCGCCCGGCAGCTCCGGGTCTGAGGAATGAGGCTCCTGTCAATGCCGGAGGACAATGCCATGCGCGATCCACGTGCCCTGATCGACACTGCCACGCTCGCCGCTTCGCTCGGCGATCCCGCGCTGCGGGTGTTCGATTGCACGACCTACCTGAACCCGACGCCCGCCGGCTCGCCCGAGCCCTATATCGCCGTGGCCGGCCGCAAGACCTTCGAGGACGGCCACATTCCCGGTGCCGACATCCTCGACCTGCAGGGCGCATTCTCCGATACCGCCACGCATCTGCATTTCATGATGCCGCCGGTCGCGCAATTGGTGGCGGCGTTCGGACGGCACGGCGTCGGGCCCGGCACGCGCGTGGTGCTCTACAGCATCGGCACGATGATGTGGGCGACGCGTTTCTGGTGGATGCTGCGCTCGCTGGGCTTCGACAACGCCGCCGTGCTCGATGGCGGCCTCGATAAATGGAAAGCTGAAGGCCGGCCTCTCGAAACGGGTGCGCCGCGGGGCTATCCCGCCGCGACCTTCGTCGCGGTGCCCCGTACCGGGCTGTTCGTCGATGCCGCAGCCGTGAAGGCCGCCATCGGGCGCGACGATACCGTGACGGTCAATGCGCTGGGGCCACAGTTCCATCGCGGCCTAGAGCCCAGCCGCTACGGCCGGCTGGGCCGCGTGCCGGGCAGCGTCAACGTGTCGGCGGCCACACTGGTCGATCCCGCGACCAAGGGCTTCACCACGCTCGCCGACGCCGAGGCGAAGTTCGCGGCCCAGGGGGTGTCGAAGGACAAGCGCACGATCTGCTACTGCGGCGGCGGCATATCGGCCACCATCGATCTCTTCCTGCTGCATCAGCTCGGCCACGACGACATCGCGCTCTACGATGCCTCCATGGGTGAATGGGCAAAGACGGAGTCGTTGCCGATCGAGACGGACTGAGCGCTCCTACGGCTGCAACACGCCGAGCGACGTCAACCGCGCGATCTCGTCGGCGGAGTAGCCGGCATCTCGCAGCACCGCTTCCGAATGCTGGCCGACCGTGGGCGCGCGGACCGGGGCGACCTTGATCGCGCCATCGATGTGAAAGGGACTCGATACGGTGAGGCCGACACCGTCGGCGAAAGGCACCAGAGCGCCGATCTCGCGCGACTGGGCGTCGTCGGCTGCTTCGTCGACCGTAAAGACCGCCCCGAAGGTCACGCCGGCCTTCTCGAGAAGGGGGCGCCATTCGGCGAGGTCGCGGCGTGCAAAGACCTCGTCGAGGATCGCGGTCAATACCTCGTGGTTCGCGCGCCGCGCCGGCTGCGTGGCAAAGCGCGCATCCTGCACGAGGTGCTCCGCGTCGATGGCTTTCAGGAAGCTCGCCAGTTGGCGGGACTCGTTGTGCAGCGCCATCAGGAACCACCGGCCGTCGCGGCAGCGATAGTGGTTGGCGAGCGCGCTCGGCGTGTCGATTCGCGGCGGCCGGTGCGCGACGTGCTCGCCGAACAAGCGGTTCTGCACGTAGCAGCCATTTGCCCACAGGCCGTTCTGCAGGAGCGAGGTTTGCGCGACGCCGCCTCGCCCCGTTCTCTCGCGACGGTAGAGCGCTGTTACGATGGCCGCGTAGAGCGCCGTCGCGGTGGGATGGTCGCCCATGCCCGGCATCGACCGGACCGGCTCCGTCTCGGTCGTGGCCCGCACCATGTCCATCAGACCGGTGCGAGCCCAGTAGGCGGTGGCGTCGAAGCCGGTTCGGGCGGCCTCCTCACCCGTCTCGCCATAGGCCGTTATCGAGCCGTAGACGAGGCGCGGATTGATCGCCAGCAGGTCCGCGGCGGCGATCTTCAGCCGCTCGCGCACCGGCAAGGGGAAGTTTGTAATGAAGACGTCGGTCGAGCCCACCAGGCGGTGCAGCACCGCTAGTCCCTCGGGGTGCTTGAGATCGATGGCCAGGCTTTGCTTGTTGCGCGCCGTCAGCTGCCACCAGTAATCCGTCGTCTTGCCGGGGACCGGGGACGACGCTCGCCACGGATCGCCAGGGCCCGGCGGCTCGACCTTGATCACCTCGGCGCCGAAGTCCGAGAAGATGGTTGCCGCCGCCGGACCGGCGATCCAGCTCGCGCAATCAATGACCCGCAGACCTGAAAATATTCCCTCAGCCATTTGACGTCCCTTGCTGGCGGTGAGCGCAGTCTGCCACGAACCATTCCTCCAGCCTGCGTCGTGCTTCGAAGACGCCCCGCTATTTTGCGGCAGGGGCCGCCGAGAGCTTGACGATGTCGGTCCAGCGGCGAAGTTCGCTGGCGAGATAGGCGCTCAGCTCGGCGGGGCCGCCGCGCCTTTCCTCGATGCCCTGGATACGGAAGGCTTCCATGACCTTGGGACTCTGCAGCGCCTTGTCGGTGGCGCGGTAGAGCTTGTCGACGATCGGCTGTGGCGTTCCCTTCGCCACCATCAAATAGAACGAGACGTCGGCGATGATATCGGGGTAGCCCAGTTCCTTGAAGGTCGGGACGTCGGGAAGCACCGCCGCCCGCTTCCCGCCGGAGACGGCGAGCATGCGGGCCTGCTTGGCGTTCTGGACTGGCACGCCCGATGCGACAGGGGTAAACCATATCTGGATGCGGTTGGTCAGCAGGTCGCTCAGCGCGTCGGTCGTGCTCTTGTAAGGCACCATCACCATGTTGATCTTGGCCGCGCGATTGAGCATCTCGCCGAGGAACTGCGGCACGCCACCGACGAAACCCGAGAAGTTGAGCTTGCCGGGCTGCTGGCGGGCAAGTTCGACGAGCTCGGCCACGTTCTTGGCCGGAAGCTCGTTGGGCACGAACATCGAATAGAGCACACCGCCGCTGAAGCTGACGGGGGCGAAGTCGTTGATCAGGTGGGCGGTCGTGTTGCCGGTGGCCTGGTTGATGATGTTGCTCAGCGAGGCGATCACCAGCGTGTAGCCGTCGGGCCGCGATTTCGCGACGTAGTCGGCCCCGATGTTGCCTGTGGCGCCGGGGCGATTCTCGACGATGACGCTTTGGCCCAGCGTGACCGTCATGTCCTGAGCGATCAAACGGGCGATGATGTCGTTGGTCGTGCCGGCACCGAACGGAGCGACGATCGTGATCGGCTTGCTCGGAAAGTCCTGCGCGCCCGCCGGAGCCGGCATCGCCCCGGCCGCAATGCCCGCCATCGCTGTCGCGATGGTCGCGCGACGGGACCATTTCGTCACCTGCATGGATGCTCTCCCACTCTCTTTTCTTGTTTGTGCGCCGCACTATTCGCTACGAATCGATACGAACCATTCTCCCGGGCAAATTCCCTGCTAACAAGGGTATAGTGATCGGGTGGAGACGGACGATCGGCGCAATCCCGTTGTCCGTGGGATCGATTAACCAAACGAGAGATGCAACCATGCGGCAGAACAAAATCAAGCAGATATGGCGTTCCGGGAAATGCGCCACGTTGGGTTGGCTCTCCGTGTCTCACGGATTCACCGCGGAGGTCAT
>JBBRFD010000211.1:0-8169 GCA_038224985.1 Reyranellales bacterium
CGTGTCATGGCGTCCAGCGCGCCGAAGGGCTCGTCCATCAGCAGGAGTGGCGGATCGAGCAGCAGGGCGCGGCAGAGTGCTGCGCGTTGCTGCATGCCGCCGGAGAGTTCGCGCGGCAGCTTCTCGGCGAAGCCGCCGAGGCCCGCCATGTCGAGCAGTTGGTGGGCGCGCGCCTTGAACGCCAAGGCATCCTTGCCGGCCAACTCGGCGGGGAGCAGCACGTTGTCGAGGATCGAGCGCCACTTCAGCAGAATCGGTGCCTGGAAGACCATGCCGATGTCGGGAATTGGCCGGGTGACTTTTCTGCCGGTGACCGAGACGGATCCCAGTGTCGAGGGGCGCAGCCCGGCAACGATACGCAGCAGAGTGGACTTGCCGCAGCCGCTCGGCCCGACCAGCGAGACGAACTCGCCGGCGCCGACCGACAGCGATATGTCGGCGAGCGCCTCCACCGGGCCGCTCGCCGCTTCGTAGGTCATGCCGAGCCTGTCGAGCTCGATCAGTCCGTTTGCCACGCCCTTACAACGCTTGTCGGATATCAGTTCGTCTTCTTCGGCATTTCCACCTTGGTGTAGAAATCCATAGAGTAGACGTCCTTGCACTCGGCCTTCTTGGTCAGACCCATGTAGGTGTTCACCAGGTCGACCGAAGCGCACATCTTCTTCTCTTCGATCCAGCCGATGCCGTTCTTGGCGTAGCGCTCGGTGTTCATCAGCGCGAGGCCCATCGCCATGTTCTCGGTCAGCGCCTCGACATCGATCTCGGGGACGCGCTTCTTGAAGATCGCCATGGCACCCTTCGGGTCGGCCATGACGTCGCGCCAGCCCATGTAGGAGGCTTCGAGGAAATCTTTCAGCGCCTTGGGGCGCTCCTTCATGGTCTTGGCGCTGGCGGCGATCGACAGCGAGTAGAGGTCGAAACCGAAATCGGCCCACCGCATCATTACAATGTTGCCCTTGCCCGAGGCCTTCTCGTAGAGCGGCAGGCCGGTGGTGGCATCGCCGACGCCGTCGAGGCGCTTCTCGGCCAGGGCGGCGATTTTGGCGGCAGGCTCGATGTTCACCCAGGTGACTTTGCTGGGATCGATGCCGGTGATCTTGGCGAAGCCCGGGAACATCTGGCGCTGGCTGTCACCCGGAGGCGCGCCAAGGGTCTTGCCCTCGAGATCCTTGGGCTTGGCGATCGGGCTGCTCTTGAGGCTGAAAAAGTTGAGCGCGGTGTTGTCCCAGATCATGCCCACCGACTTTACGGTGGAGCCGCGGGTCGAGGCGGCGATGACGACGGCTGAATCGGCGACGCCGGCATCGGCGCGGCCGGTGTCGAGCTTGGCGACAACGTCGCCCGAGCCCTTGGAGTTCTCCAGAGTCACGTCGAGGCCCTTGGCCTTGTAGTAGCCCTTCTCCAGCGCCACCCAATAGGCGGCATGGTCGCCGACCGGGAACCAGTTGAGGGCGAAATTGAATTTCTCCAGCGTCTGGGCCGAAGCGCTGCCCGTGACCGCGACGAGCGCGGCAAGGACCAGTGACGAGATGCGAAGCATGAGACGTCTCCCTATCGTTCGATCAATCGATACCTTCAGCCCACGGCGCCCATAGGCGCGCCACGACAACGACCAGTCCGTAGAGTGCCAGTCCCACGGCGGAAATCCAGATCAGCGCGGCGAAGGCCACCGAGGTGTTCATGCTGCTCTGGGTAGCAACAATGACGTAGCCCAGACCACGCTGCGAGGCCACGAACTCGCCGACGATGGCGCCGACGACGGCGGCGGTCGCGGTGATCTTGAGCGCGCTCAGGATATAGGGCAGGGCATTGGGCAGGCGGATCTTGAGGAAGATTTTCCATTTCGGCGCGCTGAAGACTCGGCCGAGATCGAGCATGTCGGCTTCGACCTGCGAAAGGCCGACGGCGGTGTTGATGACCACCGGGAAGAAGCCGATGAGAGCGCCCATCAGCATGTTGGGAAAGATACCGTAGCCCATCCAGATCAGGAACAGTGGCGCGATAGCGACCTTGGGCAGCGTGTTGACGAAGACCAGGAAGGGCACCAGCGCATTGGCCAGCAGCGGCGACCACGCGATGGCAACGCCCAGCGCCACGCCGACGATGGCTGCCATGAAGAAGGCACCGACGATTTCGAGCGTCGTCGTCCAGATGTGCTGACCCCAGGCGATCTCGTTCGACCACAGGCCGTTCCAGACCGAAATCGGGGCCGGCAGCAGATATTCGCGGACGCCGCCGACGCTGACGGTAATCTGCCAAATCGCGAGCAAGGCCGCGAACAGAACGACGGTCGGCCAGTATTGGCGGAGCTGGGCGCTGAATTTCGTCATGCGCGCGCGGCGATGCGCCTGTTCATCGCTTTCGCGTCGCTGATATCATGCTGCCCCATCCGGTTACACTGGCGAACAGCCAAATTGCCGTCAAGGTAAGGATCACGCGTGAAGCTCTCTCTCTGTAACGAAGTGATCCGCGACCTGCCTTTCGAGCGCCAGTGTGAATTGGCGGCGGACCTCGGCTATGCCGGCCTCGAGGTCGCGCCTTTCACTTTTGGCGACGACGCATGGCGCATGCCAGCCGCCAAACGTGGCGATATCCGCAAGGCGTGCCGCGATTCAGGGCTGGTGGTTAGCGGTCTGCATTGGCTGCTGGCGGCGCCGGCGGGGCTGTCGATCACCACGTCCGACCGATCCGTTTGGCAGAAGAGCGTCGAGGTCCTGCGCGCCTCGGTGGAACTTTGCGCCGATCTCGGTGGCGATTACCTCGTGCATGGCTCGCCAGCGCAGCGCCGGGTCGAGAGCCCGGACGATGCCAAGCGGGCCGAGGAGGCCTGGCGGATCGCGGCTTCGGAGGCGGGACAGGCCGGTGTCGTCTATTGCCTGGAGCCGCTCGCCCGGCCGGACTGCAATTTCGTCAACACGCTGGCCGAAGCCGCCGAGGTCGTGCGCCGCAACGGCAATCCGGCGCTCAGCCTGATGATCGACACGCTAGCCACCAGCCTGGAAGAGAAGGAATCCGTCGCCGATGCCATACGGCGCTGGATGCCGACGGGGATGATGGCCCATATCCAATTCAACGACCGCAACAAGCGTGGACCGGGGCAAGGTGGCGACACCTTCGCGCCGGTCATTCAGGCGCTGCGCGAAACCGGCTACACCGGCTGGGTCGCCATGGAGCCTTTCATTTACGAACCCGACGGCCCAACCTGCGCGGCGCGCATGATCGGCTATGTTGCTGGATTGCTGGAGCAAGGCGTATGAAAATCAAGTTGGAGCAGGTCGACCGCTTCGAGCGCGACGTCACCCTGCGCCTGCCGTTCCGCTTCGGTGTCATTACCGTCACCAACGGCATTCATGCGTTCATCCGCGTGCGCCTCGTCTTGGAGGATGGTCGCACGAGCGAAGGCGTGGCAGCCGAAGCTCTGGGCGCCAAATGGTTCGAGAAGAGTCCCGAATTTACCGACGACCAGAACCTCGACCAACTGCGTCAGGCGCTCGACATCGCCATCGATCACTACAAGGCGCGCGGCTTCGACACGGCCTTCGGTCTCTATGCCAATACCTATCGCCAGCAGCACGCGCGCGGTGCCGAACTTGGACTGAATCCACTGGTCGCGTCCTACGGGCCGGCGCTGCTTGATCGCGCCATCCTCGATGCGCTGGGCAAGGCAACGGGTCAGTCCTTCGCACAGATGATCTCGGCCAATGTGCCGGGCATCGCAGCGACCGGCCTGACGCCCGACATCAAGGATTTGCAGCTACAGCCGTTCCTCAAGGCGCTGAAGCCAGGCGCGACCATCGATCTGCGGCACACCGTCGGTCTCGTCGATCCCCTGACCACGGCCGAGCGCCCGGAGTCGGAGCGGGTCAACGATGGCTTGCCGGAAACGCTGGAGGAGGTCGTCTCCTATTACCGCGGCCGCTACTACAAGCTGAAGGTCGGCGGCGATATCAAGGCCGACCTCGATCGCTTGTCGCGCATCGCCGCCGTGCTCGATGCCGGCGCCGGTGACTATCGCGTCACCTTCGACGGCAACGAGCAATACGACGACGTCGACGGCATCGTCGAGTTGTGGCGCAAGGTCGAGGAAACGCCGTCGCTCAGGCGCATGGTCGAAGCAACGCTGTTCATCGAGCAACCAATCAAGCGTACCTCGGCACTCAGCCGACCGGTGACGGCGCTGGCCAAATTCCGGCCCGTGATCGTCGATGAATCGGATGGCGAACTTGCGACGTTTCCAATCGCGCTGTCGCTTGGCTACTCGGGTGTCTCGAGCAAGAACTGCAAGGGCTTCTACAAGTCGATCCTCAATGCTTCGCGTGTGGCGCGGTTGAATGCCGAGGCAGGCAACGCCTGCTACTTCATGTCGGCCGAAGACTTGACGACCGGCGCCGGTACAAGCGTGCAGCAGGATCTGGCGCTGGTGTCGCTGCTGGGGCTCACGCATGTTGAGCGCAATGCCCATCATTTCATCGACGGCATGAACTCCGCGCCCGAGGCCGAACAACAGGCCTTCGTCGCGGCGCATCCCGATCTCTACGAGAAGCTGCCGGGCAAGCCAGCTCGTCTGAAAGCCAAAGGTGGCAAGATCGCCCTGGGATCGCTCGGCTGCCCGGGCTTCGCCGTCGGCGTCGATCTCGATTTCAAGGCGATGCGGCCGATGCCGGCGGCGCCGAAGGAAAAGCTCGTGCCCGCAGGAGCCAAGAAATGAGCAAGCTGCCCGAACGCTTCGAAACCGTCGAAGCTGTCGAAGACTTCATGACGACCCCATCCGAAAGATTGGTCGCCGATCTGGCAGCGACGCCGGGCGACATCATGGTGCTGGGTGTAGGTGGCAAGATGGGCCCGACGCTGGCGCGCATGGCCAAGCGGGCCGCGCCGGGCAAGAAAGTCATCGGCGTCGCGCGCTTCAGCGAGAAGGGCGTGCGCGAGGAGCTGACCAAGGCGGGTGTCGACACGATCCCGGCCGATCTGCTCGACCGTGGCGCGTTGGAGAAGTTGCCCAAGGTGCCCAACATCGTCTTCATGGCGGGCCGTAAGTTCGGCGCCGCCGGCAATGTGCCGCTCACATGGGCGATGAACGTGCAGGTGCCGGCGATGGTGGCGGAGGTCTTCAAGGCCTCGCGCATCGTGGCCTTCTCGACGGGCTGCGTGTACCCCTTCGTGCCGGTCGAAAGCGGTGGCGCCACCGAGGACATGCCGCCGATCCCGCCGCCCGGCGACTACGCCACCTCCTGCGTCGGCCGCGAGCGCATGTTCGAGTATTTCTCGGTCGAGCATGGCACCGCGGGGCGTTTGTTCCGCCTGAACTACGCCATCGACATGCGCTACGGCGTCCTGCACGACGTCGCGCGCAAGGTGCGCGATGGCGCCGAGATCGACGTCGGCATGGGCCACGTCAACGTCATCTGGCAGGGTGACGCCAACGAGGTGGCGCTGCGCTGCCTGCGGCACGCCACGACGCCGACCTCGCCGATCAATGTCACGGGACCGGAGACCATCGTCATCCGCGATCTGGCAGCCGAATTCGGCAAGCTCTTTGGCAGGAAGCCGGTGATCACCGGCAAGGAAGCACCGACCGGCTGGCTGAACAACGCCGGCGCCATGGTCAAGGAGTTCGGCCCACCCAGCGTTTCGCTGTCGCAGATGATCAAGTGGACGGCAGATTGGCTCGAACGCGACATGAAGACCCTGAACAAGCCCACGCACTACGAGGTGCGCGATGGGCAATACTGAGGTTATCCCGATAGACCCGGCGCAGGCCGAGGCGGTGTGGCCTCTATCGATCGAGGCGGGCTGGAATCAGAACGTGACGGACTGGCGCTTCATGCTGGGCGCCGGACGCGGCTTCGGCTGTGCCAATGGCGACGGTACGTGGCGCGCGAGTTCGCTGGTCCTGCCTTTGGGGCAGAAACTTGCCTGGATCAGCATGGTGCTGGTCACAAAGGAGGCGCGGCGCGGCGGTCTCGGTACCGGCCTGCTCAAGCGCTGCATCGAGGAAGTGCAGGCCGCCGATGCCGTCGCGGGCCTCGACGCCACCGAGCAGGGACGGCCGATCTACTTTCCGCTCGGCTTCCGCGACCTCTACAAGATCTCGCGCTGGCATCTCGATCGGGCGACAGGCACCTCCGTCGCACCGCCTTCGGCGATTTCCGTACGGCCCTTCGTTCTCGCCGATTTACCCAGGCTTGCGATCTACGACCGGCCGTTGAGCGGCATGGAACGGCCGATAATCCTGGCCCATCTCGCGGTCCGCCAGCCGGGACTGGCCTGGGTGGCCGAGACCACCTCAGGCAAGCTAGCGGGCTTCGTGCTGGGGCGCGAAGGCCGCTTCGCGACCTCGATCGGGCCGGTGGTCGCCGATACAGAGGCCATTGCGCTGGCGCTGATCTCGACGGTCGCAACGACCGCGAAGCCTCCCTTCATTATCGACGTGCCGGATGCCCACGCAACTGTCCGGTCGTGGCTCGAAGGGCAGGGCGCGGTCACACCGCGCGCTTATATGCGGATGACGCTGGGAACGGCCAAAGGCCTGGACGATCCCAAGCATGTCTTTGCTCTCGCGGGCCCCGAGTTGGGTTAGACTGAGGCCATGAACACAAGCAGCCTCCTCCAATGGCGCGACCTGCCGGCGCCGGTTCTCTCCCTGCTGCGTCAGGGTACGGTGATCCCGGCCCATCCGCTGGCCCTCGATGTGGAGCGCAAATTCGACAAGCAGTCGCAGCGCGCGCTTGCCCGCTATTATATCGATGCCGGCTGCGGCGGTCTGGCCGTGGGTGTGCACTCGACGCAATTCGCCATCCGCGAGGTCGGGCTGTATCGCCCGGTTCTGGAACTTGCCATCGAAACGGCCAAGGATTGGACCGACCGGCCGCTGGCCATGGTCGCCGGCGCCATCGGCAAGACGGCTCAGGCGGTCGAGGAGGCACGCACCGCGCGTGGGCTCGGCTACCACGCCGTTCTGTTGTCGCTGGCCGCCTACAAGGGCGCCAGCGAAGACGAGTTGATCGAGCATTGCACGGCGGTGTCGACGGAAATGCCGCTGATCGGCTTTTACCTGCAGACCGCGGTCGGCGGCATTCCGTTGTCGCGCGCGTTCTGGACGCGGTTTGCCGCTATCGAGAACGTCGTGGCCATCAAGGTCGCGCCGTTCAACCGTTACCGCACGCTCGACGTCGCCTTTGGCATCGCCAATGCCCACGCCGAGGACCGGGTGACGCTGTACACCGGCAACGACGATCACATCGTCGCCGATCTTGTGACGCCGATGGTCGTGCGCACCGGCAATCGCGAGGTGACACTGCGCTTCCAGGGTGGCTTGCTCGGTCACTGGAGTATCTGGGCGCGGGGCGCCGTGAAGCTTCTGGAGAAACTGAAGCTCGCGGTGGCGAGCGGGCTGGTGACGCCGGAGATACTGGCGTTGGATTCCTTTGTGACCGACTGCAACAGCGTCGTCTTCGACGTCGACCACGATTTCGCGGGCTGCATTCCCGGCTGCCACGAGATCCTGCGTCGCCAGGGCCTGATGCAGACCATCAACTGCCTCGATCCGCACGAGAAGCTGAGCCCGGGCCAGAGCGAGGGTATCGACCGGCTCTACGCCATCTATCCGGAGCTGAACGACGATGCCTTCGTCGCCGCCAATCTCGAGCGCTGGCGGAGCTAGGCTGTGCGCGACCTGTTCGAGAAGAACGACGCACTCGCCACGGCCGAATTGGTCAAGACACGCAAGCTGGGGGCTCGCGAGCTTCTAGATGGCACGCTTGCGCATTTGCGTGAACTCAACACACCGTTGAACGCCATCACCGACTTCTACGACGGCGCGCTGTTGGAGAAATCCGTAGCGGCGGCGGGCGAGGGGCCGTTCCTGGGTGTCCCCTTTGTCGTGAAGCAGTTGATGGCCGATTGTGCCGGCACGCCGACGACATTGGGTTCGAAATTCTTTGCGACGCAGCCCGTCGCCCAGGCCGATACCGCCGCCGTCGCTCGCATGCGCCGTGCCGGTCTGGTGATCGTCGGCCGTACCAATACCAGCGAGTTTGGCCTCGCACCGACGACGGAACCGAAGTTCGGCGGCGCCACGCATAATCCCTGGCGGCACGACTTGTCTCCCGGTGGGTCCAGCGGCGGTTCGGCGGCAATTGTCGCCGCCCGCGGATTGCCGATGGCGCA
>JBBRFD010000212.1:0-8050 GCA_038224985.1 Reyranellales bacterium
TGATGCGTTTCCTCGACCATGCCGACATATTTGCGAATTTTCACCAGGTCACTCATGCAGTCTCCGATAGCCGCCAGTCGCCCTTGAGCGACAGCGCGGCACTCACATGTAAACGGCGCGCCTCGGCGGCGCCGCGGTCGAGCGCGAATGCGACGGTTTCCGCCGGCAAGGCGCCGACCTTCGTCGTCACGGCCAGGTCGCCGAGATCGCTGTCGGGATCGAGATCGCAGGCCGGCCGGCGCTCGATGGCGGGATGGTCGGCATTGACCGCATTGGCGATCACCGTCGCCGCCGCATCGGCGGCCGCGGCACTGGCGGCCAGCACGGTCGCGGCGTCGGCGATGCCGAGGGAAAAGGAACGGCCGCCCCAGCCCGAGGTAGCGATGCCGCGTACGGGGTTGTCGTGGGTCAGCGTCACGGCGCCATCGAGCGCTTCGATGAAGATGCCGGCGCGCAGGCTGTGGCCAGGCGACAGGTGAAAGGCGATGTCACCGCCGTTGTTGACGTAGGCCTTATCCAAAGGACGGCCCTCTATCAGCGCGGCCAGCATTTCGTCGGCGACGGAGCCGGCGACGGCGGCCATCGGCGTGATGTAGCTGGCGCGATGCGGCCAGACGGCCTCGACCATGCGGCGGGCGACCGGACCTTGCAGCAAGGGATAGGCGTCCCCCACGGGTTTGCGCAGCGACGCGAGTTCACTGACGAGGGTCGGCAGGATATCGGCGAAGTGCTCGACGGCCTGGCCATAGGCGCGCGTCACTTCGTCGGCCAGGCCAAAGGCCTCGATCACGAGATCGATGGGGCCGTGCTGCAGGTGCAGGCGGCCATCCGGCAGGCGGGCGATCTGCGGCCCGCTCATTCGATGCGCACCTTGGTGTCGCGCAGCACGTCTTCCAGCGTGACGGCGCGCGAGACATAGCCGCCCAGCGCCGCATAGTCGTCGGCGCGCAGGGTGAATTCGATGGGCGCCACGAGCGCGGGTGTCGGCACATAGCCGAAGGCATTGGCCGGCATGCGCGCGACATCGACCATCAGGGTGATACCACCGCCCGGCCAGACATAGGCCGGCACGCCGCCCAGCGTTACTTTGGTCAGGCTGTCGCGCACCGAACGCGTGAGGCGCACGGGATTGTCGGTGACGCCGGCGCGCAGCGAGCCGCCAGCGCCGGCCATGAACAGCACGGTGCAAAGCGCCGGCTCGCAATTCTCGGCGATGCGCTCGACGACATGGCGCACGGCCGGCGGCATCGGCGCGGGCTGCGGCTTCAGATCAGCGTCCAGCGTGAACCAGGCGGAATGCTCGCCAGTCGTCGAGACCATCAGCAGGCGCAGCCCGGGCCAGGCGGTCTTGGGATCGATCTTCTCGATGATCTGCAGGGGATCGGCGACATCGGTGCCGCCCCACCCCAAGCCCGGCTCGGCGACCTGGAAATAGCGGCCGGGCGTGGATCGGCGGCCGCGCACGCGGATGCCGGCGGGCTTCATGTCGAGGAAGGCGCCGCCCTGATGCTCGCTCAAGACACCAGTGATGTGGTCGTCGACGACGATGACCTCGTCGACATGATCCTTCCATTGCGGCGCGAACATGCCGATGGCGGCCGAACCGCAGCCGACGCGCATGCGCTCCTCGACCGTGCCATTGACGATGGGCGGTTTCTCCGACTGCACCACCACCGTGGCGCCGCCGTCGATGGTGAGCTCGACGGCCTCGCGATTGCACAGCGCCAGAAGCGCGTCGCAGGTGGCGAGGCCTTCCTTCTTGCTGCCGCCGGTCAAGTGATGGACGCCACCCAGCGACAACATCTGCGAGCCGTACTCGGCCGTCGTGACATGGCCAATGGCCTCGCCCTTGGCGCGCACGGCGGCCTGCTCGGGGCCGAGATAGCGGTCGGTGTCGATTTTCACCTTAACGCCGCAGTAGCTGAAGATGCCTTCGGTCACGACCGTGACCATGTCGACCCCGTCATGCCGGGACGAGACGATGAACGGCGCCGGTTTGTAATCCGGGTAGGTGGTCGTCGCACCGATGCCGGTGACGAAGGCGCCCTCGCCCTTGCCCAGCGCGCCGCTCCACGCCGTGCTGCCCGGAGCGAAGGCGACGCGCGGCAGGTCGGGCCGGGCCAGCAGCACCAGCGGATCGACGCGGATCAGCTTGCCGTTTTCGTTGGCGTAGCGGTCGCAGGCGCCGGCGCGGCCGGGGCGGATGCGGCAGAGCACGGGACAGGCGTCGCAGCGCACGATGCCGGCGCTGCGTTCGGCCTCCGAGAGCGAGATGTCGTCGCTCATGCCCTCTGTCCTCCAAGGGCGACGATGGCCTCACGCAGGCGATGCGGCAACAGCGGAACCCGCGTCGTGCGCACGCCGGTGGCGTGATGCACGGCGCCCAGGATCGCGGGCGCGGTCGGCACCAGAGCCGGCTCGCCAATGCCCTTGGCGCCCGACGGTCCCAGCGGCTCGCGGTCCTCGATCAGGATGCACTCGATCAGCGGCATGTCGCCGACGGTCGGGATCAGATAGTCGTGCAGGTTCTCGGTGCGGCCCGGCAGGTATTCTTCCATCAGCGCGAGGCCGAGGCCCTGGGCGATGCCACCCTCGATCTGGCCCTCGACCAGCGTCGGATTGATCGCCTTGCCGACATCGTGGGCGGCGACGATGCGCAGCACTTTCACGGTGCCCAGTTCGACATCGACATCGACCTCCGCCATCTGGGCGGCAAAGGCATAGGTCGCATAGGGCACGCCCTGCCCCTGCGCATCGAGCGGCGTGGTCGGCGGATCGAAGCGGCCCCTGCCGTCGAGCGGGCCGACCTTGGCGAGGTCGAGGCTGCGCACCGTGCCGCCGTCGCGCACCGTCAGCGTCGCGCCCTCGAGCGCCAGCGTCGCATCCGGTCCCGCATTGGCCAGCCGCAGGATCTGTTTGCGCAGGTCCTGCCCCGCCAGCTCGCAGGCCTTGCCCGAGACGAAGGTCTGGCGCGAGGCCGAGGTCTTGCCGGCATCGGCGGTGAGATCGGTATCGCCGGTCACCAGCGCGAACTGCCTCACCGGCAGGCCCACGGCATCGGCGGCGATCTGCATCATGATGGTGTTGCTGCCCTGGCCGATGTCGAAGGCGCCGTTGTAGAGCGTGGGCACGCCATCCGTGCCGATGCCGACGCGCATGACCGAGGGATTCGACATTGAGGTATTGCCGATGCCGTACCACATGCAGCCGATGCCGATGCCGCGCCGTCGGGGACCGTCCTTTTTGTTGAAGGCGGCCGCGTCGGCCTCGGCCTTCTTCCAGTGCGGCCGCAGCGCGTCGAGGCACTCGGCCAGGCCGGCCGAGTCTTTCAGTACCTGCCCCGTCGCGGTCGTGTCGCCGACGCGCAGCGCGTTCTTGTGACGGAACTCCAGTCGATCAATGCCAACTTTGTCGGCCAGCTCGTCCATCATCGCCTCGTGGGCGATGGCGGCCTGCGGCACGCCGAAGCCGCGGAAGGCGCCGGCGGGCGGTCCATTGGTGAAGAAGGCCTCGCCCCAAGTGCGTACATGGGCAATGGCATAGGGCCCCATGGCATGGACCGGTACGCGGTTGGCGACAGTCGGGCCCCAGGAGGCATAGGCGCCGGTGTCAAAACTGGCCGTCACGTCGCAGGCCACCAGCTTGCCCTTGGCATCGCAGCCAAACCTGGCCGTGACGCGGGCGGGATGGCGCTTGGTCGAGGCGGCCATGCTTTCGGGCCGCGTATAGACCAGCGCGGCCGGCCGGCCGAATTTCCACGCGGCAATGGCGATCAACGGCTGGACCGAGAGATCGAGCTTGCCGCCGAAGCCGCCGCCGCAGGCCGTCGGCACGATGCGGATCTGCTCGGGTGCCAGGCGCATGACGCTCGCGACCTCGTCGCGGTCCATATAGGGCGTCTGCGTCGTGGCATGGATTTCGAGGCGGTCGCCGACGCGACGCGCCCAGCCGGCCTCCGGCTCGATATAGGCATGCTCGACGAAGGCGGTCTCGAAGACGCCCTCGGCCACGGCGGCACAACCCCTCAAGGCACGTTCGGGATCGCCGTGCATCACGCCACCGTTCAGCAGCAGATTGCCCGGCTTGTCGGCCTGCACCAGCTCGGCATCCCGGGCGGTCGCCGCATCGATGCCAAGGACCGGTTCATCGACGGTCCAATTGATCGGCAGTTCGGCATCGCGGATCGACAGCACCGCCTCGCGCGTGCCAACCAGCGCCAGTACCGCCTCGCCGCGATAGCGCACCTGGCCATCGGCCAGCACCGGCTGATCCTTCACGTCGGGATAGATGCCGTAGCCGTTGAACGGTACGTCGCCTGCCGTCAGCACGGCGGTCAGGCGGGCGGCGAGGGGCGTAAGATCGCCCAGCTCGAAGCGGGCGCGGGCATGCGGCGAGCGCACGACGCGGATCCACAAGGCGTCGGGCGGCACCGCATCGGCGCCGAAGGAATCGCGCCCCGTGACCTTGGCTTGGCCATCGATGCGGGCGATGCGGGCGCCGACGGCCTCGCCGGAAGCGGGTGCCACGACAGCGGCCGGCGCCGCGGCGGCCATCACGGCATCGACGATCTTGGTATAGCCGGTGCAGCGGCAGAGTACGCCGCCCAGCGCATCCTCGACCTCGGCGCGCTGGGGCGTCGCCGAATGACGCAGCAATTCCTCGGCGGCCATCAGCATGCCGGGGGTACAGATGCCGCATTGGGCCGCGCCATGGGCGAGGAAAGATTCTTGCAGCCGCGAGAGAGGGCCGTTGGAAAGCCCCTCGACGGTCTCGACGCTGCGGCCTTCGACCTGGGCCACCGCGATCAGGCAGCTACAGACCTGCCGGCCGTCGAGCAGGACGGTGCAGGCGCCACAATCGCCAGCATCGCAGCCGACCTTGGTGCCGGTGAGGCCGAGCCCGTCGCGCAACGCCGAAGCCAGTCGCGTCACCGGCGGACCGGACCAGTCGGCCGCTCTGCCATTCAGGGTGAAGGCCACCTTCAAGGCGCGAAGCCCGCCAGCAGGCGGCGCAGCAGGATCAGGGCAGCGCCGTTGCGATAGCCGGCGCTGCCGCGCACGTCGTCGATCGGGCTGAGGCCCACAAGATGGCCGGGGTGAACAAGATCGGCGAGACCGGGACCGACGGCGGCACCAGCCAGCGCCGCTTCGAGCAATGGCAGGCGCTGGGCCACGACCGAACAGGCACCGACGGCGATGCGGGCGCGGGCGACCTTGCCGGCCTCGATCTCGAGCGTGGCCGCCGCCATGGCGATGGAAATGACGAGATAGCGCCGCGCCCCCAGTTTCAGGAAAGCGCTGCGGGCCGGATGCGCCGGCCGCGGCACGTGGATGGCGACCACGAGTTCACCCGGCGCCAGGGTGGTGCGCCGGTTGCCGGTAATGAAGTCCGACACGGCCAGCCGGCGGTTGCCCGCCCTGCCGGCCAGCTCGACTTCGGCGTCCAAAGCCAGGAGACCGGGCACGCCGTCGGCGGCGGGCGAGGCGTTGCAGAGGTTGCCGGCGAGGGTGCCGGCATTCTGGATCTGCCGGCCGCCAACCTCGCGCGCCGCCTGTTTCAGACCATCGAACAGCTGAGGCAGCTCCGATTCGACCAACTCGCTCCAGGTCGTGGTGGCGCCCAGGCGCCAACCCGAATCGGTCGTGGAAATGCCGCGCAATTCGGCAATGGCTGTGATGTCGAGAATGTCCTCGTCGATCGAGCGGCCGACGCGGGCCGGGTAGAAATCCGTGCCGCCGGCCAGCACCGAAAGCGGCCGTGCGAGAGCCTGGAGCGCCTCGTCGAGGCGGTGAGGACGGAGATAATCGGCCATATCGTTCGTACACGTACGATGGCTCAGGGGCCGAGCATGAGTCGAGTCAAAATTCGCCGATTCGAAAAGGAACGACTACGAAAGCTTGGAAAGAAGCTCCAGCAGGCGGCGCTGTTCTTCCGGCGAGAGCGGCTTCAGGGTCTCGCGCGACACCGCAGGGCCGTTGAGCAGCAGCTTGTTGACCGTGCGCTGGCCGTCGGTGGTCAGGCTGAGCAGCGTGCGCCGCGCGTCGCCCGGATCGGGCCGCGAGTCGACGAGGCCGCGTTCCTTGAGTCGGCGCACCACGCCCTGCATCGTCGCCTTGTCCATGCCGACCAGGCGCCCGAGATGATTCTGCGACAGCTCGCGATACTCGTTGAGCTTCGCCATGCTCGCGTACTGCGTCGGCGTGATGTTGGGGTCGCCGATGGTGACCTGGAAGATGGCGCTGGCCCGTTGATGGGCGCGCCGCAGCATGTAGCCGACTTGTTCTTCGATCTTGTACGTCCGCGTCGCCGGAGCCGGCGCGGCTTTCGTCTCGTTCGATTTTCTTGCGACGTTGCCCGGCATTGCCCCCGCCTTAGTATTCTCTTTGCCGCCGCTCGAGTTCGACCTGCCCCCGCACATCGCCCTCACCTCTTCGCTACACCTCTCGCGAGCGTCGCACAACGGTCCGATTGCAACTCGATGACTTTCGAAAATTTTCAACGTACGCCTCGGGCTCTTGACTCATGATCGCGCTCGCGGCAGCGCGCGACGATTTCCCTCGATGCCCCAAAACGGTTCGCGAAAAATTCCCAAGCATTCTTATCTCATCTTAGCCCTCTCTTGCGTCGCGATGGGGAATACGGTGACGCCATGGCGACACGATGCCACTCTCCGGCATCTTCACGAACGGGAATGCACAACATGGCCGGCGCATTGAGCGGCATCAGGATCGTCGACCTCACCAACATCATCCTCGGTCCCTATGGCACCATGCTGCTGGCCGACCAGGGCGCCGAGATCATCAAGGTCGAGGCGCCGGAAGGCGATGCGGTGCGCCACATCGGCAAGCCCGGCAAGACCCCGGGCATGGGTCCGACCTATCTCTACGTCAATCGCAACAAGCGTTCGCTCTGCCTCGATCTCAAGAACCCCGCCGCCAAGGCAGCCCTGCTGAAGGTGGTGGCCCGCGCCGATGCCTTCGTCCATGCGCTGCGCCCGCAGGCCATCGAGGGATTGGGGTTGGGTTACGAGGAGATCTGCAGGATAAAGCCCGACATCGTCTATGTCGGCGCCTATGGCTATTCGGCCGACGGTCCTTACGGAAAACTGCCGGCCTATGACGACGCCATCCAGGCCCGCTTCGGCATTGCCGACCTGATGGGACGCGCCGCCGGCGATGACATCCCGCGCTATCCGCCAACCATCCTCGCCGACAAGACGGTGGGCTTGACCTTCGCCTTCTCTACTCTTTCAGCCCTTATGCATCGACAGCGCACCGGCGAGGGCCAGTTCGTCGAAGTGCCGATGTTCGAGACCATGGCGGCTTGGCTGATGGTCGAGCATCTTTGGGAGCGCACCTTCAGCGACGAGGGCGAGGTCGGCTATAGCCGCCTGCTGGCGCGCACCCGCAAGCCCTACCGCACGCTCGACGGCTGGATGGCGATCCTGCCCTACAACGACAAGCACTGGCGCAACTTCTTCGAGATCGTCGGCCGGCCCGAGGTCCTCAAGGACCCACGCTATTCGACCCTCAACGCCCGCTCCCTGCATATCGGCGACATGTACGCCATGGTCGAGGCGCTTGCGCCGGGCAAGACCACGGCCGAATGGACGAAGCTACTCGACGCCGGCGAGATCCCCAACGCACCGGTGACGAAGCCGGGCGATCTGTTCGAGGACCCGCATCTGATGTGGCGCCAGCTCTTCAAGAAATACCCGCATCCCAGCGAAGGCGAGATCATGATGGTCGAGCCGCCCATGCGCATGAGCAAGACGCCGCCCGAGATCCGCACCATGGCGCCGCTGATGGGTGCGGACTCCCGCGCCGTGCTGACGGAAGCGGGTCTGAGTGCCGAGGAAATCGACAGGTTGAAGCAGGCCGGCGCGCTGATCGAGCCCGCCTGATCGAGCCTTATACCAACCGTCAGAACTAATGACTCGGATGTGAATCGGCATTGAGATGAGGATGTGATTCCCTGGAGCGATGGTATCGCGAGGGAGCCTCTTCATGGCATTGGCGATTACGCGTAGCGACCTATCGGCCGACGATCT
>JBBRFD010000213.1:0-8047 GCA_038224985.1 Reyranellales bacterium
CGAGGATCTGGTGCAGAGTCTGATCCCCCGGAATCGCGTGGTCAGCGATACCAAGCGGGTTCTCTGCTACTACCGCCAGTCGCCTGACGGCAAGCGCGTGATCTTCGGCGGCCGCGCCCGCTTCACCCAGGTGCCGCCGGAAGTGAGTGCGCCAGTGCTGCACGGCTACATGTTGGATCGTTGGCCGCAACTGAAGGGTACCAAGGTAACGCATGCCTGGACCGGCAATGTCGCTTTCGCCTTCGACTTCCTGCCGCATATGGGCATGGAGCAGGGCATGCATTACCTGATGGCCTGCAACGGTTCGGGCGTCGCCATGATGAGCTATCTCGGCTTCCAGACCGCCCGCAAGATCGCTGGCGGCTCGAACGCACCGGTCAATGCCTTCGACGGCCAGCCTTTTCCGACCGTACCGTTCTACAACGGCAATCCCGAATGGGTGCTGCCCTTGGTCGGTGCCTGGTACCGCACGCGCGACTGGTGGGACCGCAAGACGGCGGCGTAGCGCCGCCAGCTAAATCGGCAGGGCGAGGCCGTCGCGTCCTTAGGTGACGCGCTGGATGGTCAGCGTGCCGTCGGGCTGGCGGGTCGCTACGAGGTTGACGCTGGAGCCGGCCTTCACTTCTCCGGAGTTGGCGGCCGTGTCGTAGCGCACGACCGGCGTTTCCGGCGTCACGATCAGCTTCTTCTCGCCGCCGAGATATTTCATCGTCAGCACCTGCCCGTCGACGCCGCCGATCGCGGCTTCGACATTGGCATTGGTCATGGTGCTCTCGGGCACGGCGTCCCACGGACGGTGCCCCTCACCGGTGCCGCGCATCGACTCGGGGAAGATATGCACCTCGATGGCGCGCTGGCTGCCGTCGGGCTGTGGGCGGGCGCCGGAGCCTACGAACATGCCGGGCTTGAGGTCGGTCAGGCTGGCCTTGACCACCGCCACGAACAGAGGCTTCTCGGCCAGTAGCAGCTTCATGGCATCGCCCCCACATGTCTTGACGAAATAGGTCGAACCCTCGATGCGCTCGACCGTGCCCCTGATGCGGACGGTTTCCTGCGCGAACGCAGACGTGGCGGAAAGCAGGGCGAAGAGGAGGAGGGTTCTGCGAAACATGCGGTAGTCTCGCGTGAGAATACGTTTGACCTGGGTCACGATGCGGATAACGTGGTCAGACCACGGCCTTACCAAGGCCTATGTTCAGGTTCTACATGCTCGGTATCGTACGGCAGGATAACGAAGAATCGGGCAGCGGAGCTGCCCGTGTATTTACGTTTTTTCGCGACCGCCTGCTGTCCGGTGATTTGAAGGCGGGCGACCGTCTTTTGCCCGAGCGCGAGCTGTCGCTGGCGTTGGGCGTCAGCCGGCCGGTGCTGCGCGAGGCCCTGAGGTCGCTGGCCATGCTCGGCCTGCTCGACATCCAGCACGGCCGCGGCGCCTTCGTGCGCGCCGCCGATGCCTCGGTGCTGGGGCAAGCGCTGACGCTCTGCCTCGCGCCCGAGCCCAATATCCTCGACGACGTCATGCAGGCGCGCATCGCCATTGAATGCCAGGCCATTCGTCTGGCCTGCGAGCGCGCCTCCGAGCGCGACCTCAAGGCGATCTCGGCGACGCTGGAAACCCTGGTCGAGTCGCTGATGGACCCGGAAGCGGGCGGGCGGGCCGACTACGACTTCCACCTTGGCATCGTGACCGCCAGCGGCAGCGTGGCGCTGATCAAGATCTACGAGGCGATCGCGCCGCTGCTCATGCGCTCCCATGTCGAGCGCCGTCGCGACACCTTCCAGGAACCGGCCATCACCTCGCATCTGGGCGACGCTCATCGCGAAGTGTTCCTGTCCCTGGCCCGCCGCGATCCCGACGAGGCCGAGCGCCGCTTGCGCGAGCATTTCAAGATCGGCGACGACATGCGTCGCGCCACCCTGATCTCCACCCACAAGAAGGACGGCTGAATGAAGATCGTCGTCGGATCGGACCATGCGGGCTTCCCGTTGAAGGGCGAGCTTGTGGCCTATGTGCGCGGGCTCGGCCATGAGGTCGAGGATGTGGGGTCGTTCGATCCCAACCCCGTCGACTTTCCCGATATCGCCCGCAAGGTCGCGGCCACCATCGTGTCGGGCAAGGCCGCGCGCGGGTTGATGGTCTGCGGCACTGGCGTCGGTGCCGCCATCGGCGCCAACAAGATGAAAGGGATCCGTGCCGCCGTGTGCCACGACGTTCATTCGGCGCATCAATGCGTTGAGCATGACGACGTCAACGTCATGTGCGTCGGCGCCCAGATCGTCGGCGCCTGGCTCGCCAAGGACCTGATCGCGGCCTATCTGGCCGCCGAATTTTCAACCGCAGAGGAGTTCCGCCGGCGCGTCGCCAAGCTCGCTGAAATGGATGCAGGACGTTAAAGCTCAGTCAAAAACCAAGGAGGAAACGATGAAGAAACTAGTGATAGGTGTTGCCATCGCCGTGCTGGCGCTGGCCGGTGCGGCCCAGATGGCCCATGCCGATGTGCTCGACGACATTCGCAAAGCCAAGAAGATCCGCATCGCCGTCGATCTCGGCGTGCCACCCTACGGCATGACCGACGCCAATATGCAGCCCTCGGGTTCCGACATCGACACCGCAAAGCAGCTCGCCAAGGACTGGGGTCTCGAATTCGAGCATGTGCCGACGACCGGCGCCTCGCGCATTCCCTCGCTGCAGACCGGCAAGGCCGACCTCGTGATCTCCTCGCTCTCGATCACCGCCGAGCGCGCCAAGGTCATCGACTTCTCCAAGGCCTATGCGGTGCTGCGCACCGTCATCGCCGCGCCGAAGTCGGTCCAGGGCTTGAAGAGCATGGCCGATCTCGACGGCAAGACAGTGGGCACCGTGCGCGGCACCACGCACGACACGCAGCTCACCAAGGAAGGCCCCAAGGGGATGAAGCTGACGCGTTACGAGGACGACGCCACCGAGGGTCAGGCATTCCTGAGCGGCCAGGTCGATATCTTCTCCACGGCCGAGATGCTGGTGGCCCAGCTCGACAAGAAGAACCCGGCCCGCCAGGTCGAGGTCAAGTTCGTGCTCGACAACTTCAAGCTCGCCATCGGCGTCAAGAAAGACGAGACGCGCCTGCTGGAAGAAGTGAACAAGTGGATCGACGCCAAGCTCAAGGACGGCACGCTGAACACCATCTACAAGAAGCAGTTCGGCACCGACCTGCCGGACGTCATCCTGAAGCAATAGCGGCACTCCAGCCTTAGCGGAGGCGTCGGCTATAGCCGACGCCTCCTGCCCGGCCGCCATGTCCTACGTTTTCGATTTTTCCTTCCTGGCCGAACGCTGGCCTGACTTCGTGGCCGGTGCCTGGCTCACGATCCGGCTTACGGTCGTGTCGATTTCGCTGGGCTTCGCAGTCGGCACGGTCTGTGCACTCTGTCGCGTCTATGGTGGGCCGCTGCTGCGCCGTGCCGTCGGCGTCTATGTTGAGACCATCCGCAATACGCCATTGCTGGTCCAGATCTTCATCGTCTACTTCGGCCTCTCCAGCGTCGGCCTGAAACTCTCCGCCGAGGTCTCGGCCGTCATCGCCCTGGTGGTCAACATGGGCGCCTATACGACGGAGATCATGCGCGCCGGCATCGAGTCGATACAGCGCACCCAGCTCGAGGCCGCCGATTGCCTGGGCCTCAACCGCCTGCAGACCATGATCCATGTCGTGCTGCTGCCGGCAATGGAGCGCGTCTACCCAGCGCTTTCGAGTCAGTTCGTGCTGCTGATGCTGGCCTCCTCGATCACCTCGCAGATCTCGACCGAGGAACTGACCGCGACCGCCGCCAATGTGCAGTCCGACACCTACCGCAGCTTCGAGGTCTATATCGTCGTGGCGGTGGTCTATCTGGCGCTGTCGGTGCTCTATCGCTTCGGATTCTGGGCGATTGGACTGGTGCTGTTTGCGCGCAAGCGCAAGCTCGGCACGGCGCTCTGAGGTTGATGACGTGATTCAGCTCAACGCGAACCATCTGCTCTATCTGCTCGATGCCGCGAAGTGGACGGTGGCCCTGTCGCTGCTGGCCTTCCTCGGTGGCTCGATCCTGGGTCTCGCTCTGGCGCTGATGCGCGTGTCCAAGCTCGGCGTGCTGCGCATCATCGCCAGCGGTTATATCCAGCTCATCCAGGGCACGCCGTTGCTGATCGTGCTGTTCCTGTCCTATTTCGGCCTCGGCATCCTGGGCTACAAGCTGGTGCCGCTGGTGGCCGCCGGCCTGGCGCTGACACTCTATGCCGGCGCTTTCCTGGGTGAAATCTGGCGTGGCTGCATCGAGGCGGTGCCAAAGACGCAGTGGGAGGCCTCGGACTGCCTCGGCCTCAACCGCTTCCAGCAATACGCCTGGGTGATCCTGCCGCAGTCGCTCAAGATCGCCATCCCGCCCACCGTGGGCTTCATGGTGCAGATCGTGAAGAATACCTCGCTCGCCTCGGTGATCGGTTTCGTCGAACTCGCGCGTGCCGGCCAGATCGTCAACAACTCGACCTTCGAGCCCTTCATCATCTTCGCCGCCGTTGGCGCCATCTATTTCGCGCTCTGCTATCCGCTGTCGCTGGCGGCGCGCTCGCTGGAGAGGAAGACCAATGCCGCCAGGTAAGGCGCCGGACTCCGTCGTCCGTATCGAGAACGTGATCAAGGAATTCGGTCCGCTGCGCGTCCTCGACGGCATCAACTTCGAGGTCGAGCGCGGCCAGACCGTGGCCATTGTCGGCCGCAGCGGCTCGGGCAAGTCGACACTGCTGCGCTGCATCGCCGGCCTCGAAACCACGCAGGGCGGCAAGATTACGGTCTGCGACCACGAAGTCGGCCTGCCCGGCAGTTCCAACCGCGCCCGCCTGCGCCGCGACGTCGGCATGGTCTTCCAGAGCTACAATCTCTTTCCCCACCTCACGGTCGAACGCAACATCACCCTGGCACTGACGCTGGTGAAGAAGCAGTCGCGCGACGAGGCGAAGAAGCGCGCGGCCGAGGTACTGGGCCTGGTGGGTCTGATGGACAAGATCGTGGCCTATCCCGAGCAGCTCTCGGGCGGCCAGCAACAGCGCGTCGCCATCGCCCGCTCGTTGGCGCTGGCGCCCCAGGTCATGCTATTCGACGAAGTGACCTCGGCGCTCGATCCCGAGCTCACTTCCGAAGTGCTGGGCGTCATGGAAGACCTGGCCAGGCGTGGCATGACCATGATCACCGTCACGCACGAGATGGGTTTCGCTCGCCGCGTTGCTGACCTTGTGGTCTTCATGCATCAGGGCAGGGTCTGGGAGATCGGCCCGACGGCAGAGCTCTTCGCCAATCCGAAGACCACTGAATTCAGCCAATTCATCGGCAGCGAACTGTAAATCTGCGAATGCCTCGCACGCTCAGCGAGCGAATGAGTTGCAGCAACGACTACTCTGCTTGTGACGCACAGGCACGATGGTCATATTGCGGCGAAGCATTCAGGAGTCATCATGAAGGGCAATCCGCAGATCATCTCCGAGCTGAACAAGCTCCTGAAGAATGAACTCACGGCCATCAACCAGTATTTCCTGCACGCGCGTCTCATGAAGCACTGGGGCTTCGAGCGTCTCGGCAACAAGATCTATCAGGAATCGATCGGCGAGATGAAGCATGCGGACAAGCTGATGGCGCGCATCCTGCTGCTCGACGGCCTGCCCAATCTCCAGGATCTCGGCAAACTTCTGATCGGCGAGACCGTGCCGGAATGCCTTGCCGCCGATCTCAAGCTCGAGAGCGCGGCGCGTGCCGCGCTGGTCGTGGCCGCGACGCTTTGCGAGGGGGCGAAGGATTACGTCAGCCGCGAACTCGTGGTCGCCATCCTCGAGGATGCCGAGGAGCACATCGACTTCCTGGAGACCGAGATCGGCTTGCTGGAGAAGGTGGGCCTGCAGAACTACCTGCAAAGCCAGGTGGGCGAGGGCAAAGGCCCTTAGTCAGTCTGCCGCGGCCAGTTGTGGCAGGGCCGCCTTTTCATCGCGGATCGTCTGGGAAATACGCTCGCGCAGGTCGCTGGCGCAGCCGCCGCATTGCGGGTTGGTGCCGCAGGCCTTGAAAATGTCGGCGGGACGTCGGGCGCCGGCGCGCACGGCGGCATCGACATCGCGTTCCCGAATTGCCCGACAGATGCAGAGATACATGAATTCCCGGCCGTTTCCGTGCAGTTGCGACTTACTCGCATACGCACGATAGGCCGGATGGACCGGGACGGTCAACCCCCTCCTTCCACAGGAAGGAGGGGTGACGGTAGCTATTCGGTCTTGGGGCTGGTGGTGCCGCTCTTGCGGTCATAGATCAGCCTGACCTTCTCGATTTCGCAGAGAGTGAAGTTCTCCCAGCCGACCTCGGAATTGTCGTCCTCGAAGACGATCTTGAGATCCTGAAAGCATTGAGCCTTGGACTGCGCGAAGCTGAGCTTCCAGGATTCGCGATTGTCGATGATGTGCTTGCCCAGTATGTCCGAGCCCCAGGTCTTGGCCTTGGTCGGCGAGACATAGACTTCGCTGATCGGTTAGCCGGTGGCATTGACCGGCGTGAAATCGGCATTTTGGGCGATCGCAGTGCTGGCAACCAGGAAAAGGCAAAGAACAAAGGCAGCAAGACGGATCATAGAAACCGCCAACAAAAAAGACGGCCGTCTTTAGTTGCGGGCGATCCTTTCGGAAACCTTCATGGTGCCTGCCGGCGCTTGCACCGCTCCGGCGCCTCTGCGAAGACGAAGGCATGAAGGGTAAGGATCCGACCTACTGGGAAGATTTCGAGGTGGGCCAGCGCATTCCGCTGGGCTCCGTGAGCTTCACCGAGGAGGAGATCATCGCCTTCGCCAAACTCTACGATCCACAGAGTTTCCATGTCGATCCCGAGGCCGCCAAGGGCTCGATCTTCGGCGGCGTCATCGCCTCGGGTTGGCACGTCACTTGCAAACTGATGCGGATCTTCGTCGAGGGCTATATCGACCCGCGCACGGCGCTGGGCTCGCCCGGCCTCGACGAGGTGCGCTGGCTGAAGCCGGTGCGGCCGGGCGATACGCTAACGGCCTATGTCGAATGCACGGCCAAGATCGCCTCGAAGAGCAAGCCCGACCGCGGTGTGCTGCATGAATTCTGGGTCGCTGAAAACCAGAAGGGCGAGCGTGTCGTAACCGTGAAGGGGCTTAATCTCGTGCGTCGGAGGCCGGCATAATGAGCAAGGCTGTCAAAGGTTTGGACCATGTCGTGGTCATGGTGGATGGTATCGATGCCGCCCAGGCCGCCTACGAGAAACTGGGCTTCCAGGTGCAGCCGCGCGGTTATCACCAGAAGCTGGGCACCGCCAATCACCTCATGATTTTCGATACCGACTACTTCGAGATCCTGGGTATCGTGGCCGACAGCCCCTTCAACGAGGAGCGCCGCGAGTGGCTCAAGGCGGGCGGCGGCTTGGCCAATGTCGCCCTGGCGACCGACGGCGCCGACATCGCCTACGAGGCCTTCAGGAAGGCCGGGCTCGAGCCCGACGCGCCTTTGTTCTTCGACCGCGCCGTCGAGGTCGCCGGCAAGACCGAGCGCGCCAAGTTCCGCACCATCCGCATCCCCAAGACGTATATGCCGGTCGTTGGCTTCTTCGTCTGCGAGCAGCAGACGCCGCAATTCGTCTACCGCCCGGAATGGGCCCAGCACCCCAATGGGGCGCGTGGCCTGTTGGGCGCCACAGTGATCGCCGAGCAGCCGGGAAAATGGATTTCCATGTTGGAAAAGTATTTCGGCCCGGGCTCGGCCAAACGCGACGGCGAGGGCGTGACCGTCAGCACCGGTACCCAGCCGATCCGCTATCTCGATCGCAAGGCCTATGCCGCGCGCTATCCCGGGGTGACCCCAGTGCGGCCGGGCGATCACCCGGCGCTGCTCACCATCCGCGTCGACAGCCTTGCCGCCTGCGAGGCATTGCTGGCCAGGAACGGCGTGCGCATCGTGAAAACCGGTGCGGGCCGGTTGCTGGTGCCGCCCGACCAGGCCGCCCATCTCACTATCGAATTCGCGGAGCGTTGAGTTTTG
>JBBRFD010000214.1:0-8024 GCA_038224985.1 Reyranellales bacterium
GAGCAGCATCACGATCAGCAGCACGATGACGAAGGCGTAGTACCAACCTTCCTTCAGCGTAATCCAGGCGCTCGGCAGCTCATGCCGCTCCAGTCCCTTCAGGCCGTGGCGAGCGGCGTCGGCGTCGACCTGCATGAAGAGCCCGGCGTAGTAGAGGAAGGCCGGAATGATGGCGGCGACGGCCACTTCGGCGTAGGTCGTGCCCATGAACTGGGCCATGACGAAGGCCGTGGCGCCCATCACCGGCGGCGCCAGCACTGCGCCGGTCGAGGCGCAGGCCTCGATGGCGCCGGCATAGGACGGGCTGAAGCCCGTCTTCTTCATGGTGGGGATGGTCATGGTGCCGGCGGTCAGCACGTTGCTCACGATGCTGCCCGACATCATGCCCAGCATGCCCGAAGCGAAGATGCCGACCTTGGCGGCGCCGCCGCGAAAGGTGCCGCAGAGTGCGAAGGCGAGATTGATGAAGAACTTGCCGGCGCCGGTCATCATCAGCGCCGTGCCGAAGACCAGGAAGCCGATCACCACATCGGCAAAAGCCTGGATGGGAATGCCGAGCAGGCTCTCGGTCGAGAGCGCGTGATAGGCGGTGGTCTGTTCCAGCGTCGACTGGTTGCCCTTGAGCGGCCCCAGCCACGAGGCGCCGGCGAAAAGCGGGTAGAGCGTGAAGGGCAGCACGCTTAGCAACAGGCTCCAGCCGCCGGTGCGGCGCAGCGCCTCCATCAGCACGAACCACATGACATAGCCCGCCCAGATGACAGGCTGCGGCGGCTCGCCGAATTCCCAACCCAGTTCGGCCGCCTTGCGGATATTCAACATCAGGTAGAGCGCCGAAGCAGCGGTGCCGACGAAGAGCAGGATGTCGTACCAGGCGATGCGGTCGAGCGATGCTTTCTCGCTTCCCGGGAAGATCAGGAAGGTGAAGGGCAGCATGCAGAGAATCAGCAGGTAGAAATATTCGGTGTTGAGCGGTGTGAAGCCCACGAAGAAGCGCAGCGCGAATTGCTGGTTGATGCAGAGGAAGATCGTGAAGCCGGTCAGGGCCACCAGCGCCCAGCGCCACGCGCCGGTGAGCGTGCGCACGCGCATGGTTTCGGCTTCGGCCGGCCCGATCTGCGCCCCGGCCTGGTGCGGGTCGTCGAAGACGACCCGCTTGGCTGCATCGGTCATGCGACGCGCCCTATTCGAAGACGACGTCGAGACCGGCCTTCGTGAGCGCGGCGGCGCGGGCCTTCATCCAGCCCTCGAGGAACGCCTTGTCGTCGGCGGGCGCGCCGCCCTGATAGGCCTTCCAAGTATCGATCATGACGCCCTGGCGCTTGATCAGCGCGTCGTTGTGCTTCTGCGCCGCATCGGTCCAGACGCCCTTCTCCTTGAAGGCGCGGATGGTGCCGTCGTGATAGGGCACGACCCAGGTGAGGTTCTGCAGCGACAGCGCCATGCCCTCGGCGCCCGGCGCGCCGTCCTTGTAGGCGTCGAACTTGTCGATCATGCCCTTGGTGATGGCGTAGATCGCGTCGGCCGGACGCTCGGCATAGGTCATGAAGATCGGATAGGCGTAGCTTGCCATTACCACCGGCGTCTGCGGCGAGAGACCGCCCGAGCCGCAGGTTACCTTCTGTGCCACGAAGTAGGGCGCCTTCTTGTGCACGCGCGCCCAGCCTTCCTTGTCCTCGGCTGGCATGGGTGGCCAGACGATGCCGCGCGGCGAGGAGTCGGCTTCCTTCGATTGGCCGGAGATGGTCGAGGAGAGGACCGCATCGACCTCGTTGTTGATGACGCCCTTCCACATGGCGTTGTTCGAGGAGAACTGGACGGGGGTCATGTCCTTCTCGCTGAGTCCGGCGAAAGCGATCAGGGCGATGGCGCCCTGGCTCAGCGCCGGCGAGCCGACGACGATGCCCAGCCGCTTGCCCTTGAGGTCTTTGAATTCCTTGACGCCGGTATCGCGTGCCACGGCCAGACCGAGGCCATTGCAGGCCGTGGCTGCCATCAGCAGGCGGACCGGTTGTGGGCCCCAGCTCCGGGTGCCGAACTCGAAGGCGCCTTCTTGCGCGAAATAGGTGCCGACGCCCATTTGCGAGATCGTGGCGCGATTGGCCTTGACCGGAGCGAGGCGGCCGGTGTCGTTGCCCGAGGGAAGGATGCGCACGTCGGAGCCAAAGGCTGCTTTGAACTGCTGGCCCATGGCGACGGCGATATTGAAGCCTGAGGAGCCGGTGTCGTAGGCGGTCCACGACATTTCCTTGGGCATGGTCTGGGCGAAGGCTGAGGTGCTGGCGAACACAGCCAGCATGGCGCCCGCAAGGGCGTTGCGTCTCGTCATCGGTCGTCCTCCCTGTAGGCGGCTGATTTTTGGCGGCGCCTTACCGGCTCATGTTGCCGGGGGAGGAGGCGGACTTCAATCGAAGAAGGTGTTGGGCCGCAGGAAGAAGGCCAGCATCAGCGCGCCTTCATCGGTCCAGGCATCGTGCCGGCTGCCCTTGCGACGCCAAACATACTGCCCGGCCCGGCAGGTGCCGTCGTGATCCGAGAACGAACCTTCGAGCACATAGGTCTGCTCGATTTCGACATGCTCGTGCTTTGGCAGCCGGGTGCCCTTGGCCCAGCGCATCAGCACGGTCACCATGCCGGTGGTCTTGTCTTCCATCAGTATCTTCTGGTCGATGCCGGGAAAGCGCGTCGGCGTCCACGGTACGGAGGCGACGTCGACGTAAATCGAGTCGGCAACGATGCTGCCGGCGTTCATGCCGCCACCTTCTGTTTGGCGGCCTTGAGTGTGCCGCCGCGCATCACATGGCCGGGCAGGGGCCGGCCGACGACATCCTCGGCGATCTTCGCGACCTCGATCAGCTTGTCGATATCGACACCGGTGTCGACGCCCATCTCTTCGCACATGAAAGCGAAGTCCTCGGTGCAGATATTGCCCGCTGCTCCATCGGTCGCCGCGAAGGGGCAGCCGCCGAGGCCAGCGATCGAGGCGTCGAACTTGCTGACGCCCAGGCGCAGGCCGGCATAGGCCGCCGCCATGCCGGTGCCGCGCGTGTCGTGCAGATGCAGGCCGATCTCGAGGTCGGGCCATTTGGAGCGGATGGCGCCGATCAGACGCTCGACCGATTGTGGTGTTGCCCAACCCATGGCGTCGGTGAGCTTGATACCTTTCAGCTTGAATCCGGCCATCTCGCCCTCGTCGAGGACGGACTGCACGCGCGAGAGGATCAGATCGGTCGAGAGTTCGCCCTCGTAGTTGCAGCCAAAGGCGCCCAGCACGACGCCCCATTCGACCGGCATGCCGCGTTCCCTGAAGGTCGCCAGCGACAGGCGCTGCTCGACCAGGGCGTCGGGTACCGACTTGCCGATGTTCTTGCGCGAGAAGGTGTCGGAGGCGGTGATACGCACGCCGCCGTCGACATCGAGCGGCCCGCGCAGAGCGCGCTCGAGGCCCTGCTGGTTGAGCCACAAGGCGCTGTAACGGATGCCGGGTTTGCGCCGGATCGCCGAAGCCACTTCCTCGGCGTCGGCCATGGTCGGAACCCGCTTGGGGTTGACGTAGGAGACGCAGGCGATGCGTTCGAGGCCCGTCTCAGCCAAGGCCTCGATCAGCCGTACCTTGTCGGCCACGGGGATCGCCTTTTTTTCCGACTGGAAGCCTTCGCGCGGGCCTTCCTCGTCGATCAGGACACGCTTGGGCAAGTCGGACATGAGGCGATCCTCCGTTAGGACGTCAGCCTTCTTCCTGGAAGGCTTCGCTGCGGGCTTTCTTGATGCTGGGCAGAGCCATCAGGATCAGCAGCAGGGCGGTGACGATCAGCAGGCCGAGGCTGATCGGCCGCTCGATGAACACCATTGCGTCGCCACGCGACAGCAACATGGCGCGCCGGAAGTATTCCTCCATCTGCGGGCCGAGCACGAGGCCGAGCAGGAACGGCGCACCTTCTGCGCCGAGGCGCGCGAAGATGTAGCCGAGCACGCCGAACATCGCGACCTGCAACACATGGAAAGTGCTGTTTTGCAGGCTGTAAGCACCGATGCAGCAGAACAGCAGGATGGCCGGGGCCAGGAAGCGGTAGGGCACCGTCAGCAGCTTCACCCACATGCCGATCATCGGCAGGTTGATGACGACCAGCATCAGGTTGCCGACCCACATCGAGGCGATCATGCCCCAGAACAGGTCCGGCTTCTTGGTCATGACTTCGGGGCCGGGCTGGATGCCCTGGATGATCATGGCGCCCACCATCAACGCCATGACGGCGTTGGAGGGGATGCCGAGCGTCAGCATCGGGATGAACGAAGTTTGCGCCGCGGCATTGTTGGCGGCTTCCGGGGAAGCCACGCCCTCGACGGCGCCCTTGCCGAATTCTTCCGGGTGTTTGGAGATCTTCTTCTCCAGCGTATAGGCGGAGAAGGCGCCGAGCGTCGGACCGCCGCCGGGCAGCACGCCTAGGATGGAACCCAATGCCGTGCCGCGCAGGACGGCGGGAATGGAACGGCGGATTTCCTCGCGGGTTGGAAACAGCGAGGTGACCTTGATCGCCCCGGATCTCGACATGTGTCGTTCGAGATTGACCACGATCTCGGCGATGCCGAACAAACCCATGGCGATCGGCGCGAAGTCGATGCCGTCGCTGAGTTCGGGGATATCGAAAGTGAAGCGCTGCGCACCGGTGTTCACGTCGGTGCCGATCAGGCCGAACAGCAGGCCGAGGAACACCATGGCGATCGCCTTGATGACCGAGCCGTTGGCCAGCACGACCGCCGCCACAAGTCCCAGGGCCATCAGCGAGCAGTAGTCGGCCGGTCCGAATTTCTGCGCCATGCGCGTCAGCGGCTCGGCAAAGAGCACGATGATGATGGTGCCGACGGTGCCGGCGAAGAACGAGCCCAGCGCCGAAATAGTCAACGCCGCGCCCGCACGGCCCTTGCGGGCCATCTGGTAGCCATCGAGGCAGGTCACGACCGATGAGGCTTCACCCGGCAGATTGACCAGGATTGACGTCGTCGAGCCGCCGTATTGCGCGCCGTAATAGATGCCGGCGAGCATGATCAGCGCGGCGGTCGGCGGCAGGTGGAAGGTGATGGGCAGCAGCATGGCGATGGTCGCCACAGGGCCGATGCCGGGCAGCACGCCGATCAGCGTGCCGACCATGCAGCCGATGAGGGCGTAGATCAGGTTCTGAAAGCTGAGGGCGACGCCGAAGCCGAGGCTGAGATTGCTGAGCAGATCCATCTCACCAAACTCCACGGATGATGGAAATGTTCATACTGAGTCCAACCTTGAAGACGATGACGCACATGATCGTCAGCACGACCATGTTGAGGAGAACCTCGGTCAGCTTGAATTCCTCGCCGCCGAGCGACGAGATGAGGATCAGAACGATGAGCGCCGGCAGCAGGCCTGTCGATTCGAACAGGAGCGCGAAGCAGACGATGCCGATCGTCACCATGGTGATCGGCTTCCACTTCGGCGCTTCGGTCGGCTCGCTTCCGACGACCAAGGCAACCACCGAGATGATGCCGCCCAGCACCAGCAATATGTAGGACAGTGCATGCGGCACCCAACCCGGACCCATGCGAACGGTCGTGCCGACGGCCAGTTTCTGGCCGAAATAGAGGGCTATCAGGCCGAAGCTGATGAACATCAGCCCGGACAAGAAGTCCTTTGTCAGGAATCGATTCAACGAAGCCTCCCAGCTCGCTCGCGTTCGTCGAGGTATGATTTTGGGTCCGAACCCCCGGACCTGTACAAGAGCTAGATAAACACGATTTCTTGCCGTTTCCCAAGCGCCAAGTTTCACAAACGCAGGAGCAGCCTGACTGCGATCAGGGAAAGGCAGATCGCGAACAGGCGCCGCAACAGCGCGACCGGAGCCCGCGTCGACCAATGCGCGGCCAGAGGCGCGACAAAGAGCGCGGGCAAAGACAGCGCCGTCACACAAAAAATCGAGACTTCACCGATGGCATCGGCCGGCCGGCCGGGCGTGCCCCAGTCGATCGACAAGAACGTCACAGCGGCAGGTAAGGCGACGACCAGATTGAACAGGGCGCCGGCACCGATGGCGCGTTTAATGGGAAAAGAGAAGAGTGAGAGGGCTGGGGTGCTGAGCGTACCGGCGCCCACGCCGACGGCCGAAGCCAGGACGCCGACCAGCACCGGCAGGATGTGCCGCGAGGCGCCGGGCGGTTGCTGCAGTGCAATAGCCAACCGGTCGCCCATCGCCATCGTCATCGCAAGACCGGCGGCGACAAGGGCGAAGATCGTGGTCAGCAGTCGGGGCGGCACAAACGACCCGGCGAGCAGTCCCGCCAGTGTGCCGACCATCAAGGCCGGCAGCCAGGCCCGGACGAACTCGCGGTCGATCGTACCGGCACGCCAATGCGCCGAGGTCGCCGTCAGTGAAGCAACCAGAATGCTGACCTGCGCCGTGCCGATCGCCATCAGAACACTCATTGTCTCGTCGAGACCGATCGAGGCGAAAAGTTCGAGCAGTACCGGCACGGCCACGATGCCGCCGCCGACGCCGAGCAGGCCCGCGAGCAAACCGATCAGAAGGCCGGTCACCAGCAACACGAGCCAGAGGGTAACAGGGTAGGTCGAGAGCAGGTCTGCCAAGCTTCAGCCTTTAGTCGTTATTGCACCACTGCACGGGGGCGAGCAAACTCGGGGCCAATGTAAACGGTCGTTCAGGGGCTTTTGTTGGCGAGACGTGGGGCGGATTATATCGGCACGATGGAGGTGCAGGAGAGGCATCGCTTCGATGAAGCGCGGCTTGCTGCTTTCATGTCAGCCCATGTCGAGGGTTTCTTGGCCCCGGTGAAAGTTGAACAGTTCAAAGGTGGACAATCCAACCCGACCTACCGGTTGACCGACGGCGGCGGCCGGCACTACGTGCTGCGGCGCAAGCCCCCGGGCAAGCTGCTACCGTCCGCCCATGCCGTAGACCGTGAGTTCCGCGTCATCGCCGCCCTCAACAAGACCAACGTCCCGACGCCACGTGCCTATGCGCTGAGCGAGGATGAGAGCGTCGTCGGCACGGCTTTCTACATCATGGAATATTGCGACGGTCGCGTGCTGTGGGATCCTCTGCTGCCCGAGGTCGAGAAGGGCGGACGCCTGGCGATCTATCGCGCCAAGTTCGAGACGCTGGCGAGGCTGCACGCCGTCGACTACAGCGCACTCGGTCTTGGCGATTTCGGCCGGCCCGGCAGCTACGTTGCGCGCCAGATCTCGCGCTGGGGCAAACAGTACAAGGCCGCGGAGACCGACAGTATCGAGTCGATGGACAGGCTGTTCGAGTGGCTGCCGGCCCATCTGCCGGCCAACGACGAGACCGTGCTGGTCCATGGCGACTACCGCCTCGACAACATGATCTTCCATGCCGTCGAGCCGCGGGTGCTGGGCATCATCGACTGGGAAATCTCCACGCTCGGCGATCCGCTCGCCGAACTCTCCTATCTCTGCATGCTGTGGCGCACGCCCAAGGACTGGGGCGGGCTCGAGGGACACGATCTCGGTGCCATCGGCTTGCCCAGCGAGCAGGAGATGGTGGCCTACTATTGCGACCTGTCGAAACGCGCGGTGCCGGAGCCGTCACTCTGGGAATTCTATATGGCCTTCAATCTCTTCCGCGTGTCGTGCATCCGCCAGGGGGTCTATGCCCGCTCGCTCGACGGCACCGCCTCGAACGTGCGCGCCGCCGAGTCCGGCAAGCTGGTGAAACCCGCCGCCGATCTCGGCTGGAGCTTGGTCCAGCGCCTGATCGGCACTGCCCCGTCCAGTGATAACCGATGAGCAAGCGCAAGACGGTGCGACCGGTGGCGTCCTCGTCGAGCAAGCTGTCCGCCAAAGCCAGCGAGGCTCGTGCTCCCGTCGAGGCGATCCGCGCCGCAGCCTTCAAGCAGTTCGCCGAGCGCGGCTATCCGGTGGTGACGGTGCGCGACATCATGAAGGCCTGCGGCCTGACCCAGGGCGCGCTCTACAATCACTTCAAGTCCAAGGACGAGCTGCTGCACGACATTATCGCCTC
>JBBRFD010000215.1:0-7971 GCA_038224985.1 Reyranellales bacterium
GGCGGAGGGGTAAAAAAGCCAAGAGTTCTGATGCTCTCGATGCATCAAGTCTCATGGCTTCATGACCCCATCGTCGGCGTATGACGCCGACACTTTCCCATCGCAAAGCGATGGGGAAGAAGGCTGAGTTAGACGAAATTCGCCCACGACATCAGCGAGGTGCCGCGGAAGACGCCCAGCTCGACGATGTCGCCCGGCAGGTCGACGACCATGCGGAACAGCTCGTAATGCGCAAGGAAGCGCTTCAGATGCAGGCGCCGGGCATAGACCGGGAAATGCTTCCAGATTTCCGTCGGCGAGATGGCGAATTTCTCGAAATGCTGCTCGAGGCGGGCCTCGACATTGTCGTCGGCGGCGAAATTCACGCGGCCGTCGAATCTTTCCTTCTCGCTCATGTCGGTTCCACGTCGGTTCGGCGCACGAAGCTGCGCGTTTCAAGGTCGAAGTAGTCCTTGTTCCACAATGCCTCTTCAGGACGGACCATACGATATTCGAAGGAGCGGCGCTCGATCATCCCGTTCATCGCGGGCACGGTACGATGCGGCACGTGATCGCCAAAGACGATCGCATCGCCGAACCGCAGCTCGTATCGAACGACGCTTTGGAAGTCGATTCCGTCAATACCCGCGCCATGATTGCCATCGGGCTTATGCAGCAGCAGCGGAAACTCCCCCAGGGCCAACTCCAGCGTCGATCCCGCCGATGGTGCGAATTCAACCGGCACGAAGCAGGTGACGACACGCTGGTGCTGGCGCGCCATCAGGGCAACGTAGGCGGCATCCTGATGCCAGGGAACGAGATGGGCCAGCGTGGAAACGTGGCGAATATGAACAGGAAACACGATCCAGGTATAGGGCCTGAAATACGCGACGACATCGGGGGTCACTTCGCGCCAGATGTCGTACCATCTTTCGTCGAGCCTGAACGCGTCCGACGAAGCGCCGATGTCGAAGCGCATCCGCGCACGATCGGATGTCACGTCATCCCAGTGATCTGTTTCTCGTTGGAGGAAATGGGCGCGGGCGCGGTTCAGTCCGTCTTCGTGAAAGATACCCTGCGCATGCCGTACAAAGCAGCGAGTATCAACTGGCAGCAATACCGACTCGAAGCGACAACGGCCTGCAGGTGCTCGTTTTGGGAGTAGTCCATTGGAAAGCCATCGCGCCGCGTATTCCGCACCTGAGGAAATTGTTCGTATGAAACGTGACAATTCACCAAATGTTCCCGAAGCGGCAAATCATTGGCGGGCACATCCTCAGACGGCAGGATTCAGATCATTACTTCGACCGCCCGAGCAAACGGCGGCTGAGATCGGCCGCGACCGCGCCGACCGACGCGCGCTTCGCTGCCCTCAACTCGTTTTCGAGCTGTCCGACCTTTTCGTGAAGAACCTTTACTTCGTTCTGCAGCCGGTCGATCGACTGGCGGGTGCTGACGGCGCCCAGTTGATCGCCGGCCATCGCCGGGCTGGGCGGCGGCAGCAGCGCGCGCTGCGCCTCGCTGTAGCGCGCCCAGGCGACTTCGGTGACATGGACGACGTCGTTCCAATGCGCCGGGCTCTGCGAGGGATGCCAGGCCGGCCCGAAGCTCAGGTGGATGGTCTTGCGCGGCCGGTCGAGCAGGTTGGGAAAGCCGCCATGGCGCAGGTTCTCGGTGAAGAACAGGGCATCGCCCGCCTCCATCGGCAGGCCGATCATGCCCGGCTCCTTCACGCCTTCCTGTCCATAGGGCGAGTGGAAGTTTGCCTTGTGGCTGCCCGGCACGACGCAGAGCGGCCCATTCTCCATCGGCATCTCGTGCAGCGCGTAGAGCACGCGGACCGCCAGCAGGTTGAAGTCGCGCATCTGGCGTTCGCCGGTGCGCGAATCGATGATCGGCCGTCCAATAAATTGGTACTGATTGCGCGAGTCGATCGGTCCGCCCATGTGGGTGCCCGTGATGTTCGACTTGTGGCGATAGCGCAGCTCCGAGCTCGAAAGACGGAGCGGATCCATCGCCAGTTCGCGCACGTAACCCATCGTCGGTTCGTGACCGAGCAACGCGTCGAAGGCGGGATCGGCGTTCAGGCAATCGTCGACGACGTATTGCGGACCGGCGCCGCTATGGTCGGAGAGATAGGAGCTGAAACCCAGCTCCGTGTCGTAGTGGTAGCGAAGTCCATAGTGACCGATGAAATGCGGCTCGCTGTCGATCGTCGAGGCGACGCGGTCTTCCAGCTTGTCGGCCGCGGCCAGACACCGCGCGACCGTTCCGGCATCGAGGATTCCCTTTACGAGAATGTAGCCGTTGAGGTCGAACTGGTATTTCTCGATGTCGTTCATGGTGCCGCTCACAGATGCTCAGGTTCCCACAGCAGGGTCTGCCGACGTCCCAGCCAGCGCGACTCGTAGCGGACGTCGTCGAAATCGTGCAACCGGCGCCGCCGGTCGACGAACTGGCCGATCAGTACATTGGCCATCTCGGGTGCGGCTTCGACCGCCTTGGCCAGTGCCTGCGCATCCTGCCGGGCAATCGCGGTATCGACGCGCGCGAGATCCTGCACCGTGGCCAGGACATCGGCAACGAGGGCGGCACCTTCCGGCATGCCGGCGGCCGTCCATTCCGCCATCTCCAGCGCGTAGTCGTAGAAACCCATCATCATCGCTATGCCGATCAGGCAAAGGCCCCGGCGGTCGTTGACCCCGGCCTTGGCCGATTGCGCGATCGGATCCTTGATGAAGATGCCGTCCGACCACAGCATGCGCTCGCGCCCGCCATATATCTTCTTGTCGAGACGCTTGCGCGAGCGTGCATGCAGCTCGGAGAAGCCGAAAAAATCGAAGCCGCGGTCGCGCATGAAGAGCTCGACATCCGAGAACAGCGCCTGGCCGGTATAGATGGGGGCGAACTCGACCTCGCAGACGACGACGAGTGTGCGCTCGTCGAGCGTGCGCAAGCCGCCTTTCATGATTTCCAGCTCGGTGCCTTGCGTGTCGACCTTGAGGAATTCAGCCCAGCCGGCCTCGCCGCCGCGCCGTTCGAACAGCACATGATCGAGCGTCACCGTGTCCAGCGACTCGCTGCCGACCGGGAAGAACTTCTCCATGCCGTACCGCTCGATGAACGCCTTGTTGGGCGCTCGGAGCGAATGGTTGTTCGGCTCGACGGCCAGATGCAGCGTCGCCGGCCCGGCCTGTTCGCCCAGCGCCACCATCTCGATGTCGAACCCGGCCCAGGGGCCCTTGCCGGCCGCCAGCAGGCGCACCGCTTCGGTGCGGTCGGGCTCGAAGCCCAGAACCTTGGTGACGCCCGCCAACTGCGCCAGAGCAACGTCGACATCGCCGCGCGCGCCGACATCCACCATGCCGAGAGGCCGCTGACGCAACTCGCGCACCACCGCCGACTGACCGAAGCGCGGATGGCGCAGCAAGCGATCCAGATAAGGCGATGGGCTCATCGGCTGGGCCTCCGGATCATCATCACTCGCTTCCACGACAGGGTTATTGCCGGGCCGATCCGCCGACCCGTTGGGCTGTGTGGGTAATCATTCACAGACCAGTATGCAATTGGTTTCATGGCCGTCCAATGTCTACAGTTGCGGCCCAGCCGTCCACACCCACCCCGCCGCGAACCCGAAAACACGTCGCCATGCGCTCCTTCGCCTTCAATCTCTTCTTCTACGGTGCCACGCTGGTCTACGCAGTGGTCGGCATCCTGTTGGTGCCGGTCCCCTCACCGACGCTGTTGCGCGGCCTGTTGCGCAACTGGGCGCGCGTCATCGACGGGGGCATGCGGGTCGTCGGCGGCATGCATGTCGAGGTGCGCGGCCGCCAATACCTGCCGGCCCAGGGGCCGGCGCTGCTCGCCATGAAGCACCAGAGCGAGTCCGACGCCGTGCCGCTGATCGCTGCGATCCCCGGCATCGCCTTCGTCGCGATGCAGGAACTGTTTCGTTATCCGCTGATCGGCGCGATCCTCTACCGGCTGCAGATGATCCGGGTCGACACCTGCGGCGGCGGCAAGGAGCGCGAGAACCTCGCCCGCTTCGCCAAGCGGGCCTATGACAGCGGCCGCTTTATCACGATCTATCCCGAGGGCCATCTGATGGCGATCGGCGAGCATGAGCGCTACCGCTCGGGCATTTACTACATGGCGCGCGACTTCAACCTGCCGGTGACGCCGATCGCCACCTGTGTCGGACTGCTGTGGAACCGCCGTGACTGGAAGAAGAATCCGGGCCGGGCCGCCATCGAATTCCTGCCGCCGATTCCGCCGGGCCTCGAAAAGGCCGAGTTCATGCGCCGGCTCGAAGACAGCATCGAAGAGGCAACGGCAAGGCTGGTGGCTGAATTGAGCGGCCAGCCTTTCACGCGCGCCGCTTACGTTTCGCGCTCCGAGGGCGAGCGTCCCAAGGACTCAGCGCCCCTCGCGCAGGGCCTTCACAAACCCTGACAGGCCGAACTGCCGCTCGCGCTTCAAGCGCTCGGCCGTGAGGATGGCCTTGAGCTGGACCAGGCTGGTGCCGATGTCCTTGTTGATGATCGCGTATTCATACTCCGCCCAGTGGCTCATCTCGTCTGCCGCCTTGGCCATGCGCCGGGCCACGACATCGGGCGGATCCTGCGCGCGGGTGATCAGCCGGCGCTCCAGCTCGCGGGTCGAGGGCGGCAGGATGAAGACCGTCACCAGATCGTCGCGCGCTTTTTCCTTGAGCTGCTGTGTGCCCTGCCAGTCGATATCGAAGAGCATGTCGCGGCCCGAACTCAGCGCGGTTTCCACAGGCGGGCGCGGCGTGCCGTAGTAATGATCGAACACGCGCGCGTGCTCGAGGAAGTCGCCACGGTCGATCATGCCGCGAAAGGTCGGCGTGTCGATGAAGCTGTAGTCGACGCCGTCCTTCTCGCCCGGGCGCTTTTCGCGCGTCGTGCAGGAGACGCTGAGCTGGATTTGCGAGTCGTTCTCCAGCAATTGGCGCGACAAGGTCGTCTTGCCCGCGCCCGAGGGCGAAGACAGCACCAGCATCAGGCCGCGGCGCTGGATGGCCGGAGCGTCTTCATTCGACATTCTGCACCTGCTCGCGCATGCGCTCGATCGCGCCCTTCAGATCGATGCCGATGCGCGTGAGCTCGATGTCGGCCGACTTCGAGCACAGCGTATTGGCCTCGCGGTTGAACTCTTGGCAGAGGAAATCGAATTTGCGGCCCACCGGATTGTCCGCCTTGGCACCGGCCAGCAGCCCGCATGCCTGGGCGATATGGGCGACCAGCCGGTCCAGCTCCTCGCGCACATCGGCCTTGCCGACCAGCAGGGCGATTTCCTGGGCGAGGCGCTCTTCCGAGACCGGTGCCGCGCGGCCCAGCAACTCGGCGAGCTGCGTCTCGAAGCGGCTCTTCACATGGCCGATCTGGCTCTGCGCCCGCTCCGATGCACGTTTACAGAGTCCGTCGATCTCGCCGATATGGCCGCCCAGCACCTTGGCCAGCGCCCTGCCCTCGGCCGCACGCGCCGCCACGAGGCCCTTCAGGGCCTCCTCGAGGGTCGCCGTCAGACCCTTGTCGAGCACGGCCAGAGCTTCCTCGCCCTCGTCGCTTTCGCCCTCTTCCTCCTCGATGACGCCGCGGACACGCAACAGGCCGTCGGCGGCCGGCGGCGCCGCATTGGTCGTCTTGCGCACCTCCTCGACCAGCACGCCGAGTTCCGCCAGAAGGACGCGGTTGATGCGCAACGGCTTGGTCAGGCGTTCGCTGGTGACGGTGAGCGTCAGCGAGACATTGCCGCGTTTGACGCGCTTGCCGACCTCGGTGCGGGCCGGATTTTCCAGCCGGTCGAAGCCCTGGGGCACGCGGCAGCGGATCTCGAGATTGCGGCCATTGACGCTGCGCGCCTCCCAGACCCAGCGGCGGCGCTCATCCGAACCCTGAGCGCGGGCGTATCCCGTCATGCTTGCAATCAAAAATTCAACTCCGCTGGCCGCCTCGTGCGCCGGCACTCTAATATCCGGCTCAAACCTGCACAACGCGAGGCACCTCAAGGTTATCCCATGAAATTATTCAACAGCATTGTCATCACGGGCGCCTCCAGCGGCATCGGCGAAGCGATTGCCCTCGACTATGCCGCTCCGGGCATGGCGCTGGCGCTGAGCGGTCGCGACGGCGCGCGCCTCAAGGCGGTGGCCGAAGCCTGCCGCGCCAGGGGTGCCACCGTCGATGCCCGCCAGATCGATGTCGCCGACGGGCAGGCGATGATGGCCTGGCTCACCGGCTTCGACGATGCGCATCCCGTCGATCTGGTGCTCGCCAATGCCGGCATTTCGACCGACAAGAACAACAAGTCGCTGGACGACTTCTCGCTGCTCCGCCGGACCATGGATGTGAACTTCAACGGCGCGCTCAATACCGTCGAGCCGCTGCTCGGCCGCATGCGCGCCCGCAGGCGCGGCCAGATCGGACTTGTCTCCTCGCTCGCGGGCTTCGTCGGCCTGCCCTACGCCGCTTCCTACAATGCGAGCAAGGCGGCCCTCAGGGTCTGGGGAGAAAGCATCCGCTATACGCTAAAGAAGGACGATGTCGGCGTCAGCGTCGTCTGCCCCGGCTTCGTGACCACGCGCATCACCGCCAACTCGCCCTTTCCGCTGCCCTTCCTGATGAGCACCGAAAAGGCATCGCGAATCATCCGCAATGGCCTGGCCCGCAACAAGGCGCGTATCGCTTTTCCGATCGGCACCAAGGCTGCCATATGGTTGGGCGCGACCCTGCCCGGGAACTGGACGTCCCGGCTGCTGGGCGGCTGATCAGTCTTCGGGGCGCGTGATATAGGGCGACTGGGCCACGCTCCAGCGCGCTGGCGGCTCCTGGCGGAAGATCTGGCGCAAATGGACCTCGTCCGGCCCGTCGGCGATGCGCAGCAGGCGCGCCATGGCAAAGGCTCGATGGATCGGCGCATCGTCGCTGCCGCCCATTGCACCGAAAATCTGCATCGCCCGGTCGGCGACACGCTGCGCCATCTCGGGCACCGCGACCTTGACCATCGAGACGTCACGCCAGGTCGCCTGATGACCGTCGCGGTCGAGACGCTCGGCAGTGCGCAGCACCAGCAGGCGCGCCTGCTCGATCTCAATGCGCGAACGGGCGACGGCCTGCTGCGTGGCGTCGTAATCGATCACGGCCCGGCCGAATGCCTTGCGCTCCGCTGCGCGTGCCATCATCAGCTCGACCAGCACCTCGCAGGTGCCGATTGCGCGCATGCAGTGATGCAGCCGCGCGGGCCCGAGACGGACCTGCGCGGCGGCAAAGCCTTCACCTTCCTCGCCCAGCAGGTTCTCGATCGGCACGCGCACGTCGTGGAAATCGAGTTCGGCGATGGGCGCTATGTTGTCTTCCCAGCCCATGAAGCGCAGTTCGCGCACGATGCGCAGGCCGGGCGCATCCATCGGCACAATGACGCAGGAATGCCGGCCGGTGCGTGCCGCTTCCGGGCGCGACACGCCCATGACGATGACGAAGGCACAATCGGGATGCGCGGCGCCGGTGATGTACCATTTGCGGCCGTTCACCACCCATTCGCCACCGTCGCGCCGCAGGGTCGTGGCGATATTGGTGGCGTCGGACGAGGCGACATCGGGCTCGGTCATGCCGAAGGCCGAACGCACGCGCCCCTCCAGCAACGGCTCGAGCCAGCGCTCCTTCTGCGCTGGAGTCGCGGCATGCTGCAGCATGATCATGTTAGGCACGTCGGGCGCCTGGCAGTTGAAGACTTCCGGCGCCCAAGGCAGGCGGCCGGTGATCTCGGCAATCGGCGCGAAAGCCGCATTGCTCATACGGTCGGCAAGACCGAGGTTCCACAGGCCTGCCGCTCTTGCCTTGTCGCGCAAACCAGGAAGAAACGGTGCAGGCTCGCGGCGTCGCACGACATGCTCCGCCCAGTCGCGATGGCGCGGCAGAATCTCCGCGTCGAAGAACGCCTGAACGGCCGCCGCCAGATCCGCCGCCAAGT
>JBBRFD010000216.1:0-7917 GCA_038224985.1 Reyranellales bacterium
CGCAGCGGCTGGAAGTAGCCATGCGCACCCGACCCGCGGGCATGGACGATGCGCTCGTGAATGCGCTCGTGATCGAAATGCGTGATCTTCTCCCGCATCACGAAATCTTCGAGCAGCGCCGGGCCGCGGTTTCCGGCCTTGAGCGAATTCTGGTTGTCGGAGATTGGCGTGCCCTGGTTGGTCGTCAGCGTCTGGGCGTCGGCGGCAGTCGTCTGATGGGTCTCGCCTCCTCCGGCTGCGGTGGTTTTCGTGGCGGGCGTGCTTTTTTTCGGTTGCTTCACGTCTGTACTCCCAATGGCAAGAAGGCTGGAAGATCGCGACCCTCCAACTGATGGCGTATCTCCCGAAAGAAGGCCCCATGGCTGGGGCGGAAGCGGGTCGTGTCGAAACGCCTCCGGAGGGGGTGACCCGGGATCAACGCCGCCTTTCTCGACTCGTTCCAGATTGAAAGCCGCCGCGGCCGACGTCGGGAACGACAACACGACGCGCTGCGTTGTTTTCATACAAAGACAGCGGGAAACCCAGATGCCACGAGCAACGAAACCGCCAGTGAGTGGACTAGATCGGCAGTTCTTGATGCAGGTCTGGAACGGCTGGGGAGAGAGCCCCCTGAGCGGGGAAATCGCTCGCCTCGAAAAACTTGGTCTTGTCACCAGTGACGGCCGGCGGTTCGTTTTAACGCCGGAGGGGCGGGCGCATTGCGAGGAAGATTAGCCGGCGGGCTAGATGTGGCTCCTATATAGCGCCGCCTATTTGCCGATGCAGAAGTCGCGGAAGATCACGTCGAGCAGCTCGTCGATCCGCACCGTGCCGGTGATGCGGCCGAGCGCGCGCATCGCCAGCCGCACGTCTTCGGCCGCCAGCGCCACTTCCGGCGCCTCCAGCGCGCGGGCGAGAGCGCTGCGGGCGTCGCGCAAGGCCTCTCGGTGACGCGCCCGCGTCATCGGCGGTGGGCCGCTGGAATCGAAGGCCTCTGCCACTTTCGCTTCGATTCGCGCCAGCAACGCGGGCACACCCGCGCCGCTCAGCGTTGAGACGGCGGCGTAATCCGCCGGCACGTCCACATTGGACAGGAGATCGATCTTGTTGAGCACGACGAGGCCCGCACCGGCGCTCGTCTCGAGCTCGGCCGCACGCGCGCGCCAGTCGTCATCGGCGGCGACGACCAGCAGCCGCAGGTCGGCCTGCTCCGCACGCTTCATAGCCCGGCGCACGCCTTCCAGTTCGATGGGATCGCTGGAGGCGCGCAGGCCCGCGGTATCGGCCAGCACCACCGGCCAGCCGCCGAGATCGAGATGGACCTCGATCACGTCGCGCGTCGTGCCGGCCGTCTCCGAGACGATGGCCGCCTCGCGGCGGGCCAGCAGGTTGAGCAGCGACGACTTGCCCGCATTGGGCGGCCCCAGGATGGCGATGGATAGCCCGTCGCGCAGGCGCTCGCCGCGACGGTCCTGCAGATGCGCCTCGATCTGGCGGGCGAGGTCGGAAATCTCCTCGGTCACGCGCACATCGATGCCGGCGGGCAGATCCTCGTCGGGGAAATCGATGGCGGCTTCGAGATGGGCGAGCGCGCGCAGTCCCTGCGCGCGCCATGATTCGTAGAGCCGGTGCAGTGCGCCCTCCATCTGCGCCAGCGCCTGACGGCGCTGCTGGCCGGTTTCGGCCGCGACCAGATCGGCGATGCCCTCGGCCTCGGTGAGATCGAGCTTGCCGTTCTCGAAAGCGCGGCGGGTGAACTCGCCGGGCTCGGCCAGCCGGCAGAAGCCGAGGTTTGCCAGCGCCTCGAGCAAGCCCCCCACGACCGCGCGGCCGCCATGGCTGTGCAGCTCGGCCATGGTCTCGCCGGTCTCGGTGTTGGGGGCCTCGAACCAGACGATCAGGCCGCGGTCGATCTCCTCGCCGCTCACCGGATCGAGCAGCGGCCGCACCACCATGCGCCGCGCCGCCGGCAACGGCCGCCTGGTCAGCAGCGACAGCGCCTCGCCGGCACGCGGGCCACTCAAGCGAATGACGGCAAGAGCGCCCGGCGCCGCCCGGCTGGGCGCTGGTGTGGCCAGGGCATAGATGGTCGCGGCGGACACCTAGGTACGCTTGGGCGGGGCCGGGGTCGGCGCGGGGGCGGGCTTGGGCGCGGGCGGCGTCGGCACGGCCTTGGCCCAGACCTTGTCGGCGATCTTGTCGTAGAGCGCCTCGGGGATCAGCCGGCGCTCGACCAGCTCGGTCTTGGCCTTGAACGGCCGCGCCCGGATAATGGCCTCGGCTCTCACCTCACCGATGCCCTCCAACGCCATCAGATCGTCGCGCGAGGCGCTGTTGATGTCGATCTGGGCCGGTGCCGCGGGCGCCGGCCGCGTCTGGGCGCGCGCCGATGGACCGGCCAGAGCCAGCGCCGACATTGCAAGAAAGGCCCGTCGTTTCACTCCCGCCTCCCAAGGCCGTGGCATGGCCCCTCGGGGCCCTTCCCTATAGTATCCCGGCCCCATGGCGAGACCCTACGATCAAATCCCCGACCGCCGCGCGATCATCCGTCGCCGCGACGTCGAGGACGCCCTTGCCCTGCTGGTCGAGGACCTGCCGACCGGCAACGAGCCGCCGCGCGCCAAGGTGCTGGCGGTGCTGCGCGAGGCGATGGGCGGCGGCCGAGCCGAGATCCGCGCCCGCTTCGAAGGCGCCACGGCACTGCGCAACGACGGGCCGATGGTGCTGGCCGCCACCTCGTTCCTGATGGACCAGATCGTCCGCATCCTCTTCGACTTCGCCAGCGATCGCGTCTTTCCCGCCGCCAATCCCTCGGCCGCCGAGCGCCTGGGGGTCGTTGCCACCGGCGGCTACGGCCGCGGCGAGCTGGCGCCGATGTCGGACCTCGATCTCTTGTTCCTGCGGCCCTACAAGCAGACGCCACGCGGCGAGCAGATCGTCGAGTATATGCTCTACCTGCTGTGGGATCTCGGCCTCAAGGTCGGCCACGCCACGCGCACCGTCGACGAAAGCATCCGCTACGCCGAGCGCGACCAGACGATCCGCACGGCCTTGCTCGAGGCGCGCTATCTGTGGGGCGAGCGCGATCTCTACGACCAGCTGATGGCGGGCTTCGCGCGCGCCTTCAACACCACCGATGGCCGCGACTTCGTCGAGGCGAAGCTCGCCGAGCGCGACCAGCGCCACCAGCGCATGGGCGACTCGCGCTACGTCGTCGAGCCCAATGTCAAAGAGGGCAAGGGCGGCTTGCGCGACCTGCACACGCTCTACTGGATCGCCAAGTATCTCTACCGCGTCGGCAGCCCGGCCGAGCTGGTCGACAAGGGCGTGCTGACCAAGGAGGAGGCGCGCCAGTTCGAGCGCTCCGAACGCTTCCTGAACACCGTGCGCTGCCATATCCATTACATCACCGGTCGCGCCGACGATCGCCTGTCCTTCGATCTCCAGAGCGAGATCGCCAAATGCCTGGGCTACCAGGACCGGCCGGGCAGCCGCGGCGTCGAGCGCTTCACCAAACACTACTATCTGCACGCCAAGATCGTGGGCGATCTCACGCGCATCTTCGTGGCGGCCCTCGAGGACAGCCATCGCCGCAAGCCCAAGCTGGCGGCGCTGTGGCAGACGCTGCGGCCGCGCGAGCTCGAGGGCTTCAAGCTCGACGGCCAGCGCTTGGGCGTTGCGTCGCCCGAGGCCTTCACCCAGGATCCGGTAGCGATCCTGCGGCTCTTCCATGTGGCGCAGGAAAACGGCCTGGACGTCCATCCGGCGACGCTGCGTCTCATCACCCAGAATATCAAGCTGGTCGACCGGCTGCGCTCCGATGCCAAGGCCAATCGCCTGTTCATGGAGATGCTGACCTCGCGCAAGGACCCGGAGACGACGCTCAGGCTTCTCAACGAGTCGGGCGTGTTCGGCCGCTTCGTTCCCGACTTCGGCCGCGTCATCGCGCAAACGCAGCACGACATGTACCACACCTACACCGTCGACGAGCACACCATCCGCGCCATCGGTATCCTGGCGCGCATCGAGGACGGTACGCTGAAAGACGACCATCCGATGGCGTCCGATGTGGTCCACAAGATCCTGTCGCGGCCGGTGCTCTATCTCGCGGTGTTGCTGCACGACATCGCCAAGGGCCGCGGCGGCGATCACTCGCTGCTGGGCGCCGACGTGGCGCTGCAGCTCGGGCCGCGCCTCGGCCTGAGCGACGCCGAGACCGAAACCGTGGCCTGGCTGGTGCGCCACCATCTCGCCATGTCGGGCACCGCTTTCCAGCGCGACCTGCAGGACCCCAAGACGATCGACGATTTCGCCGCCCTCGTTCAATCGCCCGAGCGGCTGCGCCTCTTGCTGGTGCTGACGGTCTGCGACATCCGCGCCGTCGGTCCCGATGTCTGGAACGGCTGGAAGGCAGCCCTGCTGCGCCAGCTCTATGTCGCCGCCGAGCAGGTCCTGTCGGGCGGCACGCTGGCCGGCGGCCGCCTCGAACGCATCAAGGCGATCCAGGCCGAGGTCGGCAAACGCCTCGGCAGCTGGAGCGACGCCGACAAGGAAGAACATTTCGCCCGCGGCTACGCGCCCTACTGGCTCTCCTTCAATCCGGATACGCTGGCGCGTCAGGCCGAGCTGGTGCGTCGCGCCGAGCGTGACGGCAAGCCGCTGGCCATCGAGAATCGCGTCGATGCGCAGCGCTCGGTGACCGAGGTCACGATCTATACGCTCGACACGCATGGCCTGTTCGCCCGCCTCGCCGGCGCCATGGCGATCAGCGGCGCCAATATCGTCGATGCCAAGATCTTCACCCTGGCCAATGGCATGGCGCTCGACGCCTTCTGGATTCAGGACCTCGAAGGTAAGCCCTTCGACGGACCGCAGCGCCTCGCCCGTCTCGCCGCCCGCGTCGAGCTGGCGCTCAGCAACCGCCTCGATGTGCAGCGCGAGCTCGACAACCAGCGCGGCTCGTGGCCCAAGAGCGACCGCGTCTTCACCGTGCAGCCGCGCGTGCTGATCGACAACAACGCCTCGGATACTTTCACCGTGATCGAGGTCAACGGCCGCGACCGGCCGGGCTTCCTGCATGCCGTCACGCGCGCGCTGACGCGGCTCAGCCTGCAGATCGCCTCGGCGCATATCACCACCTATGGCGAGCGCGCCGTCGACGTGTTCTACGTCAAGGACCTGTTCGGCCTGAAGGTCGTCAACCAGACCAAGCTGAAGCAGGTCGCCGAAGCCCTCGAACAATCCATCCGCGACTTCGACGCGCGCTTCCAGCCCGTGGTGAAAGCGGCGTAATAGTCATGTCGCACCTGTCGACGCCCCTTGGCGGCCCCGACATCTAGTCGGCAGGCATTACTCCGGCTTGTAGCCCGCCTCGGTCAGCAGCGCGGTATTGGTCTCGACCTCGGTCTTGATGAAGGCGGCGAAGTCCTTCGGACCGCGCGCCGTCGGCACAATGCCGAGGCTCGTGGTCTTGGCGATGAAAGCCGGGTCCTTGGAGACTTCGGCCATCGCCGCGGCGAGGCGGTCGACGATGGTGTCGGGCGTGCCCTTGGGCGCCCAGACGCCGTACCAAGAACTGATATTGAAATCCCTCAACCCGACTTCGTTCGAGGTCGGGATCTTGGGCGCCAGCGACGTGCGTTCCTTCGAGGTCACCATCAGGCCCCTGGCGCGGCCCGAAGTCGCGAGCGGCAGCAGCGCCGTCCACGGATCCATGAAGAGCTGTACCGAGCCCGACATCAGGTCCGTGTTGGCCGGCGCCGTGCCCTTGTAGAGAATGGTGTCGACCGGCAGGCCGGTGCGCTTGAGGAAGGCCAGCGTCGCGATATGGCCGGCCGAGCCACCCGAGGACAGCGCGAAGAAATACTTCTTCGGCTCCTTGGCGATGGCAGCCATCGTGGTCGCGTAGTCGGTGCCGGGCACATCGTTGTTGGCCAGCAGCACCAGTGGCGCCTCGCCCGCCTGGGCGATCGGCCGGAAGTCGGCCTGCGGATCGTAGGGGCAGGTCGCCATGATGGTTTTGCCCAGCACGAACAGGCTGGCGTTGAAAAGGAGGGTGTAGCCATCGGGGTCGGAGCGGCGCACGGCATCCGAACCCAGCGTGCTCGAAGCGCCGCCGATGTTCTGGATGACGATCTGCTGGCCAAGCTTCTCCGACAGGCGCTCGGCGGTGATGCGGCCGAGACCGTCCGTCCCGCCGCCCGGCGGATAGGGCACGATCATCTTCAGCGCCTTGTTGGGATACGCCCCCTGAGCACGGGCAGGCGCCGCCAACAAGGAGGCGCCAGCGGCGCCGAGGAGGATGGTTCGACGCCCAAAACGCTTGGATTTCATGATTTCCTCAGGGTTGCACGAATACCGACGAAGCACAGGCCGTGCCATTCGTTTCACATACTGTGCGAAGGACCCGCCGGGAGGCAACATCGGCGCAGGACGCGCCCAGGGCCTGGGAGGTGTCGAGGTGCTGCTTCAGGGTGGCGGTCTTGCCGGGCTCGACCGGGTAGAGAACGCCCTCGCGATAGGCCGACTTGAGCTCGACCGTGCGTTCCTGGCCGTTGCGCAGCGAGATCGCCAGATCGACCTGCAGGTAATCGATGGTCTGGCCCGACTTGTTCTCGACCACCAGGCTCGGCACGCAATTGCCGAACATTACCGTGTCCGGCCCGCGCTTCACGTCGATGCCATTGGCCGCAAAGGCCGGAAACGCGAGAACGCCGAACGCTACGGTTACTGCTTTGCCCGTGAACGACATGACTGCCTCCTCTATTCGTCCAACGCCTCCGGTGGTGCTGCCTTTGCGGCCTTGGCCCTTTCCTCGCGACGCGCAGCTAACAGGGTCAGGATCGCCGCCGCCGTCTCCTCGATCGAACGGCGGGTGACGTCGATGCTCGCCCATTTGTTGCGCGAGTAGAGACGTCGCGCGTCGAGGATCTCCTGCTGGATCTGGTCGATGTCGGTGTATTCGGTCTCGGTTTCCTGCTGCAGCAGACGCATGCGATTGACGCGGATCTCCATCAGCCGCTCGGGATTGGTGGTGAGGCCCACGATCAGCGGCCGCTTGGCCTTCTGCAATTCGACCGGCGGCGGCACCAGCGGCACCAGCGGCACATTGGCGGCGCGCACGCCCTTGTTGGCGAGATAGACGCAGGTCGGCGTCTTCGACGTGCGCGACGGACCCACGAGAATGACATCGGCCTCCTCGAGATCGTGCGTCGACTGGCCATCGTCATGCGCCAGCGTGTAGTGCATCGCATCGATGCGGTCGAAATAGCCCTCGTCGAGCTGATGCTGGCGCCCCGGCCACTGCTCGCTCTTGGAATGGAAATGCTGCGCCAGCACGCTCATCGACTGATCGAGCACGCCGACACAAGGCAATTGCAGGCGCCGGCAATGCTCGCGCACCGCCTCGCGCAGGTCCTGGTCGACCAGTGTATAGAGGATAGGCCCCCGGTCGCGCTCGACCGCCTGCATGATCTTGTCTATCTGTCCACGCGTGCGCACGAGAGACCAGACATGCTCATGGACGAAGATGCCTTCATACTGCACGAGGCAGGCACGGGCGACGCTCGACACCGTCTCGCCGGTCGAATCCGACACGAGGTGGACATGGAAATTGCGGTTGGGCACGGTTCGAGATTACTCCACACCGACGGCGGGAGAAACGCGGGATTGACCGGGGCAGAGCGGGGAAGATTCAGTGCCTTTGCCGATCGGAGCGGATTCAGGACCCGACTCGCCCTTTCGGCCCCGGTATCCGTCCGCTTGGGATGAAATGAGTCGGAGAGCCTGTGAATCGGGAATCGCGGCCTCAAAGGCCAAGGAACGGGCTTTTGCCATCCACACCGGCCTGTTGAGGGATTGGGAATCACGGCAATCCCCGATTCACCCAGGCCCTACTACTGCTACTACCTAAGATTAATAGAGTAAGAGGAAGGCATG